>DATLEI010000052.1:0-35947 GCA_035525375.1 Acidimicrobiales bacterium
GCGAGCGATGATCCGAGCGCCGCAGTCGCTTCGGGCCGTGACTCGCCGACCTCCTTTACCGCTTCGGCCGTCGAGTTGGCCGCTACCGCCTGCACGGCCGGCAACTCCTGCTTGAAGAAGCGTTGGCACTGGGCCAGCGCGTCGGGAAAGGACACGACTCGGCGAACGTCAGCCAGGGCGAGGCCTGGCGGCGCGAGGAGGTTTTGGTTGACCGCCAGCTCGACCTCTCGCTGGATGAGGAGGTCGTGTTCGAACACGAGCCCGTCGAGCACGAGACGGACGGTGCCTTCGATCGAGTTCTCCAGCGCAACGAACCCGAGATCTACCTCCTCCGACTGGGTCGCCTGCAGGACGTCGCGCATGGAGCGCATGGTGACGAGCTCGCAGGTGGCGAGGTCGGCTTGGCCGAGGAGGGCCTCCTCGGTGAACGTGCCAGGAGGTCCGAGGAAGGCGATACGGGGCGTCATCACGCCGAGGATAGGAGTGACGGCACGGGCTGTCCGGACAATAGGGATAATGACTCGGTGGACGAGACCACCCTCAGGGCGCTCATCGACGACGTGCGCGCCGGAACGCTGTCGGCCGATGATGCCGTGGCCCGCCTGCGACGTCTGCCGTTCGTCGATCTCGGGTACGCCCGAGTCGACCACCACCGGACGTTGCGGCAGGAGCTGACTGAGGCTGTCTTCGGCCCGGGAAAGACTCCCGAGCAATGCGCCGGCATTGTGGCCGAGTTGCTCTCTGAGGACGGTGGGGGACCGGTGCTGTTGACACGCGCCGACGATGACCAGGCTGCAGCGGCGCTGGAGCGCAACCCGGGCGGCGTGCGCACCGGCCGTACGCTCGTGTGGCGTCCGAGGCTCCAACGACCGGGCCGGGTGGTAGTGACGACGGCCGGAACCGCAGACCTTCCGGTCGCGGAGGAGTGCCTCGCCACGCTTGCGGCCAACGGGTTCCGGCCGCAGTTGGTCACCGACGTCGGCGTAGCCGGAGTGCACCGGCTCATCGCCAGCGTCGACGAACTGCAGGCGGCCGACGTCATCGTCGTCATCGCCGGGATGGAAGGCGCGCTCGCCACCCTCGTGGGCGGCATCACGCCGGCACCCGTCGTCGCCGTGCCAACCAGCGTGGGCTACGGCGCCGCTCTCGAGGGCGTCACCGCCCTCCTCGCCATGTTGTCATCGTGCGCGGCGGGCATCACCGTGGTGGGCATCGACAACGGCTTCGGCGCCGCCTGTGCGGTAGCCCGGCTTCTTCGGTGACAGTCGCCTGGTTTCACTGCTTTTCTGGCATTGCCGGTGACATGGCTCTCGGCAGCCTCATCGATGCCGGCGCGGACCTGAGCGAGGTCCGCGCCGTTCTCGAACGACTCCCGGTGACGGGCTGGACCCTCGACACCGCGCCGGTGTTGCGTGGTGGAATCGCCGCTACTCGTGTCGAGGTGATGGCACCCGACGACGGCGTTGTGCGCACCTATGCCCATATTTCCGGTTTGGTTGATGAGGCCCGCTTGCCGCCGCGGGTGCGCGACCGGGCCCAGGCAACATTCGCGGCGCTGGCCGAGGTCGAGGGCCGTCTGCATCGTCGCCCGCCGGCCCAGGTGCACTTCCATGAGGTCGGCGGCATCGACGCAATCGTTGATGTAGTCGGTACGTGCGCGGCCTTGGAAGTGCTCGGAGTCGATCAGGTGTGCGCCAGCGCGGTGGCGACCGGCAGCGGGATGGTTCGCGCCGCCCACGGCGCGCTGCCCAACCCGGCCCCCGCCGTGATCGAGCTCTTACGGGGGGCGCCGACGTATGGGCGGGAGGTGCAGGTCGAGCTGACGACGCCGACCGGCGCGGCCTTGCTGGCGGCGAACGCGACATCGTACGGACCGTTGCCGCCCATGACGATCGGCGCCACGGGTTTTGGCGCCGGCGCGCGTGACATTGACGGCCTGCCGAACCTGACGCAGGTCATCATCGGCGCGCCGGCGCGCGCCGGAACTGACGATGGCCAGCCCGTTGTGCTGCTCGAGGTCAACCTCGACGACGCCACGGGGGAGACGCTCGCCCACACCTTGGAGATGTTGTTGGAGGGCGGCGCGCACGACGCCTGGATTACGCCGATCGTCATGAAGAAAGGACGACCGGCCCACACCGTCAGCGCCCTGGCCGACCCAGCCCTGGCACCGCAGGTCAGCCGGATCCTCTTGACCGAGACCGGCTCACTCGGCGTACGGGGTCAGACCTTGCAGCGGTGGCCCGAGGCGCGCGCCGAGCACGAGGTCGACATCGACGGCGTTCCCGTGCGGGTCAAGGTCAGCGCCGGCCGGGTGAAGGTTGAGCACGACGACGCGGCGCGCGCCGCAAGGCGCACCGGACAACCACTGCGACGCGTCGTGGCCCGGGCCGAGGAGGCGTGGCACCGGCGCGCCGACGAGGGCTCCGGACCAGCTCCCGACGAAGCGGGCTAGCGGGTTAGTCCGCTTCGAAGAGGTCGTCCCCGCGCCGTAGGCGCGCCGCGGTCGTCACGACATGGGGCAGTTCGCGCCGGGTCGGTGTGTGAGCGGCGAGGAAGCGCGCCGCGCCTGTCAGGAGCAAGGCCGATTCCTCTGATCCTTCTGGCCAGGCTTCGGACTGGACCGCCGCGGCTTCAACGGTCTGGTACCAGTGAAACCCGGCGTCTTCGGAGAGGAGGGCACGGCCGAGGACAGCGATCAGGCGTCCCCGGTCACCTCCGCCCTTCAACCACCCGTAGGCGATCGCGCCGGCGCGATCAACCGCGCCTTGCTCGTCCCAGCACGACTCGAGCTCTTCGAGGTCGCCCTCGACCGTTTGGGGAAGGCGGGCCGCGGGGACGTTGAGGAAGCGGTCGAGATACCCCCTGAGCGCGCCGTGGACGAGACCTCTCATCAGCTCCGGTGAGGCGGCTCGCCGCAGCGACTGGTGCAGCGCGTTGGCGGCGGTGAACCCATGGTGGACCGTGTCCCAGTCCCCGAAGTCGTTTTGCACGTGGAAGCGGGTGATGCGAAGCCCGGCGGCAAGGGCCACCGCCCGACCGGCTTGTTCTGGTGTCGCGCCGGCGCGCAAGGCATTCGTGAGTGCGTCAACGACAGCTTGGGGGTCATCGGCCAGCAACTCCCAGCCCAAAGCACTGACCGACGTTGGGTCGTCAAACGAGCCCGCCTTGGCGGCGCCCTCGTCGAGGAGCGCGGGCAGACGTTCTTCGGTGGCCCGAACGAGTGATGCCAGATCAAACGGGTGGCGCCACTGACCACCCTCCTCGGCGCGAGAGGCGGCCGCCGTCTGCGACACGACAGTCGGGAGGACCTCTTGGGCGGCGTCCCAACCGATGTGCTCGAGGGCCTCGAATGCTTTGTTGGTGAAATCGATCGTGTGCCCGCCGTCGAGGAAGGCGTGGTCGGTGACCGCGGCCGTCATCATGCGAGATATCTCTGCTTGGCTCTGACCGGCTGAGATCGCAGTGAGCAGCGTGCGCTCGGCCGCCGAGGACGACCGAGTCTCTATGAAGCGGCGATACCAGGACGCCAGCCGTTCGCCGGCCAGCTCCGAACGGCCCAGCGGTGTGAGCGAGAAGCGGGGCGAATGGTTGCGGGTGTCGCGGGACACGAACGACAGGCCGTGTACCAATGCGAGTGCCTGATCGGTCGTCGCCAGCCGAGGCACCAGGTTCGCCATCGCGACCAGGACGGTCAGGCCCGAACCCCATCCCTCGCGCCGGTTCGCCGTGCCGAAGTCGATTCCGGCGCGCACGATCTCGGCAGCCGGAACCCCAGCTTCGAGTAGCCCGAGCACCGACTTGGCGACAACCAGCGTGAGGCCCTGCTCCAGTCCCTCCGCCAAACGCTGGCGAAGGTCGTCGAGCTGGCTCGCGGGCGGCCCTACGACAACGAAGACCTCCCCTCCCTCGACCTCTACCGGAAATGGCCGGACGTTGTCGGCGAACGGATCGAGCGTTCCGCCCGATGCCAGGTCGAAGCGGGCGTGATGCCAGTGGCAGGTGACGAGGCCGTTCTCGACCGTGCCGCGGTGAAGCGGGAATCCCATGTGCGGGCATCGGTCATCGAGGGCATAGGGACGATCACCGTCCCAGAAGACGCACACACCGTGACTCCCTGCTTTGACGACAACCCGCCCCTGGGATTTCAGGTCCTCGAGGGTGCCGACTCGTACGCGCACACGGGGGATCCTCGCGCGAAAGAGCGGGCCCCGAGGGGCCCGCTCTTTCTCTGACTGACCGGGATAGTCAGGATCAGGTGCCGGCGCCGGCAATCGACTGACCGACCTTGTCGAACTTGTCACTGGCCTCGCCACCCAGGGTGGTCAGTGCCACGATGCAGACGACGGCGATCAGGGCGAGCAGCAGGGCGTACTCGACGAGAGCAGCGCCACGCTCGGACCGACCGAGCTTCGCCTTGAGGTACGGAGCAACCTGCGTCTGCCAGAAAACGATGATGTCCATTTTGTGATCCCCTTCGGTAGGTGCCCCACTTCCGGGGCTTCTGTAGCTGACATCAGATGTATCGACACTTGCGGGGGAGAGGTAAATAGGCAGTTCGGCCTATTTCGTTCGTCCACGGCTCAGTCCAAGCGAATAATGCCCATGCGCACCGCGCGCAGTACGGCCTGAGTGCGGTCGCGTGCGTCGAGCTTCGAATAGATCGACGCCAAGTGGTTCTTCACCGTCTTGGCGCTGATGAAGAGGGTTTGGGCGACTTCGGGGAGCGAGAGCCCGTTGGCGACGAGCTGGAGCACCTCCTCCTCACGAGGACTGATGCCGGGGTCGTCGTCTTCGGTCTCCCGCTGGACTTCGGCCAGCATCGACGTGGCCAGCTCGGCCGAAAGTGCGCCCTCTCCGCTGGCAGCCATGCGGACGGCGGCGGCCACTTCTTCGGTCGAGCAGTCCTTGACCAGGTAGCCGACAGCGCCGGCCTGAATGGCATCGGCCATGACGTCCGCCTCGGCGTGCATGGTCAGCATGACGACTTGGCATTCCGGTACACGCTGACGGACGAGCCGCGCCGCGGCGACGCCGTTGAGCAGCGGCATTGAAACGTCCATCAAGACAACATCTGGTCGCAGCTCTTCGGCTGCCCGCACCGCTTCGGCGCCGTTACCTGCTTCGCCTACAACCTCGAATCCAGCCTCTTCCATCGACCGACGCAGCCCATCACGAAGCATGCGGTGATCGTCGGCGAGGAGCAACCTGACCGGCGCGACACCGGGGACGTCTTTCGACAGCGGAAGCGGGACGGCATTCATCTCAATCCCTTTAATCGACAGCACACGGTCGTCCCATTAGGCCCGGAGCGGATATCGAGAGTCGCGCCGATGGCGTCAGCGCGCTCACGCATGCCCATGATCCCGTACGAGTCGGCGCGACCGTGTCGACCCAGCTCGAAGCCGTGTCCATCGTCGGCGACTCGGAGGAGAGCGTGCGCGCCGTCGCACTCCCAGCGAACCGACAGGTGATCTGCGCCGGAGTGCCGCTCCGCATTGGTTATCGCCTCTAGGGCGATACACCACAACTCGCGCTCCTGCACCAGTTGCAGCCGGCCGTTCCCGTCCACATCGAGGCGCGCGTCCAGGGTGCTTCTCTCGCCGACCCGGGCCACGAACGCGGCGAGCACATCAGCGACTCCTCGCTGGTCGGAGACGTCGGTGCGGAGGTCGGACAGGGTGTTGCGAACGTCGACCAGCACGCCCCGCACCTCGCCTCGCAGTGAATCGAGCTCAGTGGCCAACTGTCCGTCCGGGCACCGCTTGGTGAGGCTGTCGAGCTTGAATGCGACCGAGGCCAAGGACTGCCCGACCTGGTCATGCATGTCACGGGCGATCCGGGTGCGCTCCTCGTCGGCCCCCATCGTGCGCAGGCGGGCGAACCATCTGGCGTTGTCGATTGCCAGCGCGGCGTGATCAATGAAGCCGTCGAGCAGTTGGAGCTCCCGCCGTCCGTAACGGCCTGGGTCGGGGTGCTCGAGCGCGACGAGCCCTACGAGCTCACCACGGGCCCGCAGGGGGGCGTAGAGACCGGCCCGGGCGAGGAGGTCGATACCGAGGCCCTCGTTGGGCTGGAGGCAGACGACCAGCGACGCCACGCTGCTACTGGCGGCGGCGCGCAATGGTGCCGGCAACTCCTCGTCGGACATCGTTTGGGCGACACGGGCGCCTTCGCTCACGCCGACGGTCCATCCCGAGCTGGTCTCATCGCGAAGAAGGACCGCCAGAACGTCGCAATCAATGAGGCCGCGGAGGCGCTCGACGCTGGACGCCAGGACATCGGTAAGGTTCAGCGACGCCGGTAGTGCCTGGGCCACCCGATGCAGCGAGACCAAGAGGTCGTTTGCTTCGGTGAGCTGACTGACTCGATCGAGAGCCAGGCTCTGTTGGGCCTGCGCCTCGCCGAATAGTCGCCTCGCGTAACCGGCGAGAACAGCGACGAGAGCCAGCTCCATCATCCATTGACCCGCCGTCTGCACGCCCGCCAGGGACGGCTCCGCGATGAGATAGGGAAAACTCACCGAGGCGAACGCCGCCGTGGCGGCCTCGAGCGCAAACGCGAAGCCGACGGCGAAACCGGCGAGGACCACGCCGGTCATCAGCGAGAAGACGAACGGCGACCCCCAGAAGCCAGTCGCCATGACCGCAGCGGCGTTGATCGCAATCTCTATGAGGACCGCAGTTTGGGTGGGCCGGCGCCCGCTGCGGACGGTGCGCCAGACTGCGTGGCCCAGTATCAGCAGGCCCCAGCCAAGCACCGCGCCATCGATCTCACTTCGCGCCGCGGCGATCGCCAGGCCCGCCGCCAGCGTTGCCCACCGGATGCCGGTGACCAACGAAGACGACGGGACAGCGTTGTCGTCGATCCGACCCGCCAGCCGCTCTGGACGGCGGCGGGCTAGCTGCCGAGTGCCTAGCTGCCCAGTGCGCTGTAGATCCCGGGTACGGCGGGGCCGAGGATGACGACCATGATCGCCGGGAAGATGAAGCCGATGAGCGGGAAGAGAATCTTGACCGGCAGCTTCGCCGCTTTCTCCCGAGCCCACTGGCGTCGCCTGGCCCTCATCTCGGTCGCTTGGGTCTTTAGCACCCGTCCAATCGGGATTCCTAGGGCGTCTGCCTGCAGGATGGCGAGTACGAAGTTTGATAGCTCTGGCACCTCCGTGCGTCGCTTCAGGTTTTGGAAAGCGTCCTTGCGTGGCAGGCCCAACTCCATCTCCCGCAACGTTCTTGCGAACTCCTCCGCGAGAGGCGAGTCGAAGTGCTTGCACACGATGTCGATAGCGCCCTCGAACCCCATGCCGGCCTCCACCGAGATGGCGAGGAGGTCGAGGGTGTCGGGTAGGTCCTTGCGGATCGCGAGCTTGCGCTCGTTCACCTTCCTCGTCAGCCACGTGGCCGGGCCGAGGGCCCCGATGAGCGGCAGAAAGATGATGGCCAGCAGCATCATCCGGAAGGACGGCTTGGCCAACACGATCCAGCCGAGGGCGGCGAGGGTGAAGACGCCGGTGGACGCAACCTGACCGACAACGAACTCTTCGGCTCGCATCTTCGAGGTCAGCCCGGCGAGCAGAATCTTCTTGTGGGTGCTGTCGAGGTAGTCCCGGGGTGTGAGGTGAGTGATGAACCCGAGGGCGTTCCCGCTCAGTGGCCGGACGACCCGGACGAAGAACGGCTCCGAGAGCTTTTGTTCGAACTCGTCGGCCACCTCGGGCATTTCGGCGTCGAGGTCTTGGAAGTAGCGCCCGACGTCGTCGGCTGGCTTGCGGGACAGCACGCCGACAGCGATCGCTACTGCGCCGCCGAGAGCAACGGCAAAGGTGATGAACACGCCAACTGATTCCATGTCAGACCTCGATCTTGATCATGCGGAAGATGATGAACGTGCCAAGAGCCATCAGGCCCGCCGTGCCGAGGAGCACTGCCAAGCCCCACCCGTGGTACATCGGCTGGAGGTAGTCAGGGTTGGTGACCTGGACCGCGACCATGATGAGCGGCGCCAGGGCGGCGAGCACGTACGCCGAGATCCGACCCTCGGCAGTGAGCACCTGCACTTCTCGACGCACCTCTTGGCGTGCACGAATGAACTCGGCCAGGGTGTGAAGGATGTCGGCCAGCTTGCCGCCGACTGTCTGCTGGATCCGGATGGACTGCACGACCCAATCGAGGTCCCGGATCTGCAAGCGGTGCGCCATTCGAGCCAGTGCGTCGGCCACGGGGTCACCCAGGCGGGTTTCTGACACGAGCCTGGAAAACTCTTCGGCGAGCGGCGGTTCCTGCTCCTCGCACATCATCTGGATTGCCCGCAGAAAGGTGTGCCCTGCTGACAGTGACGACGCGATGAGAGTGAGTGCGTCCGGTAGTTGCTCTTCGAAGGCGCGCCGGCGCTTGCTGATACGCCTGCGCACCACCCCAGCTGCGACGAGGGGCCCAATCACAGCAGCGGCAAGGCCGAAGAACCACGCTGCGGTGATCCCGTAGACGATGGCCGCAAGAGCGACCGTGCCCGCCACGGTGATGACCAGGTATTCGCCGGGACGGATGGGCAGCCGGGCCCGTTCGAGCGAGTCGGAAAGCATGCCCTTGGAGTCGAACTGGTCGACAACCCTGCCGGCGAGATCGATCGTGCCCTCGACGATGGGGCTGTAGCCCTCAGACTCGGAGAGGGCCTCGACTTCCACGTCACGCTCGCCGAAAGGCAGGTCGAGGATCTCGGCCAGGGCCTGCTCCCGAGCCTTCACCCGGGAGAGGAGCCCAGCGACGAACAGAGCAAGGCCGAGCCCAACCGCGACAACCGCAATCAACGCTGCCGTGCTCATCGGGCCCGCTCCGGCTCCGCGAGGGCTGACATCGCCGGCATCTTGCGGCGCGATCCGGATCGGCTCTGACTCCGGGGCGGCTGCGGCGGGCCGTTGACGCGGAACACCTTGGCCGGCACGTCGATGCCTTCCTCGGCCAGCTTGTCGAGGAACTTCGGGCGCAAGCCGGTGGGCGCAAGTTCACCGTTGTAGCGACTGGCGATTTCGTCGGCTTCGCCGTTCGCGGTGCCCTCCGCGTCTCCGGGCCCAGGGGAACCAACCCGCCTCGGGTGCAACTTGAACTTGAAGATGTCCTGCAAGAGGATCGTGTCGCCCTCCATGCCCTGGAGCTCGGTGACCGACGTAACGACACGACGACCGTTCGGCAGGCGGTCGAGGTGCATGATGAGGTTGATGGCGGAGCAGATCTGCTCGCGAATTGCTCGTACGGGCAGGTCGTAGCCCGACATCAACACCATGGTCTCGAGCCGGCTGAGTCCGTCCCGGGGGCTGTTGCAGTGGACGGTGGTCATCGAACCCTCGTGGCCGGTGTTCATTGCCTGGAGCATGTCGAGGGCCTCGGGGCCACGAACCTCACCGACAATGATGCGGTCGGGCCGCATACGTAGAGCGTTGCGAACCAGGTCACGGATCCGGACCTCGCCGGCGCCCTCGGCATTGGCCGGGCGAGCCTCGAGGCTGACGATGTGAGGCTGCTGGAGCTGGAGCTCGGCGGCGTCCTCGATGGTCACGATGCGCTCGCCGTCGGGGATGAACGACGACAGCACGTTGAGGTTCGTCGTCTTACCGGTACCGGTACCGCCGGAGACCAGGATGCTGAGCTTGCCTCGTACGCAAGCCTCCATGACGGTGGCCAGGTCGAGGGTGAAGGTGCCGAAGTTGATCAGGTCCTTCACTTGGTACGGGTCGGCGGCGAACTTCCGGATGGTGAGCACCGGGCCATGAATGGCCAGCGGCGGGATCACGGCGTTGACACGGGAGCCATCAGGGAGCCGGGCATCGACCATCGGTGACGACTCGTCGACACGTCGCCCGACGGCCGCGACGATCTTTTCGATGACATGGCGGTACTGGTTGTCGTCCGTGAAAGACACGCCGGTGTGGTGCAACCGGCCCGAGCGCTCCACCCATATGTCGTCGTAGGCGTTGCACATGATTTCGGTTACGTCCACATCGGCCAGGAACGGGTCGAGCGGGCCGTAGCCCAACGTGTCCTGGATCATCTCCTGGAGGAAGGCGCGCCGCTCACGCGGCGACACCTTTACGTCCTCCCGCTGGAGGATGCGGTCGAGGGCGGCCTTTACCTCTGTGTTGAGGCCTTCAGCGGTGAGCCCCGAAACCTTGGGGGCGACCTCCGTGAGCACCAACTCGCGGACCTTGCGCTTCGACGCCGCCCATGAGGAGGACGCGTTGCGCTTGCTGTTGTCGACTTCGGGCCCTCGGGCCCGACGCCGGGCCGTCTCAACGACCGGGTTGCTCACTCGCTTTGCGGCGGACCGCTCCTGCTCTTCGAGGGCGGCCAGCTTGTCTGAGAGGTTCACTGATCTCCTTATGACTCGTGGGAGTGGCGATTACGCCGGAACAGGAAGGAGAACGGGCCCCGTGCCGGGGCCTTGTACTTCTGTGCGGCTGCGCTCGCCCGGTCGCGGTTCTCCTCCGGGAGGAGCGGGATGAGGCTCGTCTCCATACGGCGACTCACCTCAGAACCAGGTGAGAACGCCAGGATCGGAGTTCCGACGTTCACCGACTTGCTGACCTCTCGGGCGTACGGCAGCACGGCCGAGAAGCCCTGGGGGAACAGCCGGGTGACCTGGTCAATGTCGATACCGACGTCCTTCTCAGCCTTGTTCAGGATGAGCCGGACGTTGTCCGCGGGGATCTTCAACTTCTCGAGGGTGTTCAAGAAGACACTCATATTCCGGACGCTCGGGAGGTCGAGTGTGGCCATCACGTAGAGGTCGTTGGACAGGTCGAACGCAGCCAAGACGATCTCGGTGAGGGCCGCCGGCGTGTCGACGATCAGGTAGTCGCAGGTGCTTCGCAGCGACTCGATGATCTTGGTCACGTCTGGGGGATGAATGCGGTCGGCGTCGGAGGGGTCCTTCGGCGCGGCAAGCACGTGCACTCCGGTGTCGTGAGTGACGAGGTAATCCTCGATCTTGGCCGGCAGGTCGCCACTCTCCTCGCCCTCGTCGCGCTGCAGTGCGTCGAAGATGGTGAAGCGGGGCCGTAGGCGGAGTGCGGTCGACACCTCGCCGAATTGCAGGTCGAGGTCGACGATGCAGACCCGCTTCCCGGTGTTGTGGTGCAGGAAGTAGGCAAGGTTGGTGGCAAAGAAGGTCTTTCCGCAGCCACCAGTCGCCGAAGCGACGGTGAAGACTTGGGCCTGCTTGGCCGGAAGCTGTGCCGGGGCATGAGGCGCCGACGCCGGCACGATGGCGGGACGGTGGTGTGCAACTTCCACCGCTCGCTCTATTGCATCGTGCAGCACCTTCTCACTAACCGGCAGTTGCAGTAGGTCCATGGCTCCGGCGCGCACGATGTCGCGTAGTTGGGCGTCCGGACGGCTGGAGAAGGCGAGCACCATGCTCATCCCCGGCAGCTCATCGTGGATCACCTGCAGGCGAGACAGACCAGCCTTGGTACCAAGGCTGGGTCCAGCGACGAGCACGTCGAACGGCCCGTCGTTGGAGAGCATCTCGCCGACCGAGCCGAGTCGCTCGCAGGCAATGACATCCGGACGGGGCCTGAGCTCGCTGGCCATCATCTGGACCTCCTTGAGGAGCTCAGCGCCCCGATCAAGTACGAGGATCTTTGGGTTTCTCATGAGTCGCGTTCTCCTAGCGGGGCTGGACGGCGGATTCGGCGTTGACACCCGGCGTCGGGGAAACAGCTGCCTGGTCCTTGTTCACGAGCGAGAAGTACAGGTGCTCGAAGTGGCTCAGGTAGGCGAGCTGCTCGGCCTGGACCTGGTCAACGGCCACCAGAAAGACGCGGTCGGGCGCACCGGGCTGTCCTGGGCTAGGCGTGAGATTGGCACCGTTCACGCTAAGGATCTCGATGTTCTGCTGGACCAGCCGGCCTTCGCTCGGACCGTTGTCAGGCTTGGTCAGCGCGTAGATATCGATCTTGTCGCCGGCGCCGGCGTAACCAGCCACGCCCGGCACGTTGGTCATGTTGAGGGCGAACGCCGTCTTGCCATCAGGGATCTTGACCGTGCCGACCCTCGTCTGCGCGACGGGGAAGGCGTCATCAGTGAGCACCGAGCCCTGGGGCACGCCTGCTGTCGTGGTGCGGCCGTTGAGCTGGCCGGCGTCAGTGAGGGCAGAGGCCGGCTTCGCCGCGGGAGTCACATTCTTCGTCTTGATCAACCCGGCCTGGAGCGCTGACGAGCCGGACGTCCCGGCAGGAATGTTGTCCGATGCATATAGCACCTGCACTCCACCCTGGACGGAGCTCGCACTGTCGCTCCCGCCACTGTCTCGGACAAGGAAGTAGGTGGCGGCCGCGCCGACGATGAAGACGGCGAGGCCGAGAATCACGATCACGTTCGAACGTCTTGCCATTGGTTTCTCCCGGCTGGTCGAGGATCCCGCCACTCGGTTGTGGTCGGTGCACGCGTTGGTCGCAGTTGCCTTGTGGTTTTCGGCGTGACAGCGGCCGTCCTAAAGCGCATGTTTGGGAAAAGATCCCTGCCGGGGTCCTAAAGCGCGACGAAAGGGCTACCGATAGTCCTGGTGATCCTTCTCTCCGATCGCATTGGAGTGCTTGTGACTGACCGAGCTGAATCCATAGCGCCCGCGCGGCGTTTCACTCGTGGCGACGAGACTGGAGCAGCGCTCCTGGAGTTCTCGCTCGTCGTTGGCCTCTTCGTTTTCATCCTTTACGGACTGATCACGTTCGGCGTGATCCTCGCCCAGAAGCAGTCCGTGACGAACGCCGCTGCCGACGGCGCGCGCGCCGGGGTCGGCGCGTCATTGCCGGCGTCGGCGGCGCAAGCCCGGGTCGAGAAGGCCCTGGGTGCCCCGGCAGGGCGCTACACCGCCACCTATACAACGGCTGCCTGCACCGGCGGAACCGGCACCTGCCTGACCGTGAAGGTGACCTGGGACTACAAGAACCATCCGCTGGTGCCACCGGCTCCAGGGCTAGGACTCGTCACACCCAATACGTTCGGCTCCACCGCAGTGGTTCAGGTTTCATGATGCGCTGGGCGATGCGACGCAAGGACGAGAGTGGCTCCATCCTGGTGCTGTCGGTCGTCGGTGTGGTTCTCGCCGTCATCTCCACTGCCCTGGCCGTCGATCTTGGGCGGTTGGCGCAGGACAAGCGCACAGACCAAAAGGTTGCCGACCTCGCCGCCCTCGACGCGTCCCGCGACCTGACCCAGGCGTGCGCGCGGGCCAAGGCGAGCGTCGTGAGGAACGGCATGCCTGCCTCGACGCTCACCTGCAGTGACCCCGCCTCTAACCCGGCCGGCGATGTCGTGCGGGGCAACATCGCCGCTGGCGTTTTCACTGTGAATGCCGCCGGTACTGCGGTCCGGGTGAAAGTCCATTCGGCGTTCAAGACCGTGTTCCCGTTTGTGACCGGGCCCAACGGCCTCGATGTGAAAGGTATTGCCGCGAAGTGTTCGCCCGCGGGTTTCACCATCGGATCGTCGCTCGCCACGATCGATACATCACGCTCGACACTGCTCAACTCGATGATCGGCCGGATGATCGGTGGGTCATCCCTGTCGTTGTCGCTCGTGAGTTGGCAGGGCTTGGCGAGCGGATCGGTCACCCTCGACCAGCTCCGGACCCAGCTGGCAAGCATGGGCTTCTCTGTCGGGAGCGTCAGCAGCCTTCTCAGCACCGACCTGACGTTGGCCCAGTTCTTCCAGGCGACAGCGAACGCGCTGACCGCGAAGGGCGACACCGCGAATGCCACCCTCTTCAATACCCTCAAGGTCGCTGCCACCAGCACGGTCAAGATGCACCTCGGCCAGTTCCTCACCGTCGCCCAGGATGCCGAGGGTGTTGCCCTCGGCAGCAGGTTCAACCTCTTCCAGCTGCTGACGGCAGCCGCAGAGGCCTCGGCCGTGAACGGGAACAGCTTCATCGATGTCGCCAACGTGGGGATCACCGTCCCTGGCGTGGCATCGACGGCTATGCACCTCAAGGTCATCGAACCGCCAATGATCTGGTTCGGCACCGATTGCAAGCCGGAGATCAAGACCACAGGGCAGGTGCAGCTCACGGTCACCCCGACCCTCAACCTGAATGTAACGGTGGGCCTGAGCGTGCTGAACGTGGTCAACGCCATGCCGATCAACCTCACTGCGGCCGGCGCAACCGGTGTGCTCAAGACAGTGAACTGCACGTCGAGCCCCGGCATCACTGTCACTGTCGACCCGAAGGCGTTCTCGGGCTCGGCCACGCTGGCGACCCTGCGGGTGAAGCTGCTTGGACTTCCGTTGCTGGACGTTCCGACCACGAATGTCACGCCAAGTATCGATGGACCTGCCGTCGACGTCAGCTTCAGTTACCCGGGTGAGTTCTCGCCCACGGCGGCGTCCAAGCACATCGGCTCACAGCCCGTGGGTCTTCAGAGCCTCACAAATGTGACTGCCGGATCACCGACGTTGCTCGGAGTCCTGCCGCTAGGTGTCACCAGTGGCCAGATCGTGACCGCCGTGATCAACGCCCTGCACACAGTGATTGGCGATGTCGACAACAGCGTGCTGACTCCGTTGCTGAAGGACCTGGGGCTCGACATAGGTGGCGCTGACGTAACCGCCCTAGCCGATGCCTACAAGCCCCTGCAGTGCGGCCAGCCGGGGCTCGTCGGGTAAAACCCGCAGTAGGTGCCCACTGCACCTATCACTTCAGCCTTGATTGCTGGTGTAATTGGAGCGTGGGCACCTGCACATTCGTCTGGTCGCATGATCTCAACAGCTCAATGGCTCACGAGGACGAGTTGGGGATCTTCGACTGGTCGTGTGTCACCGACGTCGCAAGCGTCATTCGCTATGACGCCCGGGGACACGGCGGAACCGAGGCCCTCCAGGAGTACGACAGGGCGTTTCGGTGGTCAGCCATGGTCGACGATCTCATGCGCGCCGGCGGCTCCGTCCCCTTCGTTGCCGGCGGCGCGGCCATGGGGTGCGCCACCGCCCTGTACGCGGCCCTGCGCGCGCCGCGCCGCGTACAGGGTCTCGTCCTCGCCATCCCGCCGCGGGCCTGGGAGCAGCGCAAGGCCGATGCCGACTTTTACGAGTCGAGCGCACGACTGGTCGAGGCCAAGGGTCTTCCTGCCTGGGTCGAGTCGCTGCGCGCCGAGCCACTACCCCGCATCTTCGCCGAGGAGCTGCCGTCGGCGCGAGACCTGTCGCTGCGCCACCTTTCGACGATGAAGGAGCGGGTCGTACCCGCCATCCTGCGCGGCGCGGCTGCCTCCGACCTCCCGACCCGGGAGGAGATACGGGGCATCGTCATGCCGGTGCTCATCCTGGCGTGGGCGGACGACCCTTGGCATCCGGTGGAGACGGCCGAGACTCTGTCGGAGCTGCTCGTCCTGAGTGAGATCCACGTCGCAGACGATCTGGCGGGGATTCGCCGGTGGCCGGAGCTCGTGCGCGACTTCCTGGGTGGCATACGTCAGTGGGATTGACCCGTCTCGCGAGGTCCCGCTAGCTCGCACCACAGTTCGGTAGCGTGCCGGCCATGCTCCGGCATGTAGTGCTCTTCACCTGGAAGCCCGGCGCGCCAAAGGCGCAGATCGGCGCGTTCGCCGAGGGGCTGGCAGAGTTGCCCGACCAGATCAAGGACATTCGGTCCCTGCGCTTTGGTCCCGACGCCCGCCTGGGTGGAGGCAACGAAGACTTTGCGCTCGTCGTCGACTTCGCCGACGCCGAAGGGTATCGGCGCTACGCCGAGCACCCGGCCCATCGGCACCTCATCGCCACTCTGCTGGTGCCGTTACTCGGCACCCGGCATGCGGTGCAGTTCACGATCTAGGGGTCGTCAGTCGGGAACGGGAATCGACCTCAAAAAGTCGTTCATGTCCTTCGCCTGGAAGAGGTTGTGCATGGTTGGGTGCTGTGGGGCCTTGCCTACGACCCGTCCGTCTTCGGTCTGACCCCAGAATCCTTCATAGACCTGCTTCGGACGATGGGGGTCGGTGATGTGGTGGGCCACTTGGCGCACCTGGAGGCCCGACAGGATCCACGACGGTTCGTCGAGAAACAGGATCACCTGGGGCTGGCAGAGCCCAAGGGCATCCGTGAGCCGGCGGGCATCGTTGCCGACGTGGAGCAAGGCGGTCAGCGAAAGCGCTTCGTGGGGCCCCCACGTCGGCTCGTAGACGTCGAAGATCTGCACTGCCCAGCGCCGTAGCTCCGCGAAGAAGCCGAGCGGATCTGGATACCAAAATCCCTCATGGGCCTGGCCCAGCGTGAGCGGTTCTTCGCGCCACAAGACCAGAGGGTCGCGCCATGTCGGCGGCTTGGTCGTGACCAGGAGGAGCCAGGCGTTCATGGACGCAGGCGAGTTCTCCGGCCATCCCTGCGCCTTCCTCTCGAGATTCTTGCGCACGTGGCGACCGACCTTTCGCGCCGCGGCAAGCCGCTCGCTGGGATCTCGCGAGAAGAGACGATCCTTGCTGATGGAGCCGATGGTACGGTCGGCTCGGTGCTTACGGTCGGACTTACCGGCGGCATCGGTTCTGGAAAGTCCACCGTCGCGACGATGTTGGCGGAGCATGGCGCCCTAGTTATCGACGCAGATTCCGTTGCGCGAGAGGTAGTTCTTCCAGGAACTCCTGCCCACGGCGCGATTTCTTCCCGATTTGGCCCGTCGGTGATAGGTGCGGACGGCAGTGTGGACCGCGCCGCTCTGGCGCGAGTCGTTTTCGACGACCCGGCTGCGTTGGCCGACCTCAATGCGATCGTCCATCCGGCCGTCGGCGCGGCGGTCGACGAGCGCCTCCGAGTGATCGCCGAGACCGATCCCGATGCCGTGGTCGTCCTCGAAGTCCCGCTGCTCGTGGAGACCGGCTGGGACAAGGGAGACGTAGTTGTCGTCGTCGACTGCCCCGAAGAGGTCGCCGTCCGCCGCTTGGTCGCCGGTCGGGGCATGACCGATTCGGATGCGCGCCGGCGCGTCGCGGCCCAGGCGACGCGGGAGGAACGGGTGGCGCGCGCCGACTGGGTGGTGGTGAACGACGGCTCCTTGGAGGAGGTGAAGCGCAAGGTCGACGCCCTCTGGCCCAAACTCCCTGGACCCCTGTTGTCGTAGGGGGGTCGTAAACTGCACTCTGCGTGCCGCCGTTCAAGGTTGTCAGTGATTTTCAGCCTGCGGGCGACCAGCCTGTGGCCATCGACGCCCTCACGGCGGGGGTCAACCGGGGCGACCGGTTTCAGACACTCCTGGGGATTACTGGGAGTGGGAAGAGCGCCACGGTGGCGTGGACCATCGAGCGGGTCCAGAAGCCGACTCTGATCGTCGCGCCGAACAAGTCGCTGGCAGCCCAGCTGGCCAATGAGTTCAAGGAGCTGTTCCCCGAGAACCGGGTCGAGTACTTCGTCTCCTATTACGACTACTCCCAGCCCGAGGCGTACATGCCCTCGAGCGACACGTATATCGAGAAGGACGCCACGATCAACGACGAGATCGACCGGCTTCGCCACTCGGCTACCTCCGGCCTCCTCTCCCGCAGAGATGTGATCGTCGTGGCCAGCGTGTCCTGCATCTACGGGTTGGGTTCACCCGAGGAGTACGCCACCCAGCTCCTGATGCTCAGGAAGGGCCAGCAGATCGACCAGCGCGCCATCCTGAGCCGCCTGGTCGACATGCAGTACGAGCGCAACGACCTCAACTTCATCCGGGGGAAGTTCCGGGTGCGGGGCGACACCATCGAGGTGTTCCCCGCGTACGAGGAGCAGGGGTTGCGCATCGAGCTGTTCGGCGACGAGGTCGAGCGCATCAGCCGGGTCGACCCGCTCACCGGCGAGTACCTGGCCGAGCTCGAGGAGATGGAGATGTACCCCGCCTCCCATTACGTGGCCAGCGAGGAACGCATGAAGCGGGCCATGGTCACGATCGAGGACGAACTTCGTGTGCGGCTGGCCTGGTTCGAAAAGGAGGGCAAGCTCCTCGAGGCCCAACGCCTGCGGATGCGCACCGAGTACGACCTGGAGATGATGCGCGAGGTCGGCTTCTGTTCGGGCATCGAGAACTACTCACGGCACATCGACGGGCGCGCGCCGGGCGCGCCGCCCTACACACTGCTCGACTTCTTCCCCGACGACTACCTGATGATCCTCGACGAATCGCACGTCTCGGTGCCTCAGCTTCACGGCCAGTACGAGGGCGACCGGTCACGCAAGGAGACGCTCGTCGACCACGGCTTCAGGTTGCCGTCGGCCGCTGACAACCGACCCCTGCGCTTCGACGAGTGGTACGAGCGGGTCGGCCAGTGCATCTTCCTTTCGGCCACGCCTTCCAAATATGAAGTGGAACAGTCGAGCCAAGTGGTCGAGCAGATCGTTCGGCCCACCGGGCTGGTCGACCCGGAGATCATCGTAAAGCCGACAAAGGGCCAGATCGACGACCTCATGGAGCAGATCAACGCTCGGGTCGAGAAGGGCGACCGCATCCTGGTCACCACCCTCACCAAGAAGATGGCAGAGGACCTCACCGACTATCTCCTCGAACTGGGAGTGCGGGTGCGCTACCTGCATAGCGAGGTCGACACCATCCAGCGGATCGAAATCCTCAGGGACCTGCGACTCGGCGAGTTCGATGTGCTCGTCGGCATCAACCTGCTGCGGGAAGGGCTCGACCTGCCCGAGGTTTCTTTCGTCGCCATCCTCGACGCGGACAAGGAGGGCTTCTTGCGCAGCGAGACGTCGCTCATTCAGACCATCGGACGCGCCGCCCGCAACGTCGACGGCCAAGTCGTCATGTACGCCGATCAGGTCACCGACTCCATGCAGCGGGCCATCTCCGAGACCAACCGGCGCCGCCTGCTGCAGGAGCAGCACAACGCCGAGCACGGCATCGACCCTCAGACCATCCGCAAGGCCGTCACCGACATACTTGCCACCCTCCGGCCCGAGGGTGATGGAAAGGCACCGTCGCCAGGCCGCGATCGCCGTTCGCGCCGGCGCGACAAGCCCCGCAGCGACTTCGCCGAGCTGCCCCATGACGAGCTTGAGCGCCTCATCCGCACGCTGGAGGAAGAGATGAAGGAAGCCGCTGCCGATCTGCGGTTCGAGTACGCGGCTCGCCTGCGCGACGAGATCCACGATCTCAAGCGAGAGTTACGCGAGGTCGGTTAGGGCGAGCAGCCCGCGTGGCACGAATGGCTCACGCCTGCCTCTTGAGACGCCGATAACTACAAGGTGACGCTCGTGGTGGACCGCCCTGCGGCTGAGAATTCGCGTCCCCGGCGGCCTCTTCTCCGGCGCGCCTGGGACGCTCCGGTCTGGGCCCACCTTGCCGCGCTCGGCATCATCCTCCTTGCCCTTGTGCCGCTGGTGGGCACGGGGTCCTCCCTTTCTGCCGACGAGGGCGCCGCCATCGTGCAGGCCCAATCTCTCGCCGGGGGCGACGGTTGGATCGTCGAGCATCCCGCGCCGGAGCTTGACCCAACCGGCGCGCACTACCCGCTCGAGCTGACCGAACAGGGATCGAAGGGCAGGGCGCCCTTCGCCAAGCACCCGGTCTACGCACTTCTCCTGGCCGGCGCCGACCGAGTGGGTGCGACGGCGGCCATGGTCTTGCTCTCACTCGGCGGCACACTTGCTGCTGCAGGTCTGGCCGCAGCCCTGGCCCGGCGCGTCGATCCGTCGCTCGGCCGTCCGACGGTGTGGGTGGTCGGACTCGCCAGCCCACTGCTCTTCGACGGCTTCCTTGTCATTGCCCACACGCTCGGCGCGGCAGCGGCGACCGCAGCAGTGCTGTTCGCAGTTGTGGCGGTGGAACGTCGGAAGCTCGTCGTCGCGCTTGGAGTGATTCCGTGCATCGCCGTAGCTGTGCTTCTCAGGAACGAGGCCGTGTTCTTCGCCCTTGGCCTTGCAGCCGCGGCCGCGGTCGTCGCCCTCAGGCTCCGCTCCCGGGCCCGAGCCACCGCCCTCCTCGTTGCCGCCGGCGCCTTGATCGCCGCGGTCGGCGCCCATTTCGGCGAGCGCTTCTGGGTCCGGCGGCTGGTGGGTCCAGTCGTGGCGCCCATCGCCACCGCTACCGGCTCCGCCGCGACGGGTAGCGGCGGCGGTGGCTTCGTGAACGGGCGGATTCGCGCCTTCCTACTCACCTGGCTCAGGCCGGGCTACACCGGGCCGCGGCAGTTGACCTTGGCTCTGACGGTAATGGTGATTGCGGTCGCGGTCGGCGCGTACGTCGTCCGCCGCCATCCCGGAGACCGGCGCGTGATCGTCGTCCTGTGCTCCGTTGCGGCAGGAGCGGCTGTGCTCGCGGTTGCCACGAAGCCGACCAACATCGTTCCCGGCCTCCTCGTTGCGTTCCCGCTGATGCTGGCCGGCTTGCTCCTCATCCGGCGGAATCAGCTGCAGACCACCGCAGCCCAGATCGGGGCCGTGACCTTCGCCGTCTTCGCGCTTGCCGTCCTCGCGACCCAGTACACCAAGGGCGGCAGCGGCGAGTGGGGAGGTCGATACTTCGCCCTGGGGCTGCCAGTCCTCGTCCCCGTGCTCCTCCTGGCCCTTCGGGAAACCGGCCGCGCACTAGCGCCCGTAACGCGCCGGTATGCCACCGCATCGTTGGCAACCATCACTGTCGTCATGGCGATCATGGGTATCGCAAGCGTGACCAACGGCCATCGCTTCACTGCTGACCTCATGGCCGACATAGGACGCGCCGGCCACCAGGTGGCCGGCAACCGACCGGTGATGATCACGACCTCACCAGCAATTCCTCGCTTTGCCTGGAACACCTTCGGCAGCCAACGCTGGCTGCTCACTACGCCCGGTGAGACGGACGAACTGGTGCAGCGCCTACGCGCCGCCGGAATCGAACGCGCCGTCCTCGTCACCAACGGCAACGACCGCAACAAGCCACGGCTGCCTCCAAACGTAGAGATCGACTCCCGGCCGAGCCCGGGTGGTGGCTGGCAGATCCTGGTGCTCGGCCTCGGGTCGTGAGCTCAGCCGGCACTCTCCACGTCGGCAGTCCTCCGCATGTAGGGCGAAGCCCGAGAAATTCCCCAACCATTGCCGCCGTCGTGGTGGGTGCCCTCGCCTTCGTTGCCTACCTCCCAGGACTCGGGCGGTCACTCGACTTCGACAGCGCCGAGACGGTCGGACGGTTCGTGCGGATCGGACCGCCGTGGGCGGCGTTCCAACGCCAAGCCGTGTTCAACAACCACCCGACGTTCTCGTTCCTCGAGCAACTGGTTCGGGTGGTCACGGGTCGAACCGACGCCTCGATGATGCGAGTGCTGCCGATCCTGTTCGGCGCCCTCGCCGTGGCCGTCCTGACCTGGTTTGTGGTGCGGAGATTCGGACTGGTACCGGGACTGGTCGCCGGCGCGCTCCTCGCCAGCAACCCGACCTTTGTCGAGCTCTCCCGGTCGGTGCGGGGTTACAGCCTCCTGACGCTGTGCGCCATCGTGTCAACGGTGATCGTCGCCGAGGACCGACGCACGCGCCGCGCCGACGTCGCCTACGTGATCGCAGCTGGCATCGGGCTGGCGACGCATCTGTACATGGTTCCCGTCCTCGCCGCCCATCTAGGAGTGGCCTTGGCGCGGCGCGACTTCGACAAGCAGTGGCGGACGCGTTTTCTGAGCGTCGGAGTCGTGGCCGGCCTGGCCTACGTCGGGATGGCGCGGGCGATGGTAGACGCCGCGACCGCCCACGCCCGAGTGTTTCAGGTGGACATCCCGTGGCGGATCGCCCAGATGACGACCGGCGGCGGTTGGGTCGCGCTGGTAGTGGCACCTCTCGCCCTAGGGGGTGCTGTGATCGTGCTCCGCCGAAGCCGCCCTGCTAGGGGTGCCGCCGCCGCCCTCGCCGTCGTGATGCTGTTCCTGTGGGTCGTCCAGCAGTCGTCCGCGCTCGACGAGCGCTTCTTCGTCTGGCTCGTCCCCGGCGTTGCCTATCTCGCCGCAGTCGCCGTCGCTCGTTTTCCCGCCGGTGCGATCGTCGCCGGCGCGGGCGTTGCCCTAGCGATCGCCACGGCGCTGCCCGGCTACACGAACGACCCCACCGCTTACCGTCAGGCGGCCGCGCTCATCGGTCGCGTCGACGATTCCGGTGGCCGGAGCTGCGTTGTGGGCGTCGGTGTATCGCCGATGCTCGCCTATCTCGACACCCCGCGGCAGTTCGCCGTCGTCACCGATCCGGCCCAAGTTGGTAGTTGCGACGTGGTGGTCGTGGCGTCGTGGTGGCCCACCAACGCGCCCTGGTTCGCCGCCGACAGTTCAGTCATTGCTGCGGCCGAGCGGGAGTTCCCGAACCGCACAATTCTGGACGCGGGTGATCCGGCCCTCGTCCTCTCCAGGGCACCGATCCCGAGGTCCTGAAAAATCCCCAAAGCGAACTTACATTCGCCCGCCGGGGTCGGTAGTCTCAGAGCGTGTCTGACAAGCTTGTCATTCGAGGGGCACGGGAGCACAACCTCCGTAATGTCTCCCTGGAGCTGCCGCGCGAAAGGCTGATCGTCTTCACTGGACTCTCGGGCTCCGGAAAGTCGTCGCTCGCGTTCGACACCATCTACGCCGAGGGCCAGCGTCGCTACGTCGAGTCGCTCTCGGCCTATGCGCGCCAATTCCTCGGCCAGATGGACAAGCCCGATGTCGACTTCATCGAAGGCCTGTCGCCGGCCATCTCCATCGATCAGAAGTCGGCGTCGAAGAACCCCCGATCGACGGTGGGCACGATCACCGAGATCTACGATTACCTCCGCCTGCTCTACGCCCGAATCGGGATTCCGCACTGCCCCAGGTGCGGTGCTGTGGTCTCGCGGCAGACGCCCCAGCAGATCGTCGACCGCATCATGGAACTGCCCGAAGGCACCCGATTCCAGGTACTGGCGCCCGTTGTGCGCGGCCGCAAAGGGGAGTACGAGGGACTTCTGGAGGAGCTCGCCTCCCAGGGCTACGCCAGGGCGCGCGTCGACGGCCAGATCCGGGAGCTATCCGGTCCCGATAAGGGCGCCAAGTTGGCGCGCTACGAGATGCACACCATCGAGGTCGTCATCGATCGGCTGGTGCGGCGCGAGGGCGTCGATCGGCGGCTCACCGACTCTCTCGAGACGGCGCTGCGGCTGGCCGACGGCGTCGCCGAGGTCGAGATCATCCCGTCGAAGAGCGCCACCAGCGCCAAGGGCAAGGACGACGGCGCCGGCGAAGGCGACGAGCCCGCGCCGGAGATCCTCACCTTCAGCCAGCACCTCGCCTGCCCCAACGACGGCACCTCGTTCGATGAGCTCGCGCCGCGCAACTTCTCGTTCAACTCTCCCTACGGCGCCTGTCCTCACTGCGACGGCCTCGGCACCCGCTTCGAGGTCGACCCCGAGCTAGTCGTCCCGAATCCCGACCTCACCCTCGATGAAGGCGCCATCGCGCCGTGGGCCGGCGCGCGCGGCGAGTACTTCCATCGGGTCCTGCATGCCGTCGCCGACGCCTACGGGTTTCGCACGACGACGCCGTGGCACAAGCTCAAGAGGTCAGAGCAGAAGGTGCTGCTCTATGGATCGGGTACCAAGCAGGTACACGTGCAGTACCGCAACCGCTACGGACGCACTCGGTCGTACTTCACTCACTACGAGGGCGCCGTGCCCTACCTCCAACGGCGTCACTCCGAAGCCGAGTCCGATTACATGCGGGACCAGATCGAGGGCTACATGCGCCAGGTGCCGTGCCCCGACTGTCGCGGCGCGCGCCTCAAGCCGGAGTCGCTGGCGGTCACCGTCGACGGCATGAACATCAACGAGCTGTGCAACCTCTCCATCGCCAACGCCGCACAGAGGTTGCTCGACCTCGAGTTATCCGAGAGAGACCGCATGATCGCCGAGCGGGTGGTGAAGGAGGTCAACGCCCGCATGCGTTTCCTTCTCGACGTCGGCCTCGACTATCTCAGCCTCAACCGGTCGGCTGGCACCCTCGCCGGCGGTGAAGCTCAGCGCATCCGCCTCGCCAGCCAGATCGGCAGCGGCCTGGTCGGGGTCCTCTACGTGCTCGACGAGCCGTCGATCGGGCTCCACCAGCGCGACAACAAGAAGCTGATCGAGACCCTGATCCGTCTGCGCGACATCGGCAACACCGTCATCGTTGTCGAGCATGACGAAGAGACCATCCGGGTCGCCGATCACGTCGTCGACATCGGCCCCGGCGCAGGTGAGCACGGCGGCCGGGTACTGGTGTCGGGATCGGTAAAGGACCTGATTCGGAACAAGGACTCGATCACCGGCCAGTACGTCTCCGGCAAGAAGTCGATCCCCATCCCGGCCATGCGGCGCGAACCGGGCGACGAGTGGCTGGTCGTCCGGGGCGCCAAGGAGCACAATCTCAAGTCGATCGACGTCGAGTTTCCCCTCGGAATGCTGATCTGTGTGACCGGCGTGTCGGGGTCAGGCAAGTCGACGCTCGTCAACGACATCCTCTACCGCGCCCTCATGCAGCGCATCTACCGCTCGAAGGTCGTCCCCGGGCGCCACAAGAAGATCGAGGGCGACGAGTTCCTCGACAAGGTCATCAACATTGACCAGTCGCCGATCGGCCGTACGCCCCGCTCTAACCCGGCGACCTACACCGGTGTCTTCGACCACATCCGCAAGCTCTTCAGCAAGACCCAGGAGGCGCGAGTCCGGGGCTACTTACCCGGTCGCTTCTCGTTCAACGTCAAGGGTGGCCGCTGCGAGGCGTGCGCCGGCGACGGCACCATCAAGATCGAGATGCACTTCCTCCCCGACGTGTACGTGCCGTGCGAGGTGTGCAAAGGCGGCCGCTACAACCGCGACACCCTCGACGTCACCTTCAAGGGCAAGAACATCGCCGAGGTGCTCGACCTCTCCATCGAGGAGGCGGCCGAGTTCTTCATACACCAGCCCAACATTGCCCGCCACATGCAGACGCTCGCCGATGTCGGTCTCGGCTACGTGCGTCTCGGCCAGCCCGCGCCGACGCTTTCAGGCGGGGAGGCTCAGCGGGTGAAGCTGGCCAGCGAGTTGGCCAAGCGCTCGACAGGCCACACCATCTACATCCTCGACGAGCCCACCACCGGTCTTCACTTCGAAGACATTCGCAAGCTCCTCAACGTCCTCAGTCGCCTCGTCGACCAGGGCAACACCGTCCTCGTGATCGAGCACAACCTCGACGTGATCAAGTCGGCCGACTGGATCATCGACCTCGGCCCCGAAGGCGGCGACGGCGGCGGGATGGTGATCGTCGAGGGCACACCCGAGGCCGTTGCCAAGACGCACGACAGCTACACGGGCGTGTTCCTAGCCCCCGTGCTCGCTCGCTAGACGATCTCTAGCATCCGGTCGAGGGCCACCTTGGCCCAGCGCTCGGTTTCGCGGTCGACCGAAATCTGGTTCACGATGGTGCCGGCGACGAGATTCTCCAGACACCACGCGAGGTGCGGCGCGTCGACTCGGAACATCGTCGAGCACGGGCACACGAGTGGGTCGAGGGATACGACGGTCTTGTCGGGGTGCTCATTCGCAAGCCGGTGCACGAGGTGGATCTCGGTGCCGATGCCGAGCACGGATCCCGCCGGCGCGGCCTCGACCGCCTTGATGATGAAGTCGGTCGAGCCGACCTGGTCGGCAACCTCCACGACTGCACGGGAACACTCCGGGTGCACGACGACCACGCCGCCGGGGTGCTCGGCGCGGAAGGTGGCGACCTGGTCGACGGTGAACCGTTGGTGCACCGAGCAGTGCCCTTTCCACAGCAGGAACGTCGCGCTCTTCACGTCGGCCTCCTCCAGGCCGCCCAAGTCGCGCCGGGGGTCCCACACCCGCATGTCGCCCTCGGAGAACCCGAGGTCGTAAGCGGTGTTGCGGCCGAGGTGCTGGTCAGGAAAGAAGAGGAGCTTGTCCCCGTGTTCCAGGGCCCAGGAAACGACGGCGCGCGCGTTGGACGACGTGCACACCGCGCCGCCCTTCTCGCCGACGAACGCCTTCAACGCCGCGGACGAGTTCATGTAGGTCACGGGGACGACTCGCTCGATGTCGGTTACAGCGGCGAGCTCCTCCCACGCCTGTTCCACCGAGTCGAGGTCGGCCATGTCGGCCATGGAGCAACCGGCGTTGAGGTCGGGCAGTACCACCGCAACGTTGTCGGCCGTGAGGATGTCGGCGGCCTCGGCCATGAAGTGGACGCCGCAGAAGACGACATACTCAGCCGTCGAGTTGTCCGCAGCCAGGCGCGACAAGCCGAACGAGTCGCCGCGCGCGTCCGCCCAACGCATGACCTCGTCGCGCTGGTAGTGGTGACCGAGAATCAGAAGCCGATCACCAAGGGTTGCCTTGGCGGCGGCGATCCATTCGGCAAGCTGTTCTTGGGACGCGGTTTGATACCGCTCGGGTAGAGCACCCTGAATTCGGAGCATGAGGTTGTCCTCCGCTTCTGAAAGCTCCGAACTCGGCCGGCGGGGACAGCCTGGTCGCCTCACCGCGGGGTTGTCGGCCTCGGAACTTGATATGTCGCCGGGGATACCAGGCCGGCGTATGAAGATTCTACGTCAGACGACTGCTCTCTCGCATGGGAATCTGGACACATGCTGCAACGTCCTGCGGCCGGCACAATTCCTGACGCGCCGGGTTCGTACCAGTTCAAAGACCGAGAGGGCCGGGTGATCTACGTCGGCAAAGCCCGGTCCCTGCGGGCGCGCCTCTCCAATTACTTCGGCAACCCCGCGACAATGCCGCCCCGCACGGCCCAGATGGTCGGGGCGGCCGAGAGCGTCGAGTGGATCCAGGTTCGCAACGACGTCGAGGCGCTCATGCTGGAGTACAGCCTCATCAAGCAGCACAAGCCCCGGTTCAACATCCGTCTGCGCGACGACAAGAGCTACCCGTTTCTTGCCGTCACGCTTGACGACGAGTGGCCCCGGGCGATGGTGATGCGGGGTCGCAAGCGCAAGGGCACGCGCTACTTCGGTCCCTACGGACACGCCTATGCCATCCGGGAGACGCTCGATCTCCTTCTGCGCACCTTCCCAATACGCACGTGCAGCGACAACAAGTTCGAGCGCCACCACAAGCTCGGGCGGCCATGCCTCCTCTTTCACATCGAGAAGTGCTCAGGGCCATGCGTCGGGGAGGTGACCGATGAGGAGTACGACAGGCTCGTCGGCGAGCTTGTCGACTTCCTCGACGGCGACACCCGGCCCGTCGTCCGCCGCCTCGAGCGCCAGATGCACCAGGCGGCTGACGGCCTCGAGTTCGAACGAGCGGCGCGTCTGCGCGACCGGCTTATGACGGTTCGCAAGGCGATCGAGAAGCAGGGGATGGTCACCGAGCGGCCCGACGACCTCGACGTCATCGGCATTGCCGACGACGAGCTCGAGGCGTCAGTGCAAGTGTTCTTCGTACGCAAGGGCCGCATGGTGGGGCGCAAGGGCTTTGTCGTCGACAAGGTGGAGGACGTGACGCCGGCCGAGCTCCTGGGCCACGTGCTCGAAGGGCTCTACGCCGAAGCCGACGCCGACGGTGTGCCCCGGCGCGTCCTGGTTCCTGTCGAGCCCGAAGACATAGACCTGTACGAGCGCTGGCTCAGTGGCGTGCGCGGCACCAAGGTCTCCATCCGGGTGCCCCAGCGCGGTGACCGGCGCGAGCTGCAGGCGACAGTCACCCAGAATGCCAAGGAGGCGTTCGTCCGCCACCGGCTCAAGCGGTCGTCGGATCACAGTTCCCGGGCTCGCGCCCTCAACGCCCTGCAGGAGGCGCTCGACCTTCCGACCGCGCCGCTGCGCATCGAGTGCTTCGACATGAGCCACATCCAGGGCAGCGACTACGTGGGGTCGATGGTCGTCGTGGAGGACGCGCTGCCGAAGAAGAACGATTACCGCAGATTCAAGATCCGAGAGGTGCCCGGCAACGACGACTTCGCCGCCATGGAGGAGGTACTGACGCGCCGGTTGACTGCTCTCCTGGCAGAGAGTCGGGAGGAACCCAAGGCGCGCCGGAAATTCTCCTACGAGCCCAATCTGCTCCTTGTCGACGGCGGCAAGGGACAGCTCAGTGTGGCCATAAAGGTGGTCGAAGAACTCGGGCTCGCCGACCGGATCTCGGTTGCTGCGCTGGCGAAGCGGTTCGAGGAGGTCTTCGTGCCAGGACAGGCAGACCCCGTCCGCATCGCCCGCAACTCCGAGGCGCTCTACCTCCTGCAGAGAATCCGTGATGAGGCCCACCGGTTCGCGATCACGTATCACCGTCAGCTCCGCAACAAGCGAATGACGGTCAGCGTGCTCGACGGGATCCCCGGCCTCGGACCGACCCGCAAGCGCCGGCTCGTGAAGGAGCTAGGAGGGATAAGAGCGGTGAAGTCCGCATCGCTCGACGAGTTCCTCGCCCTTCCGTGGTTACCTGAGGCCGTGGCCAGATCGGTGTACGAAAAGCTCCACGTCCCCACGCTTGCCCGTTGAGCACTGATCCGTGGGAGGTGCACGCCGGCTGGTGGCGCGCCGCGTTCACCGACGGCGCGGATCCTGAGTACGCGGAGCAGATCCTGCCGATTGTGGCCGCGCACCTGCCTGGGGCCGCCGAGGTGCTCGACCTCGGCGCAGGCGAGGGTCATATCGCTCGGCTCGCCGCGAGCCCCGACGGCGCGCCGCGCCGGGTCGTCGGCATCGATGCCGCCGCCGCCCAGCTAGACAACGCACGCGCCTCGGCCGGCGGACCGGCCTACGTACGCGCCGACGCGACCACCCTTCCCCTGCGCGCCAGCTGTTTCGATGCCGCCATCGCCTGTCTCGTGCTCGAACACATCGAGGCTGCCGAAGACGCGATCGCGGAAGTGGGCCGGGTCCTGCGCGCCGGTGGACGGTTCCTCGTCTTCATCAACCATCCTCTGACCCAAGCGCCCGGGTCGGGTTGGATCGACGACCACATCCTCGAGGAGCAGTATTGGCGGGTCGGTCGCTATTTGGTCGAAGAGACGACGGTGGAGGAGGTCGACAAGGACATCAAGATCCCCTTCGTCCACCGTCCGCTCTCGCACTATGTGAATGCGATGGCGCGCGCCGGGCTGACGATCGTCGAGATGCAAGAGCCAGCGCCTCCGCCCGGCTTCTTGCTCGAGGCGGAGGAGTACGTTGAGGCGGCGACGATTCCACGATTGATGTTCATCCGAGCAGAGAAGGCCAGCTAATCCGTGAGTGAGTTCTTGATCATCACCGGACTGTCGGGCGCCGGGCGCTCCAATGCCGCCGACACCTTCGAAGACCTCGGTTGGTTCGTCATCGACAACCTTCCCCCGGCGCTCATCGGAAAGGTGGCCGAGCTCGTGCACGCGCCGGCGTCGACCACCGAGCGTGTGGCCCTCGTCGTCGGAACCGGCGCGTACCTCGATGAGCTCAGTCCCGCCCTCGAGCAGCTGCGCAAGACCGGGGCACGGGTGCGCCTTCTCTTCCTGGAGGCGTCAACCGAGGTACTCGTACGCCGCTACGAGAACACCCGCCGGCGTCACCCCCTTACCGACTCCGAACGAGTATCCGACGGCATCGAGCGGGAGCGGGAGCTGCTCGACCCGGTCAAGGCCGAGGCTGACGTCGTCGTCGACACCAGTGACCTCAACGTCCATCAACTGCGAGACCGACTCCTCGAGCTGTTCGCTCGGGAGGCCGAGAACGCGTTGCAGACGAGCGTGGTGTCGTTTGGGTACAAGCACGGCCTCCCACTCGATGTCGACCTCGTCTTCGACTGTCGGTTCCTGCCCAACCCCCACTGGGTCGACGAGCTCCGGCCCCTTACCGGCCTCGACCAGTCGGTGCGCGACTACGTCGCAGCCCAGCCCGAGACAGGCGAGTTCCTGGCGCGTCTCGACGACCTCCTTGGCATGCTGCTCCCGGCCTTCCTGAAGGAAGGCAAGTCATATCTCTCCGTCGGCATCGGTTGCACGGGTGGCACCCACCGGTCGGTGGTGATCGCCGAAGAGCTGGGACGGATTTTGGCGGATCGGGGGTTCGCGCCGACCGTCCAGCACCGCGACGTAGGCAAATGACAAAAGTTGTTGCTCTCGGTGGTGGCCACGGCTTGGCGGCCACGCTGCAGGCCGTCCGCCGCTACGCGGAGGAAGTCACCGCGATCGTTTCGGTCGCCGACGATGGGGGATCGAGCGGCCGGTTGCGCGCCGCCTTCGGCATCTCACCGCCGGGCGACCTGCGGAGGTGCCTCGTCGCGCTCGCCGACCCAACCTCGTTGTGGACGAGCGCTTTCGAGCACCGGTTCGCAGCCGGTGAACTCGAAGGCCACGCCCTCGGAAACCTGGTGATCGCCGGACTCGCCGACGCCACCGGCGACTTCTCTGTCGCCCTGGCCGAGGCCGGTCGACTCGTTGGCGCCGTGGGACGGGTACTCCCGGCCACCCGCTACCCGGTTGTCCTCAAGGCAGTGGTGCGCGCCGGAGACGGCACCGCCGGCGACCCGATCGAGGGCCAGGTCGCAGTGGCCGCGTGCGGACGCATCGCGGGCGTCTCGCTGGTGCCGGCCGACGCCGAGCCTGTGCCCGAAGCCATCGAGGCCTTGGCGGAGGCCGATCAGATCGTCATTGGCCCGGGATCGTTGTTCACCAGCCTGCTGGCGGTGACTGTTGTGCCGGCTATCCGCAACGCGCTGGAGGTAACGCCGGCACGCAAGATCTACGTCTGCAATCTTCGCGAGCAGCAGCCCGAAACGTCCGGTTACGACGTGGCCGCGCACGTGGAGGCACTCGGGGCGCACGGCGTGCGGGTCGACACGGTGGTGAGCGATCCCGATGGGCTCCAGATCGGGCGCCTACCTGACGGCATCACCGGTGTTCAGGCTCCGGTTTCAAGGCCTGACGGCATGGCCCACGATCCGCAGAAGTTGGCGGATGCCTTGGAGAATCTGGTCGGATAGGGTCAGCAGCCCGTTTACAAGGAGGAAACATATGCCTGTACGTGTCGGGATCAACGGTTTCGGTCGGATCGGCCGAAACTTCTACCGGGCCGCCAGGCAGCGCGGGGCCGACGTGGAGATCGTCGCTGTAAACGACCTCACCTCACCGGCCACCCTCGCCCACCTGATGCGATACGACTCGGTGCTGGGCCGCCTCGACGGCGAGGTCAAGGTCACCGACGAGGGCATCAGTGTCGACGGCAAGGAGTTCAAGGTTGTCGCCGAGCGTGACCCCAAGGCGCTGCCGTGGGGTGAGCTGGGCGTTGACGTCGTCGTCGAGTCGACCGGCTTCTTCACCGACCGTGACAAGGCAGCTGCGCACATCGATGCCGGCGCGCCGCGAGTCGTCATATCCGCCCCCGCCAGCGGTGCGGACGCCACCTTCGTGGTCGGTGTCAACGAGGACACGTTCGACCCGGCGCAGCACACGGTTGTGTCCAACGCGTCGTGCACGACCAACTGCTTCGTGCCGATGGTCAAGGTGCTCGACGATGCCTTCGGCGTGCAGAAGGGCCTCATGACGACCGTGCACGCCATGACGAACGACCAGAACCTCCTCGACCTCCAGCACAAAGACCTGCGCCGCGGTCGCGCCGCGCCGATCAACATCGTGCCGGCCTCGACGGGCGCGGCCCGGGCTACGGGCCTCGTGTTGCAGGCGATGCAGGGTCGCCTCGACGGAACCGCGCTGCGGGTGCCGGTGCCCGTCGGGTCCATCACCGACTTCACCGCGGTGCTCGACCGCGACGTGACTGTGGAGGAGATCAACGAGGCATTCCGCAAGGCGGCCGAGTCGGGCCCATTGTCCAAGGTGATCGAATACACGACCGATCCAATTGTGTCGACCGACATCGTCGGATCGTCGGCCTCCGTCACCTTCGACTCCGAGCTCACCATGGCCATGGGCAATCTGGTCAAGATCTGCGGTTGGTACGACAACGAGTGGGGGTACTCCAACCGTCTGATCGACCTCGTCGAGATCGTGGGCGCCGCCAACCACAAGAGTTGAGCCTGCCCACGCTGGAAGACCTGCCCGACCCGTCGGGAAAGCGAGTCCTGCTCCGGGTCGACTTCAACGTTCCTGTCACCGACGGTCGCATCGACGACGACCGTCGCATCACCGCCGCGCTTCCCACCATCCAATGGCTGGAGGGGCGCGGCGCGAAGGTCGACGTTTGCACCCACTTCGGGCGGCCCAAGGGGAAGGCGGATCCGACGTACTCGCTCGACCCGATCCGGGAGCGACTGGCCGAGTTGGCACCCGATGTCGAGCTGCTCGAGAACCTGCGGTTCGACCCGGGCGAGGAGGCCAACGATCCCGAGTTTGTCCAGAAGTTGGTCGACAGCCACGACCTGTATGTGAACGATGCGTTCGGCACCTGCCACCGGTCGCACGCCTCTGTCGTCGGGCCGCCTCAGTTCCTACCAAGTGCCGCGGGACGCCTACTGGCGCGAGAGGTCGAAGTCGTAGGTGGGTTGTTGGACGCGCCGGCACGCCCGTTCGTCGCCGTTCTTGGCGGGGCCAAGGTAAGCGACAAGCTCGCCGTGATCGAGGCGTTGCTCGACAAGGTGGACACGCTCGTCATCGGCGGCGGCATGGCCTTCACCTTTCTCGCCGCCCAGGGCCACGACATCGGTGACTCGTTGTTGCAGGAAGACCGCATCGATGCCTGCCGGGAGCTGCTGAAGTCGGGCAAGAACATCTTGATCCCGACCGACGCGGTGGCGTTGGGGCCAGACGGATCGATCGGCTCAACTGATGATCCCGAAGACCAAGTGCGCGCCGTCGGAGCTGACATCCCTAACGGTTGGAAAGGCCTCGACATCGGGCCGGAGACGTCCGCCGTGTTCTGCGAAGCGGTGTCCGGCGCGGGCACGGTGCTTTGGAACGGTCCTATGGGTGTCTTCGAGGACGAGCGCTTCGCTACCGGCACCCGCGCCTTGGCCGAGGCCGTTGCCAATGCTCCCGGATTCACTGTTGTAGGCGGCGGCGACAGTGCCGCAGCCATCGCCAAGTTCGGACTCGACGACAAGGTCGACCACGTGTCGACTGGTGGCGGCGCGTCATTGGAGCTCATCGAGCAGGGCGACCTACCTGGTTTGGTTGCACTGAGGACGTCAGGGGACAGGACGGGGAATGGCTGACCGCAAGCCGCTCATGAGCGGCAACTGGAAGATGAACTACAACCATCTGGAGGCGATCCAGGTGGTGCAGAAGCTCTCGTACCGCCTCGACGCCGCCGACTACGACGTTGTCGACGTGTCCGTGCATCCGCCGTTCACCTGCCTGCGGTCGATCCAGACCGTCATCATTTCTGACAGCATCCCGATCTCGCTCGGCGCCCAGAACTGCTACTGGGAGGACGGCGGCGCCTTCACCGGGGAGGTCAGCGCGCCGATGCTGGCCAAGCTCAATGTGACCTACACGATCGTCGGGCACTCGGAGCGGCGCGAGCTGTTCGGCGAGACCGACGACGTCGTCCGGCTGAAGCTCGAGGCCGTGTGGCGCGCTGAAATGACGCCCATACTCTGTGTCGGCGAGACGCTCGACGAGCGGGAGGCCGGCTCGATGGCGAGCAAGGTCTCCGGCCAGGTGCGCGCCGCTTTGGATGGGGTTTCCGCCGAACGGGTGCAGGCGATGGTGATCGCCTACGAGCCCATCTGGGCTATTGGCACCGGCCGCACCGCGACTCCCGCTGATGCTCAGGAGACGACGTCGCTGATCCGGGAGGTCGTGTCCTCGCTGCACGGTGACGCCGTTGCCGAGGCGGTACGGATTCAGTACGGGGGGTCCGTCAAAGCCACCAACATCGCCGAGCTCATGGCCCAGCCCGACGTCGACGGCGCGCTCGTTGGCGGCGCGAGTCTCGATCCCGACGAGTTCGCCCGCATTGTGCGGTACCGACAGGAGCAGTGATCGATTCGACTGCTAGCCTGATTCTGCAATCGGTGGCCGCCCAAGGCTGGTGAATCTCTCCCAATGCTGACAACAATCATTCTGGTCGTCCACGTCGCCGTGTCGCTGGCGCTGATCCTGCTGATCCTCCTGCACAGTGGGCGGGGCGGCGGGCTCTCTGACATGTTCGGTGGCGGGGTGGGCAGCGCGGCAGCGGGGTCCACCGTCGTCGAGCGCAACCTTGACCGCATCACCGTCGCGGCGGCGATCGTCTTCTCGTTCACGACCATGATCCTCTCCATCCGGCTCCAGTAGCCGGCGCGAGGCCTGCACTGAGACGATTGGCAGGACAACGGCGTCTGGCGTTGGCGCTCGCCTGCGTCGTCGGCTTGGCTGGCTGCGAGTCCGACAGTTCTCCGCGCGCGATCGGGCCCAAGCCACCGGCCGACGTCTTACGTGTCGGCGTTGAGCGGCCCGGCTCCCTTGACCCGGCCCAGGCTCAGAAGCCAGGGGAGTTATTGCTCGCTGAGCACCTCTTCAGCCCGCTCACGAAGTTCGACGCGGCAACCCTCGCCATTCAGCCCGCCGTCGCTGCGCAATGGCAGCCCAACGCCGAGATGACCCAGTGGGATTTCACCCTTCGTGCCGACGCCAAGTTCAACAATGGCCGCGCCATCACCGCCGAGGACGTCAAGTACACGCTCGAACGCATCGCTCGTCGCGGCTCGCCCTCGCGCGCCGCCGCCCAGCTGCAGATGATCACCGGCTTCGCGCCGTTCAGCCTGACTGGCAGAGCGGACACGCTCGCAGGCGTAACTGCGCCGGCGCCCAATGTTGTGCACTTCAGTCTCGACCAGCCGCTGTCAGCTTTGCCTGCGGTCTTGGGAAATCCCGCCTTCGGGATCGTGCCGAAGGAGTCGGTCGAGGCCCAGCCGCCGTCGCCTCCCTTCTCGGACCAGCCGCTGGGAAGTGGCCCGTTTGTTTTGGAGTCTCGGACGGATTCGACATTGCATCTCGTGCCGGCGCCCGGCGCGCAGATGCCGCTGAAAGCAGTCGACGTGTACCTGGCCCACGATTCAGCGGGGTCCTATGCCGACTTTCTCGGCGGTGGCCTCGACTGGGCCGAAGTGCCACCCGACCAGATCGAGCCGGCGACGCCAAAGTCTTCGCAGGAGCGCTCCCAGCCCTACGCCGGTGAGCTGTTCTACGCGTTCAACGTGAAGAACCCGAAGTACGCCGACGTCCGTTTCCGCGAGGCGATCGTGCGTGCCGTCGACCGCGAGGCGATTGTCCAGGTCATCTATGGCAGCGCCGTGCTCCCGTTGGGCGGCATCGTCGCCGCCGGGATCCCCGGCTATCAAGCGGACGCCTGCGGCGCGAAGTGCGTGCACGACCCGGCGCGCGCCCGGGAATTGGTCAAGGAGGTCTTCGGGGAGACCCCGCCGCCGGAAGTGCAGCTGGACTTCAACGACGACCTGACCCAGCAAGCGGTGGCGCGAGCGATCCAAGCCAATCTGAAGGAAGCTGGGATCCCGGTCGCATTGCGACCCAAGCCGTTCTCGGACTACTCGCAGTTCTTCGACAGCGGTCAGCAGGAGATGTTCCGGCTCGGCTGGATTCCGGCGTACCCCACGCCTGACGCGTTCTTGGCGCCGCTCTTCGTCACGGGGGGCTCCGACAACGTCAGCGGCTTCTCCTCACCAGAGGTGGACGCCCTGGTCGCGGCGGCGCGCTTGGAGCCCGACGAGGCCAAGCGCATGGCGGCGTACCAGCAGGCGGAAAAGCTGGTCATGGACCAAGTGCCGGTGGTGCCGATAGCTCAGTTCCAAACCCACGCCGTTGTGTCCGACCGCGTCGAAGGCTTGCAGCTCTCCGCCTACGGCACCTTCGACGCGACCAAGGTAAGCCTGAAGGGGTAGGTGTCGGCCCGCTGTTCTTGTGCGCACACAGTCACCTCAGCGGTAGCTGTGCGCACACGAAACGGTGGGCTTATCCCAATTCGAGCCGGCGCGCTCAACCGGTAGAGTCAGAGGTCCACTCGTCGGAGTGGCGGAATAGGCAGACGCGCTAGCTTGAGGGGCTAGTGCCCGAAAGGGCGTGGGGGTTCAAGTCCCCCCTCCGACACGCAGGGAACGG
>DATLEI010000059.1:0-20082 GCA_035525375.1 Acidimicrobiales bacterium
TGGTGTCGGCGCACAACGCACGGGACCTCGAGCGCGCCAGTGCACTGGGTGCCGACGTCGCCATCGTGTCGCCCGTTCGGCCCACGCCTTCGCACCCCGAAGACCAGGTGCTGGGTTGGGACGGCCTGCAGGCCCTGGCCGCAGCCAGCCCGATGCCCGTCTACGCGCAAGGGGGGCTGGTCCCTGGTGACATCGGCGCGGCGCGCTCTGCAGGGGCCCTGGGTGTGGCGGTCGACATTTCCCGCCTCTCGGGCTCGGGCAGCGACGGGACTACGCCCTGATCGAGCCGCTGTCGGATAGTGATGATGGAACGAACTGACTGATGGATCGAGTCGTAACCACGCCTGCTCGACCCCGTGATCATCGTCTTAATGCTCGGGGCGACGCGACTTTCTCGTCTCAACCTGAAACCGTCGGGCTGGCGAGACCGCACCTGACGATCGAATGACCGTCCGGCGCTTTACTGCATAGGGGCCTCGGTCGAGATGACACTGCCTGAGATGTGCTTGATCGTTGCCCCCGCGCTGCCGGTTACGGCCGCTGCGGCAATAAGCATCGTCCGTCCCGCCGGAGAGCGGTCTTCCCGATGGGCGGTACGAGCGGCCACTGCTGCGTTCGCCGCCGCGGTCGTCGTGGCGGTCGTCGTAGCTGTGAGCGGACCGGTGGCAGCCGTGGTCGAGGGAGGCAATGGCCATGCGCTCTTCGGCCTGTATGCAAGTCGCGTCACCACTCTATTGGGCTTGCTCACCACCGGCGTCGGCTTGGTCGTGCAGTCCTTCGCCAGCCGGAACCTGCAGGGGGATCTGTTCGGGCGCCGTTTCTTCGTACTGGCCTCGCTGCTGACCGCGGCCACGACGTCGGTGGCCTTCTCCGCCACCCTCGGGCTGCTGTGCGCGTCCTGGATCGTGGCCGGCCTCGCGCTGGCTGCGCTGGTGACCCACCGGGTCACCTGGCAACCGGCGCGGCGCTCGTCCCGGCGCACCCTGCGCAGCCTCTGGGTGGGAGACGCCGCGTTACTGGCCGCCACACTGCTCGCCGTCGTCTCCGTCGGCGACATCGACCTCCGCTCGCCGGCCGCTGCCGCCAGGGAGCTCGCCACCGCGTCGATCCCGGCGCTCGGTGACCACGTGTTGACGGTGGTCGCCGTGCTCCTGACCGTTGCCGGCATTTCCCGGTCCGCGCTCGTGCCCGTGCACCGGTGGCTGCCGTCCACGATCGCCGCGCCCACGCCGGTGTCGGCGCTGTTGCACGCAGGCGTAGTGAACGGCGCCGGCATGCTACTGGTGCGACTCGCTCCGGTGTTCGGGGCATCGGTCTCGGCGACCCACGTGGCTTTCGTCGCGGGTGCCGTCACCGCCTGCTACGCGACGACCGTGATGCTGGTGCGCAGCGACGTGAAGGGGAACCTGGCGTGGTCCACGGCAGGACAGATGGGCTTCATGACGGTGCAGGTGGCCATAGGAGCGCTCCCCGCGGCGTTGCTCCACATCGTCGGGCACGGCATGTACAAGGCTGCGCTGTTCCTCGGGGCCGGTGGCTCGGTAACCGCCCATCACCGCCACCACCAACGCCCTGCCCCGCAGGTCGTCGCCCGCAGTGTTCGCATGGGCGTCGCGCTGCTCGTGCCGGCGGCGGCGATTGCGGCCGCCTACCTGGTCTTCCACCCACACCTGTCCACGGCGGCGCGCGTGCTCGTGATCGTGTTCGCGTGGGGAACAGCAGCCCGGGCCGTCGATGGGTGGCTCCACTCCGCGCCGTTCCGGCCCGTGTCGACGGTGGTAACGGCGACATTCGGTGCCTTCGCCGGAGTGTTCGCCTACATCGGTGGGCTGTCCGCCGTCGAGACCTTCGTCGCTCCCGCGCTTCCCGGCGAGGTCGCTGAACCGGTCAGCTCCGCTCTCCTCGTTGCGACGATCGCGGTGATCGCCCTTGGGGTCGCCGTCGTCTGGTTCACTCCCGGGGACCGGATGCGCGAGGTGCGCGCCCGGGCGTACGCCTTTGCGCTGACGTCAGCGCCCGTTGCCTCAGAGCTGACGACCCGGGGCAGTTCGACCGGCGTCGCGCCTGTCCCAGAGACCCGCCAGCTTCCGCCGCGCGTGGAGCTGGCCCGAACGACACGATCAACATGAGCAACGGAACCGACGGCCACCGCAGACGATCTGACCGCCACACCGAGCTCCTCGCCGAGATCTCCGAAGCGGCGGAGATCATCGGTCCGCTCTGGCCGCTGACCAGCTTCGTGGCCGTCAATCCCCTCCTCAGCCTGCAGCACCTTTCCTTCGACGACGCCACCGCCGTCGCCCGACGGTGGCTGCGGGCCCGCACCCATTTGACGCTCGCCGCGTTTCGCGAGACCTACGGGCGCGGCGTCACCACCGACGCCGATCTCCGGCGCGCCATCATTGAAGCCGACCCGAAGCTCGCGTCGGAGCCCAGCGTCGAGATCGGGGGGCGAACGGTCGACGCGGTGGAGATCGTCCTATCGGACCTCCTCACAGGACCGGACGACAAGCCCCGGGAGACCGCCGGCGATCGGGTCGGCCATACGGATGTCGCGACCGTCAGGGCGGCGACCCAAATCGTGGCTGCGTGGTGTGCGGTCTTCGTCGACGAGGCCGGCGTTCCGTGGCCGATGCCCGGGCGCGAGCAGGGGTTCTTCCACGCCTGGCGAAACCTCGCGCCACACGACCGGCGGCTCCGGCGCCTCGCGGGCCCGACCGGCATGAAGTGGCTGGCGCAACTCCCTGATCGTCCGGTGGAGGCACTCGCCGCTTCCCTCGACGCGCTGGGTGTCGCCGGCAATCACGTCGACGCCCTTCGCGAGCACCTCGGCCGGCTTCCGGGCTGGGCCGGCTACGCGCGCTGGCACGACGAGTGGGCTGGGCCCGACCACGATCGTCCCCGGTTGCGCCTCGTAGACCTGCTCGCCGTGCAGGTGGCGGCAACCGTCGCGGCGGCCCATGGCACAGTTCCCCAGGCGCCCCCGCAGGACCAGGAGCAGATTGACAAGAACCTCCTCGATGAGCGGGTGGCGGCGGTGCTCGCCTCTCTCGGCAGCACCTCTGACGACCCATTCGTCGCTTCCGCGGTGCGCAGCGTCCTGCAGCAGGTGTCGCCGTCGGTGCGGAAGTCGATGTGGCTCGAAGCGAAGGAGGGGAACTTCCGCGATCGTCTGCTGGGGCTACTGAGCCGCCCTGACCCCGGCCCCGTCGCCGAGCGGCCGGACGTGCAAGCGGCCTTCTGCATCGACGCCCGCTCGGAGGGCCTGGTACGGCACCTGCAGGCATGCGGCCCTTACGACACCTTCGGTTTCGCCGGGTTCTTCGGCATTCCCGTCCGCTGGCGGCCCCTGGGGTCGACGGAGAGCGAGCCGCGCTGCCCGCCGCTCGTGACGCCTGACCACGAGGTCATCGAGCAGCCGCTCGTCCGTGACGGCGCCCTCGGCTATCTCGCCGCGCAGCGAGCTGCCGGCGCAGGACACGAGGCGTTCCACTTCCCCAAAGGGAGCCTGGTCGGACCGTTCGCGCTCGCCGAGTCGGCGGGTTTCATCATGGGTCCTGCGGCCGCGGCCAGGACGCTGGCACCGGGCTTCGTACGCCGCCTGAAGGGACTGACGACGCGCCGAGTGGGCCTCCCGCAAACACGACCGGCTGTCGACTCGGAACACGACGACAGCTCCGGTTTTACGCTCGAGGAGCGGGTCTCGTTCGCCGAGAGCGTCGTCCGGACCATGGGCTTCACCCGCTTCGCCCGGCTCGTCGTGCTCTGCGGGCACGGGAGCTACAACGTCAACAACCCGCACGCGTCGTCGTACGACTGCGGCGCGTGCGGCGGTGCCCCCGGTGGTCCGAGCGCCCGAGTGGTAGTGGCCATCCTCAACGAACCTGCGGTCCGTGCCGGCCTCGAAGAACGGGACATCGTGGTGCCCGACGACACGCACTTCGTTGCCGCCCAGCACGACACCCCCTCCGACGTCGTGACCATTCTCGACCGCGACGCCGTGCCGGAGAGCCACGAACGGCTGGTCGCGACGTTCGAGCGCGACGTCGCCCTGGCCGGTGAACGGCTCGCACGCGAGCGCGCCCGGCGGCTCCCGGGAAATCCCGCGAAGGTTCGGGTCCGGGGGCAAGACTGGGCCCAGGTGCGTCCCGAGTGGGGGCTGGCCAGCAATGCTGCGTTCGTCGTCGGACCCCGCTCGATCACCGCCGGACTCGACTTGGCATGTCGCGTGTTCCTGCATTCCTACGACGCCGAGGGCGATGCTGACGGCAGCGCCCTCGAGACGATCATGACCGCACCGCTCGTCGTCGGTGTGTGGATCTCCGCTCAGTACTACTTCTCGGCGGTCGACCCGGACCAGTTCGGTGCCGGAGACAAGACGCTGCACAACCCGGTGGGCGGCATCGGCGTCATGCTGGGCGAGGGGGGCGACCTCCAGGTCGGCCTCCCCGCGCAGGCCGTGGGCGTCGGGGACCGCCGCATGCATCAATCGCTGCGCCTGCTCGCGGTCATCCAGGCGCCCCTCGAGCGCATCGACGCGATCATTCAGCGCAATCAGGTCCTGCGAGACCTCATCGGCGGGAAGTGGATGACCCTGGCCGGCCGTTCGCCCCAGGACGAGCAGTGGTCCATCCGCCGCCCGGCCGGCGCGTGGGTGCCGTGGTCCCCCGCCGACGACAGCGTCGATCACACCAAAGCATCGCTGGAGGTTCGCTGAGCGAGCGACGCTGAGCCGGCTACTCCCACTCGATCGTGCCGGGGGGCTTCGACGTGATGTCGTAGGCGACCCGGTTGACGCCGGGGACCTCGGCGATGATGCGGCTGGATAGCAACTCGAGAAGGTCGTGGGGCACGCGCGCCCAGTCGGCCGTCATGGCGTCGTCGCTGGTCACGGCGCGCACGACGACCGGGTACGCATAGGTACGTTCGTCGCCCATCACGCCAACTGTTCGCACGGCCAGAAGGACCGCAAAGGCTTGCCACAACTCGCGCTGCAACCCGGCGCGCTTGATCTCCTCGACGACTATGGCGTCGGCCTGGCGGAGGATCTCCAGTCGCTCCGGGGTGACCGTACCGACAATTCGCACCGCGAGCCCGGGCCCGGGAAAGGGCTGGCGCCACACGATCTCTTCCGGCAGCCCCAGCTCTTCGCCCAACGCACGGACCTCATCCTTGAAGAGGTTGCGTAGGGGCTCGACCAGGTCGAACTGCATGTCGACCGGGAGCCCACCCACGTTGTGGTGCGACTTGATGCGCGCTGCGTCCCGGGTGCCCGACTCGATGATGTCGGGATAGAGCGTGCCCTGCACCAGGAATCGCGCGTCCTCGAAGTCGGTGGCGACCTCCTCGAAGACCCGGATGAACGTTTCACCGATGGCGCGCCGTTTCACCTCCGGGTCGCTGACGTCGTGTAGTGCCTCGAAGAAGCGGTCGGCGGCCTTGACGTGCACGAGATCGACCTCGAACTGCCGGCGGAACGTGTCTTCGACCTGCTCCGCTTCGCCGGCGCGCATAAGGCCGGTGTCGACAAATACACATGTCAGCTGGTCGCCGATCGCGCGATGCACGAGAGCAGCGGCCACGGCTGAGTCGACGCCCCCCGAGAGCCCGCAGATGACCTTCTCATCGCCGACCTGGGCGCGTATCGCCTCGACCGACCTCTCGACGATCGAGGTCATGGTCCAGCGCGGCCGGCACCCGCAGACGTCGTAGAGGAAGTGCTTCAAGATCTCCTGGCCCCGGGGGGTGTGCGCGACCTCGGGGTGGAACTGCACGCCGTAAACGGCGCGCTCGGGATCCTCGAGGGCGGCAACGGGAACAACTCCGGTGCGCGCCGTGACCCGGAATCCCGGCGGCGCGGCCACGATGGAGTCAGCGTGGCTCATCCAGACGTCTTGGCGGAAGGGCAGATCGCCGAAGAGGGCCGAGCGCTCGGTGACCTCGAGGTCGGTGCGTCCGTACTCGGCGACGCCCGTGCGAGCGACCTCGCCTCCCAACTGCTGCGCGACGAGCTGCGCGCCGTAACAGATCCCCAGCACGGGAATACCCGAGTCATACACCGCGGGGTCAATCGACGGCGCGCCCTCAACGTGAACCGAGGCCGGCCCGCCGGAGAAGATGATGCCGGCCGGCCGGCGCGCCAGCATCTGGGAGATAGGCATGTCGCGAGGAACGATCTCGGAGTAGACGTGCGCCTCCCGAACCCGGCGCGCGATCAGCTGCGCGTACTGGGCCCCGAAGTCAACAACCAGAACAGTGTCGAACGCCTCGGCGAGGTTGCCCTCGGGCACCGGTTAGCTGCCCATTCCGATGCCCTGATCCCGCTGCAGGTTCTTGCCCTCAGTCTGCAGCGAGGGGGCAACCATGACCTCGGCCTTCTGGAACTCCTTGACTGTTTGATAGCCGCAGGTCGCCATCGACGTGCGCAACGCGCCGAACAGGTTCAGCCGCCCGTCGTTCTCGTGAGCCGGGCCAACCAACACCTCCTGAAGCGTTCCCCGGGGTGCGACCTTGACCCGCGCGCCGCGCGGCAGGCTGGCGTGAAAGGTCGCCATCCCCCAGTGGTTGCCGCGGCCAGGCGACTCGTGGGCGGCGGCGAGAGGGGAACCCACCATCACCGCGTCGGCACCGCACGCGATTGCCTTTGCGATGTCGCCGCCGGTGCTCATGCCGCCATCGGCGATCACATGCACGTAGACACCGGTCTCGTCGAGATGGCGCATCCGGGCCCCGGCGGCGTCGGCAATCGCCGTAGCCTGAGGAACACCAACCCCCAAGACGCCCCGCGTCGTGCAAGCGTGGCCCGGCCCGACCCCCACAAGAATGCCGACCGCGCCGGTGCGCATGAGGTGCAGAGCTGCGTTGTAAGAGGCGCAGCCACCGACGATCACGGGGATGTCGAGCTCACGGATGAAGCGCTTCAGGTTCAAGGGCTCGACAGTCTTCGAGACGTGCTCGGCGGAGACCACGGTTCCCTGAATCACCAGTAGGTCGAGTTCGGCCTCCAGGATCGCCTTGGCGAACTGGGCCGTGCGCTGCGGCGTCACCGACGCGCACGAGACGACACCGGCCTCCTTGATCTCACGGATCCGCTGACCAATCAGCTCGGGCTTGATGGGCTCGGCGTAGATCTCCTGCATTCGCAGCGTGGCCTTGTCGGTGTCGGAGGAAGAGATCTCCTCGAGCAATGGCTCGGGGTCGTCGTAGCGGGTCCAGAGCCCTTCGAGATTGAGGACGCCGACACCACCCAACCGACCCACCTCGATCGCCGTTGCCGGGCTCACCACTCCGTCCATGGCCGCCGCCATGAGCGGCAGTCCGAAACTGAACGCGTCGATCTCCCAGGTGATGTCAACGTCTTCAGGGTCTCGCGTGCGGCGACTGGGCACGATGGCGATGTCGTCGAACCCGTACGCCCTCCGGCCGGACTTGCCGATCCCGATTTCAATCTCAGCCACTGAGCGATCTCCCCCTTGCCGCCTCCGAAGGAGACAGGATACTCGCCGACGTTTGAGCAACAATGCACCCCAAATGCAGGTACGGGTGGCGACGACAGCCGGTGCCGGGCATCTCAAAAACCCATGGCACCCTTCGCCGGCTAGGTCGCTGCTACCGGCGGCTGGCCCTGCGCGGTCATTGCGGCGACGAGGTGCCCGAATTCCTCGGCGTTGGGCGGCACGAAAGGCTCGGCGTCAGGAACCGTCTGCAGAACCTGCAGGAAATGGTCCAGCGAGGAACCGGCGGCGGCGGGAAGATGTGACGAAAAGATGTGCGTCGGTTGGAGCTGCCGAACGCGCTCGAGCACCCCACTGAACCGCTGGCGGTCGGTGAGGTGGACCCACGGCGAGTCAGAGGTCGCCCAACCGACCATCCCGCCGGCGAGGTCGTCGGGGGCTACGTCGGCGACGTTCTCTACGGCATCGGGTAACAGCGCACCGAAAGCGTCAACCGAGAACAGCGCGCCGGTCGACTCGTCGACCACTCCGATCGACAAGGGGTTGTCGTACACCGGAGGCGGGGTGGCCCGGAGCGTGCGGTCACCGACGTGGATCTGGTCGCCCGTGCGGATGGCGTGCACCCGGTCGAAGGGCACCGGCCACCACGTTGACATCCGCATGGCGCTGAATGCGTTCGTGACGAGCCGGGCATTGGGCGCAATCTCGAATATGCGCTCGATGCTGCCCGTGTGATCGGCGTCGTCGTGGGTGAGCCAGACCCAGCGCAGCGCGGCCGGGTCAACAATGGATGACACGGCGTCGACGAACTGCTCGCGATCGATGCCGATGCCGGTATCGATCAGAACTGGCTCTTCGGCCATCAGGACATAGGCATTGACGGGGAGAACCCCCACCCCCGGAATAGGAATGTTGACGGGGAGCACGTGGACATCGGCACCTGCTTGATAAGGAGCATCCATGGGCGCGTGTTTACCGAGCGCTCAACCCTTCGTCAAGGGGTGGCGATTGGAGGTGTCGTAACCACAGCCATTCAGCCGAGAAGGCAATGGTTCGGTCAATCCGAAAGCTATTCGGAGGGCGCCGCAGCCTCGGCCTGGGCCAACACGAGCGCATCCAGCAGTTCCCGGAGGCCGGCGGTCTTCAGGTTGCTCATGACCCGGCCCGGGGGGGTTTCCCCCTTTTCCCACTCCATCCAGGCGGCGAGGAGCTTGACCGGATCGGGGGGTGGCCTGTCGGCGAAAACGTGCGAGCTCACGCCTGATCGCTTCGGCTAATGCCGATGAGCACCGTGCTGCTTGCCCGTGCGAGGGCTGACCATCTGCCCGGAGCGAGGGTCGTAGCGCAAGGGCTCGTAGTCCTCCGGCATCTCCGCCACCAGGGCCTGGGTTGTCAGCATGATGCCGGCGACCGAAGCGGCATGCTGCAGTGCCGAGCGGGTGACCTTGGCCGGGTCGATGATTCCCGCCTTGATGAGGTCTTCGAACTCGCCGGTGAGGGCGTTGAGGCCGATCGCGCCGGTCTCGTTCTCGACCTGCTTTACGACCAGTTGCGCAGGTAGGCCGGCGTTGGAGGCGATCCAGAACAGCGGCTCCTCGAGGGCGGCCCGCACGATGGCGGTTCCCGTGGCCTCGTCGCCCTTGTTCTTGATTTTGTCGACCGCAGCGCGGGCCCGGATCAGTGCCGTTCCCCCCCCGGGAACGATGCCCTCCTCGATGGCGGCTCGGGTCGCCGAGAGGGCATCCTCGATGCGGTGCTTCTTCTCTTTGAGCTCGACCTCGGTCGCTGCGCCGACGCGGATGATCGCGACGCCGCCGGCGAGCTTGGCCAAGCGCTCGGTGAGCTTCTCCTTGTCCCAGTCGGAGTGGGCGTCCGCGAGGAGCAGTCGCACCTGGGCGATCCGAGCCTCGATCGCCTCCTTCGTGCCGCCGCCTTCGATGATCGTGGTCGTGTCTTTGGTGACGATCACGCGCCGGGCCCGCCCGAGCATGTCGAGCGTGACGCTCTCAATCCTCACGCCGAGTTCCTCGGAGAGCACCTGACCACCAGTGAGGGTGGCGGCGTCTTCCATCGACGTCTTGCGCCGCTCCCCAAACGCGGGAGCCTTGATGGCGACGGAACTGAAAGTGCCCCGCAGCTTGTTGACGACAAGTGTCGCTAGCGCTTCACCGTCGACGTCTTCGGCGACGACGAGCAACGGCTTCTTGGCCTCGGTGATCTTCTCGAGAAGGGGCAGGAGATCACTGACGGCGCTGATCTTCTTGTTCACGTAGAGGATGTAGGCGTCGTCGAGGACCGCTTCTTGGCGCTCGGCGTCGGTCACGAAGTTGGCCGAGAGGTAGCCCTTGTCGAACTGCATCCCCTCGGCAACTTCGAGTTCCATCCCGAAGGTGTTGGACTCCTCGACGGTGACGACGCCGTCTTTGCCGACCTTGTCGATCGCGTCGGCGATGTACTCGCCGACGGAGGCGTCGGCGGCTGAGATCGAAGCCACCTGGGCAATCTCGGCCCGGTCTTCGACATCTTTGGCCTGGGCCTTGATCGACTCGAGCGCCGCTTCAACAGCCGAGTCGATTCCCCGACGCAGTGCCATCGGACTCGCGCCCGCGGCCACGTTCCGGAGGCCTTCCTTCACGATCGCGTGGGCAAGGACGGTCGCGGTTGTCGTGCCGTCGCCAGCCACGTCGTTGGTCTTGCTGGCGACCTCCTTCACCATCTGGGCGCCCATGTTCTCGTATGGGTGCTCGAGAGGAAGGACTTCCTTGGCGATCGTCACACCGTCGTTGGTGATGGTGGGAACGTTGAAACGGTGCTCGATCACCACGTTGCGGCCCATCGGGCCCAGCGTGATTCTCACCGCGTGGGCGAGCTTGGCGACGCCAGCTTCCAAACTACGGCGCGCCGGTTCGTCGAACAGCAACTCCTTCGACATTGTGGTGGCGCTACTTCTTGGACTTCTTGTCGACGATGGCGAGCACGTCACGGCCGTTGAGCAGCAGCAGGTCTTCACCGTCGATCGGGATCTCGGTGCCGCCGTACTTGCTGTAGACGACGACGTCGCCGACCTTCACGTCGAGCGGGATGATGTCGCCGGTCTGCTCGGAGCGACGCCCCGGGCCTACGGCGAGAACTTCACCCTGCTGGGGCTTCTCCTTGGCAGTGTCGGGGATGACGATCCCGCTCACTGTGGTTTCTTCAGCCTCACTTGGGCGTACGACGATGCGATCGTCGAGGGGCTTGAGGTTCATTGGACGGTAGACCTCCGGTTAGCACTCTCCTATGACGAGTGCTAACCCTAGCAGCCTCGCCGGAGGCATCAAAAGCGGTCGGGCCTTACCCCAGACGCCGGTTGGGCTGCGCGCCGACGTCAAGCGGCGTCGGGCCGTCGGAGTTGATGCGCCACCAAGCCGCTGCCGCGATCATGGCCGCGTTGTCAGTGCAGAGAGCGCGCGCCGGTATCACGGCCTGCAAGCCGTCCTCGGCCGCCGCTTCTGCGGTTCGGCGACGCAGTAGCGAGTTCGCAGCCACCCCGCCGCCGATACACAGCGCCTGCGCCCCTTCAGCAGCGGCGGCGCGCCGGGCCTTGGTGATGAGCACCTCGACGGCCGCCTTTTGAAACGAGGCGGCAATGTCGGCGACCGGCGCGTCGGAGTGCTTCTCGGCGTAGCGGGTGACTGAGGTCTTGAGGCCGCTGAAGGAGAAGTCGAGTCCGTCGTGCTCCATGCCGCGCGGAAACGAGATGGCATCGGGGTCGCCCTGTTCGGCGATCGCGTCGATTGCCGGGCCCCCGGGATAGCCGAGTCCGAGGAATCGGGCGACTTTGTCGAATGCCTCCCCGACCGCGTCATCGACCGTTGTGCCGAGGACTCGGTAGCGCCCGTGTCCTTCCATCAGCACGAGCTGCGTGTGGCCCCCGGAGACCAGCAGGGCGATGAGAGGGAAATCGATCGCCTCGGTGTCGAGGAAACAGGCGTAGAGGTGGCCCTCCATGTGGTCGACGCCGACGAACGGCTTGTCCCAGGCCAGGGCCAGCGCTTTCCCGACGCTGATGCCGACGAGCAACGCACTCGCCAACCCAGGTCCGACCGTGGCTGCGACCGCGTCGATTTGAGCAGGTTCGACGCCTGCCTCCACCATCGCTTCGGCCACAGCGGGGGTAAGCAGCTCGACATGGGCGCGGCTGGCGATTTCGGGGACGACGCCGCCGAAACGGGCGTGCAGGTCGACCTGACTCGATATGACCGAGGAGAGGATTGACTTTCCGTCGGCGACGACGGCCACCGCCGTCTCGTCACATGACGTCTCGATCCCGAGGATGTTCACGGCCGCGACTCCTCGATGAGGGTGACGCCCGGTACGGCAGCTTCGAGTTCGTCGAGCCGCGTGGCGTACTCGGGCGAGCAAATGTCGTCGGCCCACATCACGAGCGCGTCCTCATTGGTCTCCACGTAGTAGTTCTTGCGGATCCCCGCGGGGAGGAAACCGAAGTGGCGGTACAGCTCTTGAGCCGCCCGGTTGCCGATACGAACCTCGAGCGTGAGGCTTCTGACGCGACGCCGTATGGCTTCCCGGGCGAGCACCAAGAGAAGACGGCTCCCAATACTCCGTCGCTGCCAGGCCGGATCAATCGCGAGGGTGGTGATGTGGCCGTCATCGACTGTCACCATCAAGCCCGTGTAGCCGATCACGATTCCATCGACGCGCGCCACGTAATAGGCCCGGCTTCCCCGAAGCGCAAGCTCGCTCATGAACAGGCTGAGAGACCACGGCCGGGGATAGACCTGCGCCTCGATCTTCAGAACCGACCGCAGGTGCCGTCGGCGCATGGGCCCGACATGCACCACGAGGTCGTCGCCGGCGCGCTCGGCCTGGCGGGACTGAACCATCAGCTCGGCACCGTGTGAGCGGCGCGCCGTTCCCAGTTGATCTCGGCGTCGGTCTTGCGCAGATACAGCGGTTCCAGCTCCCAGGACTGCACGAACTCCTCGCGCATCGCCAGGGGATGGGCGAGCTCGACGAGAGCCGCCGCCGACGGATAAGCGGTGAAGGGGCCACCCGCCTCGATGCCAGTCGTGGCCGTGAGTAAATCCGGATAGCGCTGGGGGCCGTCACCGACCAGCAGCGAGTCCTCCCCTGAGGCAATCAGCTCCGACGCCAGATCGTCTGGGCTGCCGACCTGGTAGTCGGTCAGACGCTGCACGCCTCCGGGCACCTGGCGGTAGAAGGCGTAGAAGATCTCACCCCGGCGCGCATCGATTGCGGGCACGATGAGTCGATTGGTGTGTCGCACCGGAAAGGCGAGGAGGTCGAGGCTGGACACGCCGAGCACCGGGATCCGCAGCGCAAGGGCGAGCGCCTTTGCAGTTGCAACGCCGACCCGCAGACCGCTGAAGAGGCCCGGCCCGATGTCGACGGCAACCGCGGCCAGGTCGCGCAACTCCACACCAGCCTGGCGGCAGGTGAACTCAATGGCGGGGACGAGGGTTTCTACGTGGCGGCGCTCGCGTACGGCGCGAAAGGAACCGATGACACCGTCGTGGCGTCCGATCGCGCACCCGACCTGGCCGGTGGCGGTCTCCACTCCGAGTATCAGCATCGCCAGCGTTCAACGTTCGCGCCGAGCGCCTTCATCCGTGGTGCCCAACTCGGGCCGACAGCGTCGAAGGTCAGCTTTCGATCGTCGTCCCCCTCACCGTTCTCGAGGCGGACGTCGAGCAGGTCAGGAGGCAGCGCCGGCCCCACCACGTCACCCCACTCGATGACTGAAACTCCACCCTCGTCGAGGAGTTCGGCGATTCCAAGATCGACGAGCTCCTGCAAGTTGTCGAGCCGGTAGACGTCGAGGTGGGTCAGCGTGAGTCGTCCGGGATATGAACGCACCAGCACGAAGGCCGGGCTCGTAATCGGGTCAGTCACCCCGAGTCCGCGCCCGAGTCCTTGGACGAACGCCGTCTTGCCCGTGCCGAGTTGGCCGGCGAGCAGGATCAAATCGCCTGCCTGCAGTAGCGGTGCGACCTCGGCCGCGAGGGCACGCGTGTCATCGACCGATTTGGTGATGGCGGTGATCATGCGGGCAGCGCCGAGGAGCGGATGAGCTGCTTGGCCCGGATGAGGTCGGCGCGCATCTGCGCCTCCAGCCCCGGCGACCGCAGCACTGCGGAGGGATGGAAGGTGGGCACCAGATGGCCGTTGCGGTAGGGGTAGGCGCGGCCTCGGAGCTGGGTGATTCCCTCGGCGCGCTGCAGGAGGAGCTTGGTGGCGAAGTTGCCCAGGGTGACAACAACCTTCGGGGCTATGAGGTCAAGCTGCGAGATCAGGTACGGGCTGCACGCCGCGATCTCCTCCGGGCGCGGGTCACGATTCCCGGGAGGACGACAATTGTGAACCACGCCACCGGCCGTCACAAAGTTGTGAGTTCCCTCAACATCGATGCAGTAGAAGGTTCTGTCGGTTCGCGGATTGTCGGTGATGTCTTCGAGCTCGACCCCCTCGTACATAACCTCCGGCCGACCTGGCGCGAGATGAGCGGGGTCGAACGGGACGGACAACCGCACGTCGGGGTGGAGCTTGTACCGCATCGAAGGCGGAACAAACGGAGCGATAACGGTCGATAGCTGAAGCGTCTGCCGGGTCGAAAAATGCAACCGACCTCTGACAGTTTTCGGAGGTAGTCCAAGGCGCGCGAGACCCGCCGATAAGACTCCGAGGTCCTTGCTCGAAAAGGAGCACGTTGCGATCTCCGCCGAAGGCTGACGTGGGGGGCGGACTCGGAGATGTCCGTCATCCATGAACCAGAAGGCCAGCATTCGGGGGTTGAGAGACTCAGCAATCCAGGCCGGAACCACCTTCTCCCCCTTATAGAACTCTGAGCGAATGAAGCGCAGCGCCCGGTGCGCACGCGTTCGCACCACGACGATTGAGTGCAGCGTCTCGCCTCCAACGACGGCCGCCGCAAGACTCGTGGACATTCGGGGCCGCAATTCTGCAAGGGCCTCGCACTTCAACTCTGCATAGTCTGCCTGCCGCTGTGAATGGGCAATTGAAAGATACGCGCTCTTGACATTTAGGTGCCCGTCACCAAGCAGGGTGCCGCACACTACGTCCATCGCGACAGCGCTAAGTCCGTGACCTGTCGCAATGAGCGCCCCAGGTTGCAATTCCTGCACAGGGATAAACCCCGTCGGCGTCAGAACGGGGTGGTCGCCGGTTAGTTGAACGCTAACCCGATGGGCCCCTGCCCGCTTTGCCGATCGGTAAGTCATCCGAAACACGCGGCGGTCGCCGAGCGGTGACGCGTGCCAGCCGACGACCGGCCTCGGGACGAGCCGACCGGCATCGTCGACCGACATCACCGTACCGCCGTAGGTCGACCGAACTAACCGTCCGATCCGTTCCCAAGAGCCATCGCCGAGCTGCACCTGGGCGTTGTACCTCAAGCACTTCACCACATTCGCAATGTAAAAGCCGTTCCTTGCTAGGCCGAGTTCCTCTAGAACCAGCCGATCGAGGAGCTTGCCGGATCGCCCCACGAATGGCTCGCCCTTGATGTCCTCCTGCTCTCCTGGGCCCTCGCCGACAAACATGAGGTCGGCGGTCGGATCCCCGACCCCAAATACAACACTCTTCCGTCCATTTGCCAGTACGCAGCGAGTACAGGCCAGTGCCTCGCGCTCGACGTCGGCCAAGCTAGGCATCGGATCTGATGCTATCGCTGACGTGCGTCTCGCCCTACGTCCGGACGTACCGGCGCGGGACTCGGGCGCTAATACCGCACACCACGTCGTACGCGATCGTGCTGGCGCGCTCGGCCCAGTCCCAGGCGAGTATCTGGTCATTGCCCTGGCGGCCCAGGAGTACGACGTCATCCCCCGTTCTGATGTCGCTGTCTCGCCCACAGTCGACGAGGATCTGATCCATCGTGACGCTGCCCACGAGCGGATACCGGCGCCCGCCGATCAAAACGTCCGCACCAGTGACTCCGAGCTGCCAGGGCACGCCGTCCGCATACCCGATTGGAACCGTCGCCACGACTGTCGAATTCGTCACGCGGTGGCGCAATCCATAGGACAACCCTTCACCCGCGGCGACGTCCTTGACGAGGGAAACCCGGGCTCGCAGGGTCATGGCCGGGCGGAGATCCGAAATATCCAAAGCCAGACTAGGTGCGACCCCATAGACAGCAATACCGCACCGCACTAGGTCATGGCGCGCCGACGGGTGAGCGATCGTTGCCGCGGAGTTGCTTGCGTGCAGATATCGGGGGTGGATGTTGTGGCCTCGGAGTTCGCTGACGACAGACAGGAAGCGAGCTGTCTGCAGTCCCGTGAAGGGATCATCCGGATCATCTGCAACTGCGAAATGGGTCCACAAGCCTTCGAGATCGAGCTCTGGCGCGTCGGCGACCGCCATCGCCAGGTGCACGGCTTCCTCCGGATCCGCCCCGACTCGATGCATGCCGGTGTCGACCTTGACATGAACAGACAGCGGAACGGCCGCCGAGCCAGACGACGCCACCGCCTTCGCCGCTCCTTCAAGCCCCGCGAGCGTGTAGATCGTCGGAGTTAGCTGCAAACGCACCACGTCAGGCATCGCTTCGAGCGGAGCTTCCGACAACAGGAGAATGGGCGCGGTGACGCCCGCCTCGCGGAGATCGGCTCCTTCCTCGACGAGAGCGACGGCAAGCGACGTTGCTCCGGCTTCCAACGCGACTTCCGCCACGGCCAGGGCGCCGTGTCCGTACCCGTCTGCCTTGACGACCGCGCACAGGGCTGCTGGTGCGGCACGCGCGAGCAGCGTTGTCACGTTGTGGCGAACGGCGCCGAGATCAACTTCGACCCAGACCGGTCGACAATCCGACAACTGTCTCTGAATCTGACTCACCCGTCGCGCCTTGCGCGTCTGGTCACCGCTCTGAAGGCGCGAGTGAGGAACACTTTTCCATTATGGCGAGGCGGTGAGACACTCAACGACCTACGCGATGGTCACGAGTTGTCGCCCAGACCGGTCGCCCCGATTTCATTCTTGGAGCAGTGTCATTCTTGGGGCGGGATCACTTCGCTGGGCGATGAGAAGTCGCTGACCAGTGACCGGACGACGTCACCCCGGGCGATGATGCCGACGAGTTTTCCGTCGCGCACGACCGGTAGCCGCGAAACGTTCTTCTCGTGCATCACCGTTGCAATCGTCTCCAAGTTGTCGTCCTCGGTGCAGGTCGGTGGCTCCGCGTCCATCACGTCTTGGACCGACGTGCCGACCGCCTTGCGTAGCTCCTTCTCCATCCGGGACTGCTGCCCGGGCAGTTCGATGTACGCGCCGAGCACGGAGATGACGGTCGGGACGTGAATGCGGGCGTCCTGCACGATGAGGTCGTCGTCCTCCAGGAGGCCGACAAGGTTTCCTTCGTCGTCGACGACCGGCGCGCCGCCGATGCGCCTTTCGGTCAGTGCTTTGGCCGCGGCCTCGACAGTGTCGGACGGATGGAAGACGAGAAGATCGGTAGTCATCACCTGTCGTACGAGCGTGCTACGGGACACCGGTAACGGCCTCCGATTCTGGGGACTGGTTGAGCACTGCGGGCAGGAGGTCGAGGAGGTCGCCCGCGACGAGCCCGCGCCGCCAGCCTAGGTGCCCGGCGGCGCCGTGCACGAAGGCGGCCGCCGCCCCGGCGCGCGCCGCGTCGAGCCCGTGGGCGAGGAACGCGGCGGCGACGCCGGACAGAACGTCACCGGTTCCGGCACTCGCCAGGCGGGAGTCGCCCGTCGTCGAAAACATGACGTGACCGCCGGGCTCGGCAACGATCGTGGTCGAGCCCTTGAGTAGCACCGTCGCCCCGATCGCCGCGGCCAGCTGACGGACACAGGTCAATCGATCGGCACCGACCGGCGCGCCGCTGAGCCGAGCGAACTCCCCCTCGTGGGGTGTTAGGAGTGTGGCGGCTGCACGCGTGCCCAGAACCTCGTGGGCGTCGTCTCGTTCACCGAGCGCGTGGAGCCCGTCGGCGTCGATCACAACCGGTTGTGGCAGTGCCTGGACGAGCCGGCGGGCGCAGTCACGAGTTTCATCGGTGCGGGCCAGGCCGGGTCCGACGACGACCGCCTTCGCCCGGTCGGAGTCCTCGAGCACGAAGGAATCCCAGCCCTCGGCCGGCGTCTCCCGGCCAACCACCTCCAGCCAACCAGGGTCGGGAGGCGAGCCGGGGATCCCGAGGCGGACGGTGCCCGCGCCGGCGCGCATTGCGGCGCGTGCACACAGGTGGGCCGCGCCGGCCATCCCCGGCGACCCGGCCACGATCCACAATGCGCTCTTCCACTTGTGACTCTCCGCCGGGCGCTGGGGGAGCCAGTCGGCCACGTCGGGCCAGCCGATGAGCCACGCCGTCGCCCCCGACGTGTCGAGGCCGATGTCGACGACGTCGACCCGGCCCGCCAGGGACTTGCCGGGCTGCAGTAGAAGCCCGGGCTTGAGCGCCGCCAACGTGACCGTGCGCGCCGCTCGCACCGCGCCCTCCCGGGCCTCGCCCGTAAGGCCATTGACCCCCGACGGGATGTCAACCGCGAGCACCGGCGCGCCGTCGGGGTCGGGGGCCTTGTAGTTCCCCCTAGAACCGGTCCCGCGGAAACCCGTTCCGTAGGCGGCGTCGATCACCAAGTCGGCGCCCGGCAGTTGCGCGCCGGCATCGGCGGCGGCGACCACCTGCACCCGCACGCCGTGGCGCCGGAGGCGGGCGGCCGCGGCTCGTCCGTCCGCGCCGTTGTTGCCCTTTCCCGCCACCACCACGACCCGCCGGCCGTAGGTGCCGCCCATCATTTCGACGGCGGCGCGCGCTACAGCCGCGCCGGCGCGCTCGATCAAGACCTCGACCGGCACCGGCGCGCGCCGATCGATTTCCGCCATCTCGGCCGGAGTGACGACCGGAATCATCGACCCGGGGTCAAAGAGCGACGGCGACAGCGACAGCCGAAACGTCGGTGTGCGTCAGTGACAGGTGCCAGCGGGCGACACCTCGGTCGGCGGCAAGCGCGGCGGCGCGTCCGGAAAGAACCAGTGATGGCTGGCCCGACGCAGCTGAGACGACCTCGACATCGTGAAACCCAAACGCGCCGACGCCAACGCCAAGCGCCTTCATCACCGCCTCCTTGGCCGCGAAGCGGACGGCCAACCGCGGCGCGCCGTCGACGGCGTGCGCTCCATATGCCCGCTCGCTATCGGTAAAAAGCCGATCAGCAATCAGCGGCCGGCGGGTGAGCACCTGCCGGAACCGCGAGATCTCGACAGCGTCGATCCCGATCCCGATCACTCGACCGTCACCGTCTTGGCCAGGTTGCGGGGCTGGTCGACGTCTCGACCCCGAGCCTTGGCGAGGGCGTACGCGAACAGCTGCAGGGCGACGACGTCGACGGCCGGCGAAAACAGTTCGGCCGCTTGCGCTACTGGCGGAACCCACAGCACCTCATCGGCCACAGCGGCCGTGGCCTCGTCACCCTCGGTAGCGACAACGATGACTGTGGCACCCCGAGTGCGCATCTCCTCGATGTTGCTCTTGATCTTGGCGAGCAGCCGACCCTGGGTCGCCACGGCAACCACCACGGTGCCGGGCTCGATGAGGGCGATGGGCCCGTGCTTCATCTCGCCCGCCGGGTACCCCTCGGCCCTGGCGTAGGAGATCTCCTTCAGCTTCAGCGCGCCCTCGAGGGCAACCGGGTAACCCGGACCGCGCCCGAGATAGAAGAAGTCACGGGTATCGGCATAGTGCTCGGCCACGGCTGCGATCTCGTCGGCGCGTGCGAGTACCCGCTCGACAAGATCGGGAAGCTCGTGCAAAGCGTCGACCAGTGCGGTCACCTCCGCCGGGTACAGCATCCCCCGCAGCTCGGCCAGGTGCAGAGCCAGCAGGTCGGCAGCGACTATCTGGGCCACATGGGTCTTGGTCGCGGCCACGCCGATCTCCCGGCCGGCGCGCGTGTAGAGCACGGCGTCGGCTTCCCGGGCCATCGACGAGTCGACGACGTTGCAGATGGCGAGGATCTTGGCCCCGTTCACCGCCTGGTGGGCGAAGCGGCACGCCTCCATGGTGTCGAGCGTCTCACCCGACTGACTGATCCCGACAACGAGTGTCTTAGAGTCGAGAACCGGGTCGCGATAACGGAACTCACTGGCGATGTCGATCTCGACCGGCAACCGGGCCCAGTGCTCGATCGCGTACTTGGCAACGAGCCCGGCGTGGTAGCTGGTGCCGCACCCGACCACGAAGACCTTGTCGAAGGCCCGCAGGTCTTCGGTACTGATCCGCAACTCGTCGAAGACGATCTGGCCGTCGCGCGTTCGGTCGCGCAAGGTCTCCCGGATGGCTTGGGGTTGCTCGTGAATCTCCTTGAGCATGAAGTCGGGATAGCCCGACTTCTCTGCGGCCTCGAGGTCCCAGTCGACGTGCTTGCGCTGGGGCTCGATCTCGTCGCCTTCGAGCGTCGTGACTCGCAAGGTTCCGGGGCCGACCTCGACGAGCTGGTCGTCGTCGATCACGTAGACCTCGCGGGTCAGCGGAAGCAACGCAGGGATGTCGGACGCCACCAGGCCCATGCCATCTGATCGCCCGGCAATCAAAGGCGAACCTCGGCGGGCCGCAATGACC
>DATLEI010000004.1:0-9289 GCA_035525375.1 Acidimicrobiales bacterium
CCCGCAGGTCGAGCAGGTACGACGCCAGATCCAGTTTCGTGGCGGTTGCTGGGTCGTAGCCCGCGCGGATGAAACGCCGCACAATGGCGGTGTGGCTCAGGACTGTTTGCGGTGCTCGGTCGGCGGCATGGAGATGCCAGCTCCATGACTCCACATATGTCATTCCATTGTCGCTTTGTTGGGCCATTCGACTCTCCTTGTTAGGTACCCCGATTTAGCAAGGATTGCCACATTTGCCCAGGTCAGCACCGCTTTGACCGCTGGATGGCGGTCAATGAAAAGCTCCTAATCTTCAATATGGAGCTTTTCTAGGTAAAACCAGTACGTACGCCATCTGACTACTCCACGCGCCGGGAGGCCGACCAGATGCCAGAACATGCGCCACGTCTCTCGCGCGCCAACCCTGGGGCCGAGCTTGTCGCGCTTGGTGCGGAAGGTCACGCCGTGCATGATGCGCGCCGTTGTTGGCAACCGGCCCTCGGCGATCACCTCGTTGAGCATGATCTCGATGGAGTAGCCGGCGCGCTTCGAGGGCGGGACCGCGTCCCAGACCCACCGGGGGATGGCTCGCTCGCCCGTCGTAGGCGGGAGCCGCAGCACCAGCGGGTTCCAGAGGCCGTAGTCGAACCAACCCACCGACATGGTCGCCCTTCCCTCGACGAGAGGCTGGCAGATGGCGTCGAGATGCGCCGAGGTCAGGCCGATGCAATCGGCGTCGACGAAGAGCAAGGCGTCGGCCGCACTGGCAGCCACGCCCGCCTCCAGGGCGTGGGCCTTCGAGCCCGCGCCGTCGACCGGTTCGCGCCGTACCACCCGCGCGCCAGCCGCCGCCGCCAAGTCCCCAGTGCCATCGACCGACCCGTCGTCGACCACGATGACCTCGTTCGCAAGAGCACAACCGAGGCACGCGGCGACCACGTCGGCGACTGTGGGCGCTTCATTGCGCGCCGGAACCACGACGTCGATCAAGACGACGTCAAGCGCTGCGACGTCGGTCGGTACAACCGCTAGCCCAGCTTGGCCCGGAGGAACTCCAGGGTGCGGATCCAGGCTTGGCGCGCCGCGTCCTCGTCGTAGGCGTCGTCGCGACTGTCGTTGAAGAAGGCGTGCTTGGTGCCGGGGTAGACGAACATCCGGACGTCGAGACCGAGGTCGGTAAGCCGCTCGGCCAGCTCGTTCGCGGCCGCCGGAGTGTTTCGCTCGTCGAGCTCGGCGTAGTGGCCCTCGACAGCCGCCTGCATCTTCGACCAGTCGGGCTCGACGTCGCGGGGCCGCAACCCGTAGAAGGGCACCGCCGCTTTGACCATGTCGGGCCGCAGGGTCGCGAGCCATAGGGCCATTCCGCCGCCTATGCAGAAGCCCACCACACCGACCCCGTCACCCCGAACCGCGTCGTGACCAGCGAGGTAATCGACGGCGCGAGACAGCACAGCGGCCGCGTGGCTCATGTCGAGTTCGGCAACCATCTTCAGCGCTTCGTCCGTGTCGCCCGGTGAAACGGTGCGGCCATCGAAGAGATCGGGTGCCAGCGCCGTGAACCCTTCCGCCGCGAACCGGTCGCACACGTCACGGATGTGCGGGGCCACGCCCCAGATCTCGTGGATAACGATGACGCCGAGCCCGGCGCCCTCACCGGCCGTCGCCAGATACCCACTGCCGCCGCCGCCCGGAAATTCGACGTCGTCTCCCAGGTGACGATCGGCCATCATCCGACAGCCGATCCCGGAGCCGGGGCGCGCCGGGTCAGCTCCGGCACCGCTACGCAGTCGATCCGACCGAGCGCGGCGCGAAAGTCCACGACGGCCTCGGGGCCCACCACCATGTCGACGAGACGGGCGGGCACAACCTCGTGCTCGGCACGGCCCGAACCCTCGTCGGCTGAAACCCGGCTGCGCAAGCTGTCCCAGAGGCCAGTGGGAAGGACCCGGCCGACGCCGGCAACGGCCCACACCGGGATCCCGGCGTCGCAGGCGACCGCGGCCGCGGCTCGCGATCCGGCGACCGCGGCCAGGCCCGACTCTCCCAACGCCATGGCCTCGAGCAGCACCAGATCAGAGCCGACGACGGCTTGGCCCAGACCGGACTCCGGTACGAGGCTCACCGTGCCTCCGGCGCGCCGGAGCTGGGAAACCAACGACGGCCCTTCGCCGCCCGCGTTGATGACGGACACGCTCACGTCACGCCGTCGCCGCAAGCCATGGGCGGCCTGACGGGGCCAGCCCAGGACGGCGACACGAGCGTCCTCCGGCAGCGAACGAACCAAGGCGGAGGACGTGCGGTCCGCGCCGAGCTGGTCGCCCACCACCATCGCCTCACGCGCCGGGTCGGTTGACGCCAGGACTCGCGCCGCGACCCACCACAATGGGCCGCACGCAGACTGGCGGTCGACGAGGCGACGACACGCAGTCACGAGGGCCGCGCCGCCGTCAACGGCACCGAGTGCGGTCGCGGCCTCCTGGGCCAGGAGCGCGGGATCTTCCCCGTTCGCCCGGGCGACCATGCGCAGATGCTCGATCGGATGCACGGATCAGACGCCGGGTTTCCACACCATGAGCACGACGATCACGACCAGCGTGAGGTTCAAGATGCCCCCGAAGATGCCCGCCTTCTGACCACGGTTGGCCAGTTCGGTTGCCTGCGACGGACGGCCGCCTCCCTCCGGCGCGATCACGGCACCACTCGCCAGCTCGCCCAACAGCACATTCATGCGCTTCAAGTTCGGCAAGTGAAGGCCGTGCAGCACGCCCACCGCGACGATGAACAGGACGAATGAGAGCGACACCCACGTCTGGCTGAACTTCCAGGCATCGTCGCTCAGCAGGACGGCGATGATGCCGAAGACCGGCACGCTGTAGATGACCCATTCCGCCCACCGCGAGCCGAGGATGTAATTGAAGACGGCCGCACCCTCCGCTCCCCCCTGCCTCGCGGCGCGTGCCCCGAAGATCCCCATGGCGACCACGCCACCGAATCCGACGATCGCAGTCAAAAGGTGCAGGACGAGGAACAACCGGTAGGCGTCGCTGTCGAGAGCGGCCAGCACATTGCCTCCTCAAACGATGGACAGGATCGAACAGGACTTCGGCAGTTGAAGATAGCTGCGCTACCTTCCCGACGTGGCCACCAACCCGCCGTCTGACCTTTTGCTCTCACCGATCAGTGGAACTCCTCGCACAGTTGCGCAGTGGCTCACGGTGTTCCACCTGCTGTTCGTGGCTGTCGACCCCCGCAGCGACCGCAGCCGGTGGATCCTGCCGACGGCGGCAAACGTCCTCACGGATTACGAGCAGGCCGATTGCCGGGTGGCATGGCTGGTCGCGGGTGACACCGACGATGCGCGCCGTTTCCTCGGCCACTGGGCCGATGACATCCTCACCTTCGTCGACCCCGACAAAACCGCATGCGGCGCCTTCGGACTGGGGTCGTTGCCCGCCATCGTCCACCTCGGCATGGACGGTGCGGTCGTCAATGCGGTCGAGGGATGGGATCCCGGCGCGTGGCGCGCCCTGACCGTCGAGCTGTCACGGATCGTCAGCTGGAGCCGTCCGGTCATCCCTCGTGAAAGTGACCCGGGGCCGTTCGCCGGCGCGCCGGTGAAGGCCTAGAACTCCCGGCGCACCGGTCCGGTCATCGACATGGCCGCCAGGAGGAGCTGCGAGGTCGGAGCGGTGCGCAGCTCCCCCATCACGTAGGCAGATCGGTTCAACGACTCCACCTCTTCGACCATGGTGCGTGACCCGACGCGCCGGCGCCGGAGCTCGTTCGCAAGCATCAAACCGTTGACAACCATCGGTGCCCCCCAGTGCGTTGCGTGCGCGCCCACTCTCTGCCGTCCGCCCTGTGGATCACAAGGGGGGAAATGCTGGGCAAAACCGGCTCCTGTCGGAGAATCGGTCCTACGTTGCGGGTTCGGCGCGCCCCGGGATGCCACCGCGGGTCATGGCCTCGACGTCGAGCACCCGGGCCGCCTCCTCCGGCGACATCAGACCCCGCTCGACAACAACCTCCCGGATCGTCTTCTTCGTGGCCTGGGCCTCGGTGACAACTTCGGCGGCCACCTCGTAGCCGACATGCGGCGCGAGAGCGGTGCCCAGCGCCGGCGACGACTCCGCCATGTGGCGGCAGCGCTCGACGTTGGCTTGCACTCCGGCAACGCAACTGTCGGCAAGGGCTCGGCACGCCGTGGACAAGATTCGGATCGACTCGATGACATTGCGCGCCATCACCGGCATCGCCGTGTTGAGTTCGAACGCGCCGGCGGTCGCGGCGAACGCAACCGCGGCGTCGTTGCCGACGACCTGGGCCCCGACCTGCAGGACGGCCTCGGGCACGACCGGATTGACCTTCCCCGGCATGATCGAGCTCCCGGGCTGAAGGCTGGGAAGGCGAATCTCGGCCAACCCGGCCTCCGGGCCACTCGCCATCCAGCGCAGGTCGTTGGCGATCTTGACCAGCGACAGGGCGACGACCCGCAACATGCCCGAGGCCTCAACCAGCCCGTCGCGCGCCCCCTGGGCCTCGAAGTGGTCACGGGCTTCTGACAGCGGCAGCCCGGTCTCCGCGGCCAGCTCGGCGACAACCAGCGCGCCATACCCGGCGGGCGCGTTGATGCCGGTGCCGACGGCGGTGCCGCCCAGGGGGAGCTCGGCCAGGCGGGGAAGGCAGGCCTCCACCCGCTCGATACCGTGCTCGATCGCTGACGCGTAGCCACCGAACTCCTGGCCGAGGGTGACCGGTGTGGCATCCATCAGGTGGGTGCGGCCCGCTTTCACCACATCGCCGAACTCGGCCTGCTTGTCGCGCAATGCCGTGGCGAGGTGCTCGAGCGCCGGAATCAGCCGGGCGACAATGGCGTGAGTGGCCGCCAGGTGGACAGCCGAGGGAAAGACGTCGTTCGACGACTGTGACGCGTTCACATGGTCATTCGGGTGAACCGACTGGCCGAGAATCTCTGTCGCGAGGCTGGCGATCACCTCGTTGGCGTTCATGTTCGACGACGTCCCCGAGCCGGTCTGGAAGACGTCGACGGGGAAGTGCTCGTCCCACACGCCGGCGATGACGTCGTCGGCGGCGCGGGCGATCGCGGCCGCAATCTCGGGGTCGACGATGCCCCGACGGGCGTTCACCCGTGCGGCGGCTCGCTTGATCCGAGCCAGGGCGGCGATGAGGTCGCTGTCGATTGGCGCGCCGGAGATCGGGAAGTTGGCCACGGCGCGTTGCGTCTGGGCGCCCCAGCGAGCGCTATGGGGGACGAGGACCTCGCCCATGGAGTCGTGCTCAGTCCTGAAACCCGCCGGTGGCTCCGACATTTGGGGACGGTACCCCAGCGGCACGGACCCGTCGGGTGCTTGCATCGCGAAGGGCAGCACCACTAGGGTCCGAGAGTCGTTGCGGCCATAGGGGCGGCGAGTGGAGCCCCTCCAGCAGACGTCCCACATAGTTGCGTAGGTCCGCAATAGTCTTGTCCTGTTCGCAGCTTCGTCGCACCCAACGAACCGAGAACCCCGAAGGCGTGTGAGGCACATTTCCCCACAAAACCGACGGCGGCTCGGCGTCATCGTCGGGTTGGCGCTACTCCTTCCGTTATTGGCTGGCACGCCCGCGGGCGGTGCCCCGATCGACGACAAGAAGGCAGAAGCGGCGCGAATTCAGGCCGAACTCGACAAAGAGGGCAGCAAGGTCAGCTTCGCGGCCGAGCAGTACAACCAAGCCCGGATCAAGGTCGACGACGTCGCCGCTTCCGTCGCCAAGGCCCAGGCCGACGTAGCGCGCGCCGATGAGCGATTCCAGAAGGCCCGCGGAGTCCTCTCCGAGGCGGCGGTGTGGGCGTACGTCACCGGTGGCTCGAACCGCAGCATCACCAACCTGGCCCGGAGCACCAACAGCGACCTCGTGGTCCGCCAGCAATACCTCCAGTTCACTGCGGCCGACCAAAAGCGGATCATGGGTGACCTGAAGGCGGCGCGCCAAGATCTCGACGAGCGACAGGCCAACCTCAAGGAGGAGCAAACCGCTTCGGAGGCCGCCCTCGCCCAGGCATCCGCCGCCCAACGGTCCGCTGTCGACGCCGAGAACGCCCAGAAGGCGATCCTCGGACGGGTGAAGGGCGAGATCGCCGACCTGGTCAATGCCGAGGCGGCGAGGCGTTCAGCCGAAGACGCCCAGCGTCCGCCCCCGGCTCGTGCCAGTGCGCCCACCGGGCCCACTGCGGCCTCCGGCCCCCAGCCTCTGGGCGCGGCCAAGGGTGACGCGCCGCTGATTTCGCTCGGCCCCCCGCCGCCCACATCGGGTGGCGCGTCTGCAGCGGTGGCCGAGGCCCGGGCCCAGATCGGCAAGCCCTACGTCTACGGCGGCTCCGGTCCTGACTCGTTCGACTGCTCTGGCCTGGTGGCGTGGGCGTGGAACGCAGGCGGTGTCGGGCTCTCGCACTCGGCCCAGAGCCAGTACTACGAGACGACCCGGGTATCGACCGACAACCTCCAGCCCGGTGACCTCGTGTTCTTCGGCAGCAGCACGTCGAATATCGGCCACGACGCCATCTACGTCGGTGGCGGCATGATGGTCGAGGCACCCCGCACCGGGCTCAATGTGCGTGAGGTCGGCGCATTCCGCAGCGACCTCGTGGGTGCCGGCCGCCCCGGCTAGCCAACCTTCTTGAGCACGACGAGCGAGCGGGGCTCCAGCCACAGTTCGTCCTCGGCGCTCAGGATCGCGACGTCGAGGGCGTGGTCAGGTCGGGCGTAGCCGAAGGATGTGTTGAGCACGAGCTCGTAGCTGATCGCCCAGCGCTTGTCGGGAAGCTTGAAGCGGGCCCGGTCGGGGCCGTTGAGCAACACGAGGAAGCTGTCGTCGCGTATCGGCTCACCCCGGGGCCCGGGATCGGAGATCTCGTCGCCGTTGAGGAACATCCCCAGGGCTCGCACTCGCTCCGAGACCCATTCGCGCTCAGTCATCTCGTGACCGTCGGGACCGAACCAATGGATGTCGGACAGTGCTGATCCGTGGATCGGACGGCCTTGAAAGAACCGCCGGCGCCGGAAGACGGGGTGCTCGCGCCGGAGCTGGATCACGCTACGGGTGAACGCCAGCAGTCCTTCCGCAGCGTCGTCGAACGCCCAGTCGTACCAGCTGATCTCGTTGTCCTGGCAGTAGCCGTTGTTGTTGCCGCGCTGCGTGCGTCCGAACTCGTCGCCACCGAGCAACATCGGCACGCCTTGTGACAGCAAGAGCGTGGCCAGGAAGTTCCGCTGCTGACGCAGACGCAACTGCATCACCTCTGCATCCGCGGTTTCGCCTTCGACGCCAAAGTTCCACGACCGGTTGTCGTTGGTGCCGTCAGTGTTGTCGTGCCCGTTGGCCTCATTGTGTTTGACGTTGTAGGAGACGAGGTCTCTGAGGGTGAAGCCGTCGTGGGCGGTGACGTAGTTGATCGAGGCGTAGGGACGCCGGCCGTCGGCCTTGTAGAGGTCGCTCGAGCCGGTGAGGCGGTAGCCCATCTCTGCGAGGCTGGCGCCCTCGCCGCGCCAGAAGTCCCGAACCGCGTCACGGTACTTGCCGTTCCACTCCGTCCACAGCACGGGGAAGTTGCCGACCTGGTAGCCGCCCTCGCCAACGTCCCACGGCTCGGCGATGAGCTTCACCTTCGATATGACCGGGTCCTGGTGGATGAGGTCGAAGAAGGACGAGAGCCGATCGACCTCGTGAAACCCTCGTGCCAGCGCGGCGGCAAGGTCGAAACGAAAACCGTCCACGTGCATCTCGGTGACCCAATAGCGGAGGCTGTCCATGATCAGGCGCAGCACCTCGGGATGACGCGCATCGAGGGTGTTGCCGGTGCCGGTGTAGTCGACGTAGTGGCGAGGATCGCTGTCGACGAGGCGGTAGTACCCGGCGTTGTCGATGCCGCGCAGGCTCAGGGTCGGCCCGAGATGATTGCCCTCGGCGGTGTGGTTGTAGACGACGTCGAGAATCACCTCGATGCCCGCGACGTGCAACGCGCGCACCATCGCCTTGAACTCGCGCACCTGCTCGCCCCTGGTGCCCGACGACGAGTAGGCGCCGTGGGGAGCGAAGTATCCCAGGGAGTTGTAGCCCCAGTAATTGGAGAGGCCCCGGTCGACGAGCTCGCGCTCGGACACGAAATGGTGAACCGGCAGCAACTCGACGGCGGTGACGCGGAGCGAGTGCAGGTGGTCAATCGCCGCTTTGCTGGCCAGACCGGCATAGGTGCCCCGGAGCGCCGGCGCGACCCCCGGGTGGCGGGCCGTGAATCCCTTCACGTGCGTCTCGTAAATGATCGTGTCGTGCCAGGGCGTGTTGGGGCTGTGGTCGTCACCCCACGGAAACAGGGGGTCGGCCACGACTGACCGGGGCACGTGGGGCGCCGAGTCCCGCTGGTCGGGCGCCCGGTCGGCCGGCCCGGAGTATCCGAACACCGCATCGTCCCAGTCGAGATTGCCGTCGATGGCCTTGGCGTACGGATCGACGAGGAGCTTGGCCGGATTGAAGCGTCGACCTTCCCTAGGCTCGTAGGGACCATGCACCCGGTACCCGTAGTGCTGTCCCGGTCCGATGCCGGGTACATATCCGTGCCAGAAGTAGCTGGTGACCTCCGTCAGGGGAACGATGATCTGGGAGTGCGAAGAAAAATTGTCCTCGAACAGGCATAGCTCTACCGCCTCCGCGCCCTCGGAGAAGAGCGCAAAGTTGGTACCCTCTCCATCCCAGGTGGCACCGGGAGGATGCGGTGTGCCAGGCCAAACTTCCATGGGCGTAGCTTCGCTCAGGACGCGCCGCTGGGGCGAAAACGCATGGACCTGACGAGAGACAACCCCGAGCACGACCGGCTCGAAAGCACCTGGGACCGCTGGCAGCGGTTGCCCCTGGGTTATCGCATCAACGCCTGCCTTTACGTACTGGCGTTTATCGCGCTGGTGGGCTTGCTCGCCCAGGTCATCTCCGGCGACGGCGGCAAGCCCCGCCAGGTGGAGGTGGCGAGCCGAGCGCCGACGACGACGAGGCCCAAGCCGACCACCACGACGACAAAGGTCCCCCTCGTCACGGTGCCGACCACGACGGCTGCCCCGAAACCAGCGGCTCCGGCGGCCTCGTCGGGTTCGCGGTCCTCAACGGGCTCCGGGGGTGGCGCCAGTTCGAACCCTCAGCCCGCCGACACAACACCCATCCAGGGTGTCCCAGTTACCCCGCACTGCCAGGACAGCACCGACCCGGACTGCGGCACGTTCAGCTGGAGTCCCGCGCCGAGCCCCAACAAGCCAATCGCCATCAG
>DATLEI010000060.1:0-4313 GCA_035525375.1 Acidimicrobiales bacterium
GGGCTCTCGCTCAAGACGGTGCAGAACTACGTGTCCCGCATCCTCGACAAGCTTCAGGTCGCCGACCGCACCCAGGCCGCCTTACGTGCTCGCCGAGACCAGGAGCGCTACCAAGGCTGAGGCCGATCGGTCTTCGACGGCCGACGAACGAGGGCGCTGAGGACAGGCCAGCGGGCTCACTGAGGTAGTTGTGGGGTTGACAGTGCAGCCCTACATCGTCCTGAGCCGCAGGTGCCGCTGGTCATGATCTGGTGGGGCGGGCTCGCTTCAGCCTGTCCAGCCTCTGACGTTTGGCGGCGGCAGAGGACGCGCGGCGCCATCACACGTCGCCGCGTGTTCTGTGACACTCCTCTCCGGATTCGGCCGTGCCGATCACCGATTCGGTAGGCCGTCGCGCGCTCTCGCGGTCGTGGGCGTTGTTGCTCGCAACGGCGGGCCGGCGCAACGTCAGGCGCGGCAGAGATAACTGACGGTTCGGATGCGACGTTGGGTGAGGTTGGCGACTTGGTTCGCCGCCATCGCGGAGAAGTCGGCGCCCAGGAACACTCCGAAGCTGACCGGCGGTGGACCGTGCTCCGCGATGCGTGCCGAGAGCTGCTGGAACCAGCCCAGGCTTTCCTCGGTCGAGTCCGCTTCGTGCAGTAGCTCAAAGCCCGCGGCCGCCAGTAGTTCGCGCATGTCGCTGGGCGTCACCAGATGGCTGATCGACGGATCGCGAGCCCACGGAACCGGGTACAGCACGTCGCCCCCTTCGCCTTGGAGAACGTCATAGGTGGCGAACACGCCGCCCGCCTTCAGCACTCGGCGAGCCTCTCGGTACACGGCTGCCTTGTCAGCGATGTTCATGACGGCGTGGATCGTCATGGCGGCATCAAAGCTGCCGTGGTCGAATGGCAGCGCACGGGCGTCGCCCACTCTGAACGTCGTTCGATCGTCGAGTCCTGTCCAGCGGGACAGCTCGGCCGCAGCTGCGCAGAACGAAGGTGTCAAGTCGATGCCGGTCACCGAGCAGCCGTGTACCTCGGCCAGCGTCCTCGCCGCACCACCGAGACCGCTTCCGATGTCGAGAACGGACGTCTTCGCATCGACACCCATGGCGTCGGCCAGCGCCAGCGTTGCCGCCCGTCCCCTGATGTGAAACTCGTCCACCGGCGCAAGATCGGCGGTCGAAACCCGCTCGGGATCGATGCCGGCTGCGCGCAACGACGCCGCGATGGCATCGACGAGCGACTCAGACTCCGAGTAGTGCTTCTCGACACCTGTGCTCATGACGTACCTCCCTGGCCTCTCCAGCATGATGCTCCGACCCGACGACGGCAACGGCCTAGTACACGCAGAAGTCCGCGCCTACCGAGCGACGGGTCAGTGTGCGGTTCTGGCGCCCCAATCGCTCCACAGCGGGAAGGCAATCGATACTGGCGCAAGATCGCTGACCCGAGGAACCATGGCGCGGACGTGGGGGCGTTCGACGGGTCGGCCCGGACTGCCGCCTCCGGCCACCACGGCATCACCGTCTCTGGTAGGGCGCGCGTCGGCGACATCGAGCGTCGTGGGATCCCGATCAGGTTCGGGCGCCCCGTCTCCGGCCGACCCGTCGCCGCCATCGGCGGCGCCTGTCGCCGCTTGAGAAACAGGACTCGCCGCGCGCGGTGACGGCCAGCTCCAGGTCCCCTCCGGAGTCGATGATGAAGACGACCGCAGGCCGGCAGCGGCAGCTTCTTCGGACTAGAGCTCCTCGCGCTGCCACCGCAGCACCCGGGCGTCAAGGTCGACGATGAGCCACCAGCTCGCGGCGTCGCGCGGGTTGCCGCAGACCGCCCCCGGGTTGGCCATGCAGGCGCCGGTCTCGAGCCAGTCGTAAGGCTCGCCCGGCACTGGGCGCACTGCGCGCGTCGTGGCGCCGTCGTAGGCGAAGAGCGCCGGTTCATGCGTATGGCCGACGAGGCCGAGTGAGCCAAGGGGGCGGTCCGGGAGGAGGCGGGCGGCAGACGCCTCGGTGAGGAACCCGAGTAGGGGGTGGCTCGGCGAGCCGTGCCAGCAGTCGATGCCGTGACGGCTGGCCATTGCCCGCCTCGCCAACCTGAACACGTCACGCCCCCGGGCGGTGACCCGGTCTGGCCCGAGCGCCCATGCGTCGTGGTTTCCGGCGATGAGCAAGTCGAGTTGGCGAGCTGCGTCCACCAGCTCAGGCGTGACCGGCTCGCTTCCGACCAGATCACCGAGGCACCAGCGCTCGTCGACCCCGGACGCCGCCATGGCGCCGAGCACGGTCAGGAGCCGGTCATGCCGACCGTGCACATCGGAGCAAACGCCGATCCTCACACCGAGCATCATTGTGGCTTCTTCCGACTGAACGCCGTCGGGGGCAACCCACTGCGACGCCCCTACCTGCTCAGTCATCGCTCCAGAGGGCGGCACTCGGCGTATTCGCTCGCGGGCAGCATCCCGACCGCCTTCATCCTGGTTGCCTCTAGCCGGCGTTGTGTGACAGCCGCTGGGGAACACCGGCGTCGTTGTTGTGGGCGTCCGACTCCGAGCCTCGTCGTCTCGCGCCGCGACGCGCGACCCTGTACACATGCCAATGGACCCCGCCGCTGCGACGCCCCGGATTTGCGGCCGATGCTGGTCCGTCCCACGCTCACACCGTCTCAAACCACCTTGCCATTCGGCTGCCTCTTCCTCACCACCGGTTGAGTGAGGCACCCCCTCGGAGGAGATGGTTCGGCGACCTTGACATCCCTCATAGTCGAGGCATGCGCCGAAACCGGATTCTCATGCTCATCGTCGCTGCCGTCACCGCCCTCACCGGCGCTTGCGGCAACGGCTCCAGTACCGCCCTCGGCGAGGGGGACTACTGCAAAGCTGCCCGAGCATGGTCCGCCCATGAGCTCGATCCCCGGCACGACGAAGATCCCTCGTGGCTCAAGACCTACTGGGGCGAGTACCTGGAATTCGTCGCGACCGCGAAACGGACGGCACCCGAGGCGATCCGCGCTTCCTGGCGGACGTACGGCGCCATGATCGACGCCCAGACCGCCGTCCTTGCGAAGTACGGCTACGACATGCGGGTCGCCGAGGCGAAGGCCACGGCGGAGGAGAAGCGGGTGTTCGATGAGCCGCGTGAGGAGGCAGAGGCAGCCTTCCACGAGATCCTGACTCTTGAAGCACTCACCTGCGACGCCGGCCAGCCGCCCGCCGCCGAGGTCGACTTCAGCAGCGAGCGACCGGGTGCCTACTGCGAGGCGCTGGCGGCAGACAAGGAGCTGTTCGGGGCGGTGAAGGATGCAGGTGCACCGCCCGACAAGGTTCGCGAGGTCATGAACTCGGGAGAGGCCAAGGCCATCGCCCAGAAGCTGCGCGAGGCAGCGCCGCCGTCGCTTAAAGCCGACGTCAAGGCCGTCACGGACTGGCAACTGCGTGAGCAACTCTCCGTGCTCGCGGCCAACGAGTACGACATGCGGGCCATCCTCCTGCACGGCTCGGCGAAGGAGCGTCAGGCGCTGCAGTTGACCGCCGAGGCCATCCGTACGCCGTTCGCACGAACGGCCGCCTATGAGCAGCAGGTCTGCGGCGCGTGACCTACGGGCTGAGATCGCCGAGGGTCACCGCGCCCCGTCGGATGGCCGCGTTGGCGAGGCGGGTGCGCCGGTGCGACAGGTCTGCCGGCAGCTCGAACTTGTCGAACAGGTTCGCTAGGTGCTGCTTCACCGCCGCCTCGCTGACCACCAGTTGGCTGGCGATCTCTTTGATCGAGGCGGGTTCGGTGAAGAGGTCACGGGCCAGTAGGGGGCGGCACAGCACGACCAGCACGTCCCGCTCACGGGCGGTCAGCGCCGGCGAATCGTCCTCGGTCTCGGTGCGCAACGCCACGGCGTCATCGGTGCTGCGGAAGAGCAGGCGCGTTCGCCCGACCCGGATCTCGTCGCCGTGGCGCAGGCGGTGTGCGCCCCAGATGCGCTCGCCATTCACGAACGTTCCGTTGGAGGATCCCAGGTCGTTGATGCACCAACCCTCGGCGAACTTCTCCAGCGACGCGTGGAGCCGACTCACCCAGGCGTCCTCGAGAACGATGTGGTTGCCCGCGCCGTTGCCGACCGTGACAGGTCCGCCGGTGAGGTCCATCCTCCGCACGCCGTCCAGGGCCCAGATCTCCACCGTGGCCTCGTGCACCGGCACAGGCCCGAGCGTACCCTCGCGTCATGAGCGGGCTTCGGGCCAACTCGTCTGCCCTCGTCCGAGACCGGTACGAGCTGCTGGAGGTCGTCGGCTGCGGGGCCCAGGGGCGGGTCGTCAAGGCACTCGACCACCTGCAC
>DATLEI010000077.1:0-35337 GCA_035525375.1 Acidimicrobiales bacterium
AACCCGCCCGAGCGAGTGCCATCGCTGCGATCGGGAACAACAAGTCTGTGCCAGAGGGACACACCATCCACCGCCTCGCCGCCGACCAGCATCACCTCGTCGGCCGGCGAGTACGCAGCTCATCGCCCCAGGGCCGCTTCAGCGAGGGAGCGACCGCCATCGACGGCTGCACTCTCGACGCCGTGGTCGCGGCCGGCAAGCACCTGTTCCACTCATACGGAAACGTGCGCCTGCATGTACACCTGGGAACCACCGGATTGTTCTTTCGGACCAACGAGCCCACGGCCGCAGCGCGGCCGCAGGTGCGGCTGCGCCTGGACTTCGGTTGGGCAGAGGTGTGGGACCTCATCGCGCCAATGCGTTGTGAGCTATTGGATGTGGCTGGCGTCCAGGCGATCGTGTCGTCGCTCGGACCGGATCCGCTCGGGCCATCAGCCGACCCGGAGGAGGTATGGCGCCGTCTCAGCAAGAAGCCGCGACGGCCGGTTGGCATCGCACTCCTCGATCAGTCCGTGATCGCCGGAGTCGGCAACGTGTTCCGCACCGAAGCACTTGCAGCTTGCCGCATTCACCCCTCGCGGCCTGCCGCCGAGGTCAGCAGGCAAGACTTCAATTGCCTCTGGAGCGCGCTGACCCGCATGATGCCTCGCGCTGTCGAGGAGGGCCGGATCGTGACCGTCGACGTGGCGGTCGGAAGCAACATCGCCGAGGCTGAGGCCCGTTACGTCTACAAGCAGAGGCAGTGTCGTAGATGTGGGACGGCGGTGCACTCGTGGAAGTTGGGAGGACGGACGGCCCACGCCTGCCCTGCGTGTCAACCGGACTGACGCACCCTCTTCGCTCTACGGTCAGGGAACCCCGAAGCTGCCCTCGCAGGTTTCCGGCGTCCCCGAATATGCGGTCGTGGCCCGAACCACCGAATAGTCGGTCGATGCCGTCACCACGCAGAGGACGTCGTCGCCACCGAGTCCCGTGATCACATCAGGACCTGCGGTGCGGGGGATGCCGTCGACGCCCAGAGCTTCCACGTACGTGCCGTTGGGATTGATGCCGTTGAACGCGGCCAGGGTTGCAGCGGGCGACGCTATCGTCGTTACGGCCACAGCCAGACGAAACGGCCGGCGACCGAGTTGGCGGGGGAAACGATCACCCGCGGCCGCCATCCAAATTTGGACGTTGTCCAGTAATGGCACTAGAACTACGGCTTGCCCATGGAGCCGTCCGCTGACGCAGCTGTGCTTCTCCGCCAGCACGGGTTGCAGGTGACGGCTCAGCGCCTGGCTGTCCTGCGCGCCGTGCCCGAGCGACCACACAGCACCGCAGACGACATCGACAAGGTCGTGCGCGCCGACCTTGGTGCCGTCTCCCGTCAGGCCGTTTACGACGTCCTCGGCGCCCTCACCGAGAAGGGTCTCCTGCGGCGTATCCAGCCCGCAGGGTCTCCGGCGCGCTACGAGAATCGGGTCGGTGACAATCACCACCACCTCATCTGCCGATGTTGTGACCGGATGGTTGACGTCGACTGCGCTGTCGGCGTCACCCCGTGCCTAACGGCCGCCGACGACTCGGGCTACGAGATCGACGAAGCCGAGGTCATCTACTGGGGCCGGTGCCCCGACTGTGTCCAGAAGGAAACCGCGAGAGAGGAAAGGGTCCAACGTGCCTGACAAGGACGAGACGCAAAGCGTCAGCGAAAGCGAGAACCCAGCGATCCCGAGTCCGACCCCGGCGCCGCAGAGCCGGCCGCGGACGAACCAGGATTGGTGGCCGAATCAGCTCAACCTGCAGGTGCTCCACCAGCACTCGCCCCTTTCCAATCCCATGGCCGAGGACTACAGCTACGCCGAAGAGTTCAAGACTCTCGATGTCGATGCGCTGAAGCGGGACATCTTCGATGTGATGACGACGTCGCAGGATTGGTGGCCGGCCGACTATGGCCACTACGGACCACTGTTCATCCGGATGTCGTGGCACGCGGCCGGCACCTACCGCATCGCCGACGGACGGGGCGGTGGGGGCTCCGGCGACCAGCGTTTCGCGCCGCTCAACAGCTGGCCCGACAACGCCAACCTCGACAAGGCGCGCCGGCTGCTGTGGCCGATCAAGCAGAAGTACGGTCGGAAGGTCTCTTGGGCTGATCTCTTGGTGTTCGCCGGCAACTGTGCGATGGAGTCCATGGGCTTCACAACGTTCGGCTTCGGCTTCGGGCGGGAGGACGTCTGGGAGCCCGACGAGGTCATCTGGGGCCCTGAGGACACGTGGCTCGGCGATGAGCGCTACAGCGGCGACAGGGAGCTCTCGGGTCCTTTCGGGGCTGTCCAGATGGGCCTGATCTACGTGAACCCCGAGGGGCCCAACGGCAACCCGGATCCGCTGGCGTCCGCACGCGACATTCGTGAGACCTTCGCTCGCATGGCGATGAACGACGAGGAGACGGCTGCGCTGATTATTGGCGGTCACACGTTCGGCAAGTGCCACGGTGCGGGTGATCCGGACCTAATCGGTCCGGAGCCAGAGGGTTGCCCGGTCGAGCACCAAGGCCTCGGCTGGGAGAACGGCTTCGGCACCGGCAAAGGCAACGACGCGATCACCAGTGGGCTCGAGGGCGCATGGACCAACGAGCCGACCCGCTGGGACAACGGCTACCTCGACAACCTGTTCAACTACGACTGGGAGCTGACGGAGAGCCCTGCCGGTGCAAAGCAATGGACCCCCAAGGATCCCGCCGCGCAGGGCACAGTGCCCGACGCACAGGATCCGTCGAAACGGCACGCGCCGATGATGTTGACGACCGACCTCGCCCTGAAGACTGATCCGATCTACGGGCCGATCTCGAAGCGATTCCACGAGAACCCCGACGAGCTCGCGGTGGCGTTCGCGAAGGCGTGGTTCAAGCTCCTGCACCGCGACATGGGACCTCTCTCGCGCTACCTCGGTCCATGGGTCCCGGAGCCGCAGCTATGGCAGGACCCCGTCCCCGCGGTCGATCACGACCTGATCGGGCAAGTCGACGTCGCTGCCCTCAAGGCGAAGATCCTGGGATCGGGTCTGACCATCTCTCAGCTGGTGTCCACGGCTTGGGCATCGGCGGCCAGCTTCCGAGGTACCGACAAGCGGGGGGGCGCCAACGGGGCGCGAATTCGTCTTGCACCGCAGAAGGACTGGGAGGTCAACGAGCCCGCCGAACTGGCCAAGGTGTTGCAAACACTCGAGCAGATCCAGCAGGACTTCAACGGTGCGCAGCCCGGCGCGACCAGAGTTTCACTCGCGGACGTGATTGTTCTGGCTGGTTGCGCGGCTATTGAGCAATCGGCGAAGGACGCCGGCCACGACGTTGTCGTGCCATTCGCGCCGGGCCGCACCGACGCCTCCCAGGAGCAGACGGACACCGAGACGTTCGCCGTGCTCGAGCCGAGGGCCGATGGGTTCCGCAACTACCTCCACCCTGGAGAGAAGTTGCCCCCGGAGACGCTGTTGCTCGACCGGGCCAACCTGCTGTGTTTGACCGCTCCAGAGATGACGGTGTTGGTCGGCGGCATGAGGGCGCTGAACGCCAACTTCGGGGACACCGAACACGGCGTCTTCACTGATCGACCTGGCGCGCTGACGAATGACTTCTTCGTCAACTTGCTCGACATGGGGACCGAATGGAAGTCGTCGGTTTCGTCCGAGAACGTGTACGAAGGTCACGACCGCGCCACGGGCGAGGTGAAGCGCACCGCTACCGCCGTTGACCTCGTCTTCGGTTCGAACTCACAGCTCCGCGCCATCTCGGAGGTCTATGCCCAAGACGACGCAAAGGAGAAGTTCGTGCGTGACTTCGTCGCCGCATGGGACAAGGTCATGAACCTCGATCGCTTCGACCTCGCCTGACCGACGACAGTTAGTGGGTGTGCCCGGCTGCGCACGCGGCGGCCGGGTGCCCCTCGATGCCGGCGAAGGGTCCGCACTTGTTGTCGGCGAGCCAGACGTGGAGCATCGGCGGTGTCGGGCGAAGGGTGCCGGAGGGGAAGCAGCGTCCGTTCATCAAGACGCCGGCGAGGCGCACCCCCGACTCGTCCCAGCACAGGTCCTGGTGGTCATGCCAAGTCGTCACGTCTCCACCAATGTCGGGGACGTCGTCCATCGTCTCGCCCTTCTCGAGGATGTACATGGCGGACACGACCGGCGCGCCGGGCCCGGTCCCCTCTAGGACGAACGACTCGACGTGGTTCGGGTCGACCTCGCGCCCGTCGTTCAGGTAGTCGGCATTGATGAAGTGCTCATGGGTCGTGAACGGGAAGCCGTCGCCGATCGAGCGATAACCGGCCGCCGTGAGCGCGGCTTTGTCCGTGAACGGGCGAGCGGCGGCGCGCGTGGACTCTATGAGCGCCTTGGCCCGTTCGAGTTCCTTCTCGGACGCGTGGTCGGTATTCGCGCCGGCGAAGATAGGGTCACCGGCCAGGTCGGCGGCAACGTGCTCGTGGGCAGCCACGTGACCCGAGCCCCCCGCACCATGCTCGTGACCTTCAGCATGGGTGTGCGGCGCGGTCATGCCGATCAGCGCCGGCACCAGGGCGAGCGTCCAGAGCGGGGAGAATCCAATTGGCTTCCTGCTGCTACCGGCGGCAAAGGCGATGGCTCCGACCACGACACCGGTCGATTCGAGAACCATGGCGGTCAGGTCCTGTAGCCCGACGGCCTCGGGCTGGGCGAGCGCATCGATGACAGGTAGCCCACTTGTGCGAGAGAGGATCCATGCCGCCGAGGCGATCAGGTTCACGCCGACCAGGACCGCCAAGGCCGGCCGGCTCGGTCGGGTGGCGCCGACCATTCCTATCGCCACTTGCACGACGGCCGTCACCGCCATGAGGGCGACCATGGTGGAGTTGTCGCCGTGGGTACCCGCAGCCGAGGCGTGAACGAGCCCGGCGCCGACCGTCAGGGCGCCTGCCAGCACCGGAATGGCGGATGCCCGGTCCGTAACCATGTGTCCATTATCGACCCATAGGCAGCGTTAGATAAGTCGCCCGAATAGATCAGGCCGCTTGGGTCTAGGATCATGAGGCGCTCCCCCGGACCCTGGCGGCGCAGCGGTCAAGCATTTGGCCAATGCGAAGGGTGTGTGTGCAGTGACTCGTTTTCGAGGGAAGCGCAGCTACAGAGCACAAGGTGGATTGCTGCTCGCCGTCACCCTGACGCTGGGCGTTGGGACGTTCCTGACCGCAACGGTCGTGGGCGCGGCGCAAGCGCCGGTAGGGCTCGGAACGGCAGGAGCCTTCGCTGTCCTCGGCGGGGCCGGTGTCACCAACACGGGGCCCACCATCGTCAACGGCGATCTCGGAACGTGTCCAACGCCGTCGGTCACAAATTTCCCCCCCGGCATTGTCAACGGCGCGACGCACCAGGCCGACGCCGTGGCCTGTGGAGCGCAAGACGACCTGACCATCGCCTACAACGACGCTGCCGGTCGGGCGCCGACCGTCACGTACGCGGGGCCGACCGACCTGGGCGGGTCGACCCTCACGCCCGGGGTCTACAAGTCACCGTCCTCGTTCGCGATCACTGGCACTCTCACGCTCGACGCCCAGGGTGACCCGAACGCCGTCTTCATCTTTCAGGTTGGGTCGACGTTGATCACGGCGACCAACAGCAAGGTGCTGTTCACAAATGGCGCTCAGGCTTGCAACGTCTTTTGGCAGGTGGGCAGCTCGGCGACCCTCGGCGTCGGATCGACCTTCGTGGGGACGATCCTTGCCCTCACATCGATCGAGGTTCAGACGGGCGCGGTAGTCGCCGGTCGCGTGCTAACTCGGAATGCGTCGACGACGTTGGACACCAACGTGATCTCTCTTCCAGCATGCGCCCCGCCGGCGACGACCACGACCGCGCCGGCAACCACATCGACGATCGCGCCGACCACGACCGCGCCGGCAACCACATCGACGATCGCGCCGACCACAACGACATCGACGATCGCGCCGACCACAACGACATCCACAGTTGCACCCACTACGACGTCCGCGGTTGCTCAGACCGTCACCACGGCGGAATCGACCACGACCCAGCCGAACACCGCCGCCACCACCGGCACTGTTACGTCGAGTGGGCCTCCCCTTGGGGCTGGTGGCGGGGCACCCAAAGGTTCCTCTGGCTCATCGGGTCTTGCGTTGACGGGTTCCTCGCTGTCAGTGAAGGCGAGTGCCAGTGCAGTCGCAGCCGCCTTAGGCACTCTGATGGTCATGCTCGCCCGACGGGATTCACGACGACGAGTCGTTCGACGTCGTATCCAACCGACCCCCGGCCCTTCTATCTGCTCTGACGAGGCTTGATCATGTCAACCGAAATCATGTCGGCGACCGCACGGCGCGTCGTCCTCGTCGACTCGAGAGACAACCGGCGCGAACTCATGCGCCTTGTGGTCAGAGGTGACGATGCGAGGGCCATTCTCGTCGGCGAGGCCGACTGCGAGCTGGCGGCGCTGGCGGTAGTCGACAGGGAACGGGCGGACACTGTCGTCGTCGACATCCAGATGCCAATTCCGGAGGGCCTGGCGACTGTCGCTGCCCTCCGCAAGCGCTTCCCGGATCTCGGGATTGTCGCTTGTTCCTTCGACCTGGATCCTTCGACAGTGCAACGGGTACTTGCCGAAGGCGCCGACACCTGCCTGGCCAAACCAGTGAACCGCACCGACATCCACAAGGCGCTCGCCGCCCTCCCGCCGCAGGCCACTGCAAGCGAGAGGATTGTGGCTGGGGCGTCGCTCAGCGGGCGCTGAGCCGCAAACCTCGGCCACGCCGCACGCCGCGCGCCGCGCCGACGACGTAGACCACTGCGAACACGGCCGCGCCGGTCAAGGTGATTGTCGCGCCGGAGGCGATGTCGAGGTGGTAGCTGACGTACATCCCGACGAACCCTGACAGCGCGCCGACGGCGGTCGATAGGGCGAGCATCCGGCCGAATGAGTCGGTTGACAGGCGCGCCACTACGGCCGGCGTGACTATGGCGGCGGCGATCAAGGTGACGCCGAGGATGCGCATGGTGGCGATGATCGCGGCGGCGAGCACGAGGGCGAAGACGATGTCGACGACCTCGGTACGCACGCCGTAGGTGGCGGCCACCTCGACGTCGAACGTGACGAACAGCAACTGCTTGTAGAGGAAGAACAACGTGATGGCCACGGCCACGCTGACGGCGGCGAGCACCCAGACCTCGCCGGACGTCACACCGAGGATGTTGCCGAAGAACGCAGCCTCGAAGTTGCGAGTGAAGTGGTTGCCTTGGCTGATGAGCGCGACGCCAATGGCGTAGGACGCTGTCGTCACGATGCCGATCGCGGCGTCCGCCCCGATCTTGCGGGTGCGCGCCAGCCCCGTGACCATCAGTGCCGATATGGCACCCCAGATAGCGCCGATGGCGTAGAAGTTGTAGTTGGCCAGGTACCCGACGACGGTGCCGCCGAGGATGGCGTGGGACAGCCCGTGACCGATGTAGCTCATCCGCCGAAGCACGACATAGATCCCGATGAGACCGGTCAGCGCCCCCGCCATCGTGGCCGCCAAGATGCCGCGTCGGAAGAACTCGTATTGCCATGGTTCGGTGAGCCAGTCGATCATTCTGGGTCGTGGGGCGGCCCGTGGTGCAGGTGCACGTGGTGGGTGTGCTCAGCGACGTGGGGAGGGGCGTCCGCGGTGATCAGCGTGCCGTCGTGACGGAAGACGATCATCTCGGACCCGAACGTTTCCCGAAGAATCTCGGAGGTGAACACGTCCTCCGGCGCGCCCTGGGCAATGACGCGCCGGTTGAGGCACACCAGCTCGGGAAGCCCCGCCGCCACACCGTTGAGATCGTGGGTCGTAAGCACGATGCCAATGCCGTCGCGGTTGACTTCGCGAAGCAGCATCAGCATTTCCTGGCGCGTCGTCACGTCGAGCCCTGACGTGGGCTCATCGAGCACGACCAGCTCCGGCCGCCGCAGAAGGGCGCGGGCCAGGAAGGCCCTTTGTTGCTGGCCGCCAGAGAGGGCACGGATGTGGCGCCCGGCGAGGTCGGCGATTCCCAGGCGGCCGAGCAGTTCCTCCATGTCGCGCCGGTCACCTGCGCGAGGCCAGGGGAGCGGGCCGGAATCATTCACCCGACCCAGTAACACCGCCTCGGCAACCGTTATCGGGAACTGCCAGTCGATCGTCTCGAGTTGGGGCACATAGCCGACGCGACCACTCGGTCGTCTCCGGACGGCGCGCCCCGCAACCCGCACCGCGCCGCGGACCGGGCGCAGCTGACCGAGCAGGGCACGCAGCAGTGTTGTCTTGCCGGATCCCGAAGGCCCCACCAGGCCGACCATGGCGCCCGGGCCAACGTGAAAGGTCGCGTCGACGACAACCTCATCGTCGCCGTACGCGAAGGCGGCGCCGTCGAACTCCACGAGTGGAGTCGACACTGGTAACGGTGCCGGCGCGGATGTCACGCTTGCCACGTCTTCGCCGTCGGCACTGAGCCGAGCGCCGATGGGTCGCCACCGAGGGCGCTCACGATCGTGCGGACGTTGTCGACAATCAGTCCCACGTAGGTGTGACCGGGATCCGTCGGGCCCCCGGGAAGTACATCGTCGCGGAGCTTGTCGACGTAGCGCACACCGGAGGAGCGGCCCACCTCCTCGAGCACTCTCGAGGGAAAGACCTCGGACCCAAAGATGGCCGGTACGTTGGTCGCCTGCACTTGGGCGACAAGGTCGCGCACATCCTTCGGGCTGGGTTCGGAGAAATCCGACGGCTGTACCGCGCCGATGACCTCCATGCCGTAGTGCCGGGCGAAGTAGGCGAAGCTGTCGTGGTAGGTCAGCAACTTGCGTTTGGCGGCGGGGATCGTATTGATCGATGTCGCGACGGCAGTGTCGAGCTGGTCAATCGCGCCGGCGAACCGAGCTTGATTGATTGCGTAGTAGCCCGCGTTGTTCGGGTCTCGCCGCGCCATGACGTCCCGGATGATCTCCGACCACCTCTTGGCGTAGGGAGGGTCCATCCACAGATGCGGATTCGCATCCCCGCCCGACCTTGGGAAGGTGGCGTCGAAGGCGTACTCCGAAGGGGCGAGCGTCATATCGCCCAGTTGGATGATCTCCGACCCGCGCGCGCCGGGGCCGAGTCCGTCCTCGGGCGCCTCAGGGATGACGACGGGTTCAGGCAGGTTGGCATGGCCCTGTTCCAGCGTCGAGTCCTCCAAGTGCAGGCCGGCTACGAACAGCACATCGGCTCGGCTCAGCGCCTTTGCCGTCGATGGCGAAGGCTCGAAGGTGTGGCTGTCGACACCCGCGGGGATGAGCTCGACGAGCTCCACCCGGTCACCCACGACTTGGCGGACGATGTCAGTGACCGGCGCGACGGTGGTGTCGACACGCAGCAGTCGTGGAGTCGCGACGCCATCCTCATTCGACGACCCGCAGTTCGAGCCCAGAAGGACGAGCGCGACGATGAAAGTGAGACGCTTGAGGAACATCTTCCGGATTCAGCTTACGACCGGCCGCTAGGAAATTTCGAAGCCGAGGCACTACGTTGCCCGGGGTGCTCGGACTACCAGAAGGTGTGCGGGGGCTGTTGTTCGACCTCGACGGCGTCTTGACCGATACGGCGAAGGTGCACGCGGCGGCGTGGAAGCAGATGTTTGACGAGTATCTGCGCCAGCGGGCGGCCAAGCTCGGTGAGCAATACGTTCCCTTCGATACCGTGCACGACTACGGCGAGTACGTCGACGGCAAGCCTCGCTTCGATGGGGTCCGGTCGTTCCTGGCGTCCCGGGGAATCGAGCTGTCCCGGGGTGACCCGCGCGATCCGCCGAATACCGAGACCGTGATTGGGCTCGGCAACCGCAAGAACGAGCTGGTACTGAAGAAGATCAAGGAAGACGGCGTTGACGCGTACGCGGGGTCGGTGCGCTATCTCGAAGCAGCCGAAGCGGCGGGACTGCCGCGCGCCGTGGTTTCGTCCAGCACGAACTGCAAGGACGTGCTTCATGCCGCCGGCATCGACAAGTTCTTCGACACCCGTATCGACGGTGTCGTCGCCGAGCGAGAGCACCTCGCCGGTAAGCCCGCGCCCGACACCTATCTGGCCGGCGCGAAAGCGATCGGTGTCGAGCCACAGCACGCGGCCGTGTTCGAAGATGCGCTGGCCGGTGTCGAGTCCGGGCGCGCCGGCAACTTCGGCGCCGTCATTGGCGTCGATCGGGTGGGCCAGGGTCACGCCGACGCCTTGAGGGAACACGGCGCGGGCGTTGTCGTCGAAGACCTAGCTGAACTCCTCGAACCTCGTGGCGCAGACCCCGGCAGGGCGGCGGGCACGTCGTGATCCAGCACCCCCGGTTCCCGGTCGAGCCCTGGGCGGTTCGGGAAACGGCACTCGACTTCGACGTCCTCGCGCAGAGTGAATCGGTCTTCGCCCTGGCGAACGGTCACATCGGCATGCGCGCCAACCTCGATGAGGGTGAGCCGCACGGGTTGCCGGGCACCTATCTGAACGGCTTCTATGAGACGAGGCCATTGCCCTACGCCGAGGCCGGGTACGGGTACCCCGAAGACGGCCAGACGATGATCAATGTCACCAACGGCAAGGTCATCCGCCTGCTCCTCGACGACGAGCCGTTCGACGTCCGCTACGGCCACCTTGAGAGTCACGAACGCGTCCTCGACCTGCGCGCCGGCGTTTTGCGCCGTCACGTCGACTGGGTGTCGCCGGCCGGCCAGCGAGTGCGGGTGTCGTCGGTGCGCCTTGTGTCGTTCGTGCACCGCGCCGTCGCTGCCATCCTCTATGAGGTCGAGCCCCTCGACGACCGTGCCAGCGTGGTTGCCCAGTCCGAGCTGGTGGCAAATGAGCCCATGCCGATGGCGATGTCGAAGGATCCACGCGCCGCGGCGGCGCTGTCGTCCCCGTTCAAGTCGGAGTCGTACTTCCACGACGAGTGCCGTGCCGTCTTGGTGCACTCGACCAAGGCCAGCGAGCTGCGGATGGCAGCGGCGATGGACCACGTCGTGGATTCTCCGGTCAAGGTACAGACGTCGGCCGTAAGCCGGCCCGACCTTGGAAGAGTGACGTTCGCCGCCGACCTCAAGCCCGGTCAACGGCTGCGCATCGTCAAGTTCCTCGCCTACGGTTGGTCGAGCCAGCGGTCATTGCCGGCGGTGCGAGACCAGGTGGAGGCGGCGGTGGCCGGCGCGAACCACGCCGGGTGGGACCGACTGCTCGCCGGCCAGCGCGAGTTCCTCGATGACTTCTGGGAACGGGCCGACGTCGAGCTCGAAGGCGACACCGAGTTGCAACAGGCCGTGCGCTTCGCCCTCTTCCACATTCTCCAGGCCGGTGCGCGCGCCGAGCAGCGGGCCATCTCGGCCAAGGGGCTGACTGGCCCGGGCTACGACGGGCACGCCTTCTGGGACACGGAGGCGTTCGTGCTCCCGGTGTTGACCTATACGGCTCCGAGCGCAGCCGCCGATGCCCTGCGCTGGCGACATACGACTATCGATCTAGCCCGAGAGCGCGCCAGCCTTCTGGGACTCAAGGGCGCGGCGTTCCCGTGGCGCACGATCCACGGTGAGGAGTGCTCGGCCTACTGGCCGGCGGGAACGGCCGCATTCCACATTGGTGCCGACATCGCGTTCTCAGTCGCTCGCTATCAGGCGGCCGCCGAGGACGGCGACCCCTTCGAAGAGGAGGTGGGCCTCGAGCTTCTCGTCGAGACGGCGCGACTGTGGCGGTCGCTTGGTCACCACGACGCCAAGGGCCGGTTCCGGATCGATGGTGTCACGGGCCCAGACGAGTACAGCTCCATCGCCGATAACAACGTCTTCACCAACCTGATGGCCCAGTCGAATCTGTTCGCCGCGGCCGAGTCAGTTGCCCGCTACCCGGCGCTAGCAAAGCGCTTCGGCGTCGACACCGAGGAAGCGGCAAGCTGGTCTGACGCCGCCTCGGCTGTTGTCATCCCTTACGACGAATCGCTCGGAGTGCATCCCCAAGCGGAGCGCTTCACCGACCACGGGGTATGGGACTTCGACAACACGCCGCCGGAGAAGTACCCGCTCCTCCTGAACTTTCCCTATTTCGATCTTTACAGGAAGCAGGTCGTCAAGCAGGCCGATCTGGTCATGGCTCTCTACATGCGGGGGGACGCGTTCTCGCCCGAGGAGAAGCTGCGCGATTTCGACTATTACGAGGCGCTTACGGTGCGCGACTCATCGCTGTCGGCCTGTGTGCAGGCGGTCGTCGCGGCCGAGGTGGGCCATCTCGAGCTCGCCCACGACTACTTCGGCGAGGCGGCCCTCATGGACCTCGGCGACATCCAGCACAACACCCGCGACGGCGTCCACATCGCGTCGCTAGCCGGCGCGTGGATCGCAGCCGTGGCCGGATTCGGCGGCTTCCGCGATTATGGCGGCGCCCTGTCGTTCTCGCCCCGGTTGCCGCAGCGACTGACCCGGCTCGTCTTCCGCCTGTGCTTCAAAGGCCGGCGACTAAAGGTTGACGTGCATCAGCGGGAGGCGAAGTACTCGCTTGTCGAAGGGGCGCCGCTCGACATCACCCATCACGGCACATCGATCACTGTCGCCCGAGAGAAGCCGGTGACGCAGGTGATCCCGGCCGGCCCGGCGCACAAGCCGCCGCACCAGCCTCCGGGTCGCGAGCCGACGCGCCGCCAGATTCCGTAACGATGCCTCCCGCTCTCGGCCGCTCGGACCGCCGACGCTGCCTCCGCGCCGCGGTGGGCCTGGTGGGCCTAGTGGGTCTGGCCACGGCTGCTTGCAGCACCGGCCCCTCGGCGTCGGACAAGCGAGCGGAAGTGAAGAAAAAGTTCATCCGGCAGGCCGACGCCCGTTGCGAGGTCCTTAGTCAGCGTCTGGACGCTCTCGAGCCGCTCGCTCGCGAGGACCAGGCTGCGGCGGCCACCGAGGCGCTGCCGGACTTCGAGGCCATGCTGGCGTACCTCCATGGTTTGCCCCCGCCGCCCGGTGACATCGAATTGCCTGCGATCCTCGTCGGTTACGACGAGCTGCTCGCTGACCTCCGGGGGGTGGTGGCCGCGAAGGCGATCGACGACCAGGTGGTGATCCAGCAGAAGTTCGACTCGCTGGAGGCCAGGGCCAAGCGCCTCCGCCGCGTGACATTCGCTTACGGCTTCAAGGTCTGCGGCCAGCTCTAGATCAAAATGTGGCCGGCGCGCCGCGTCTCGCCGGTACCGTCCAGCCATGCGCGTCCTTCGCGTTCCTGGGTTCAAGACCCTCCTTGCCGGTCAGACGGTCAACGCCGTCGGCGACTGGGTTGCGCTCATTGCCATCTGGGGATTCGCAGCATTCAAGTTCGACGCCGACGCGGGCGACTTGGCCGTGCTGTTCGTCGTGTTGTCCGTGCCCGGCGTCGTGCTCGGGCCCATCCTCGGGGTGCCCATCGACCGGCTCGGGCCCAAGCGCACGCTCGTCCTCGCCAACTGCCTCGGCTTTCTCGCCGCCTTGGGCCTCACCCAAGCCCAGAGCTACGAGACCATCATCGTGCTGGCCTTGCCGCTTGGCCTTATCGAGCAGCTGGGTACCGCATCCCTCGATGCGTTGCCGCCCCGCATCGTCGACGACGAGAACCTGGTTCAGGCCAACGCGTTGATGGGCGGCGCCCAGGATCTTGCGATCGTCATTGGCCCCGCCCTGGCCGCAGTCGTCAACTCCGGATGGGGCCTGTCAGGTGCCTTCTTCTTGGATGCCGCGACGTTTCTTGTCGGCGCTTGCGTGGCTCTTCCGCTGAAGGTCGGACCCGCGCCGCATGCCGTCCGTCAATCGGCATGGAAGGAGCTCCGCCACGGCCTGTCCCTCGTCCGCCGGACCGACGGGCTGCGCTGGACCCTCGGTGTGGCCACGGTCACGTTTGTGCTCTGGGGTCTGTTCGGGGTGCTGGAGCCCCTCTATGTGAGGGATGTGCTCGGACGGTCCGACACGGTCTTTGCCGTACTTCAGACGGTGTTCGGGATAGGCCTGGTTGGTGCCGGACTCACGCTGGCGCGCCTTGGCGACCGGATGGCGCGGCCACGGTACGTTGCGATTGCGACGATCGTCTCCGGCGCGACTGCAGCGATCTACCTCAGCACGGAGTCGTTGGCCGTCGCGTTCGTCGGTGTCTTTCTCTGGGGAATCGACGTTGCCTTCTTCTACGTGCCGGTCAAGACGCTGTTGCAGCGGTACGCGCCGACGGCTGCCCATGGCCGGATCCTCTCGCTCAACCAGTCGCTCGAGGCCGCCGGCGCGCTCGTTGCGACTCCGGTCGCGGCGGTGGCCGCCGGCGCGCTCGGAGTGCAGCTCCTCGGCGTCATCGGCGGCGCGGTTGCGGCCGTGGCCGGCGTGATCGCGCTTCGCCTGGCGCGCCGGCTCACCCAGAACTGGGATGATTTTCCGGTGCTATTTCCTCGAAAGTGACCCCCGTTCGGGGTTGCGGGGTCGATGCCCCTACGCTCCACGGCCATGGATTCGCGAATGTATGACCCTCCCGAGATTCTGCGCCTTCACGTCGGCTGCGAGTTCGCCTACGACGCTGCCGAGTCGACGCCGACGATCTGGCAGGTGCGGTGCCGCCTCGACGGCGAGCACCAGATGGTTTCCGAGACGTGGGGGTCGACGCCGCTGGTGCCGGCGCGCGCCTACGTCGACTCCTACCGGAACCTCTGCGACCGGTTGGTGCTCCCTCCCGGGGCAACGACGATCCGCTACGACGCCCTCGTCGACGTCTCGGCCCGATTCGACGAGGCCGACAAGACCGCGGGACAGGTGCCGGTCGAGGTGCTTCCCGAGGACACCCTCATCTATCTGCTCGCGAGTCGGTTCGTGCTTTCCGACCGCTTGCTCGACCGGGCCTGGGAGCTGTTCGGTCATCTCCGCCCCGGATGGGAACGGGTACAGGCCGTCTGTGACTGGACGCACGAGAACCTCAACTATGAGATGGGAAGCAGCACACCGCTTACGACCTCGAGTGATGTGATCGAGCAGCGCGCCGGCGTCTGTCGAGATTTCACCCATGTCGGCATGGCCTTTTGCCGTGCCCTCAACGTGCCGGCGCGCTACGTGTCGGGGTACGTGCCCGACATCGGTATCGAGCCACTGGATCTGCCGATGGACTTCTGCTCATGGTTCGAGGCGTACCTCGATGGGCGCTGGTGGACCTTCGACCCCCGCAACAACATTCCCCGCATGGGACGCGTCGTCATAGGGCGCGGTCGAGATGCGGCCGATGTGGCGATGGTTACGACCTACGGCGCCTGCGAGTTGCGCTCGATGGTTGTCTGGGCCGAGGAGGCTGACAGCGAATAGCGCGCCGTGCTCAGTCCGGGGGAGCCCGATCGATGACCTTGTTGGTCAGCTCGACCTCAACGGCGGAGTCAAAAGGTGGTCCGAAGCTGGTGAACGTCATCGAGATCCCGCTGCGCTTGCTGAGGGCGAGCACGATGTCGAGATTGACCTCGACCGACCGGCCCTCGGCGCGCACGGGGACGATGGTGCGGTAGCCAACCGAGGTCGCGTGTAGTCCGGGCAGGTTCAGCGTCTCGACCTTGGCGTCGCCGAACTCCACCCCGGTCGGAGCGCTTTCACCTGCCTTCGGGTTCTTGATCGCCGACTTGATAGCGCGGTTGACGAAGTTCGCCAGGCATCCCGGAATCTCCTTCTTGCGAATGGAGCTGAGCTGCGCCTTGGCCGCTTCCCGGGTGGCGATGACGGTCACCGAGCCCTCGACCTGGTGATCACCGTCGTCACTGAACTCCTCGCTCTTGGCCCGGGTCACCGAGCTGCTGCCAGCGCCGATGACCGACGGATCGACGTCGGCGCACTCGGCGAACTCGGCTTCTGCTGATCGTTGTTCGGCGCTGCGCTCTGAATCAGGGGAGCTGGGTTGAGCGGTCCACCCGGGCGGGAGGTCACTGAGCTTCAGAATCGCGGTTTCGGCCCCCGCCTTGTCGGCTGCCAACTGTGTGGCGCTCCGGCGGTCAACTGTCGTCGGGGAGGAGGAGCCAGTCGATTTATCGCCGCATGCGCTAACAAGAAGGAGCAGAGCGCTCGTCGCCGTGGCCAACAGCAATACCGGAGCTTTCAGTCTGCGCACACAGGGAGAACCTAGCGGCTCAGCCTCTAGGGGGCGCCCTCAGATGGCGTCGTCGCCCCGCTCGCCGGTGCGAATGCGCATGAGCCGGTCAAGATCCATCGACCAGATCTTGCCGTCGCCGATCTTCCCAGTTCGTGCCGTGGCCGCGATCAGCTCGATCGTCTTGTCGACGTCGCCTTCATCGACGATCACATCGATCTTCACCTTCGGCACGAACGCCACTGTGTACTCCGAACCACGGAAGGTCTCTGTCTTGCCACCTTGGCGGCCGTATCCCTGAACTTCGCTCACGGTCAGGCCCAGCATGCCCGCATTCCGCAACGCCTCCTGAACCTCCGCCAGCTTGAACGGCTTGATGATCGCCGTCACTAGATGAGCCATCTTTTCGTCTCCTTTGATTTCAGGTGGCGCCAGGACCGGCGTGATGCCGGCCCTGGGTCGTGGTCACTGTGGTCGCTCATGTCAGAGGTCGGATTCCCCGGACATGCCGACCGGCTCAGCGGTTGGCGCCATCACCGGTACTGGTGGCCTGTCCCCTCCATTGGTTGTGAGCGGGGTGGAATAGGTCATGCCCTGGCCAAACTCCATGTGGTAGGCGGGCGTGCCGTGCTCGAAGATATCGAGCCCCTCGAGCTCGCCGTCCTTCTCGACCCGAAGGTTCCAGGTGCCCGGAATCGACCTGATGAGCTTCATGGCGATCATGGCGACTGTGAAGACGACGACAACGGCGGTGAGACTGCCGATGGCCTGGGCTTTCAGCTGATCAAGCCCGCCTCCGTAGAACAGCCCCTGCACGAGCGTTGACTTGTCGACCCCGTCTGCTGTCGGGATGCCGTACTTCCCGGCCGCGAACAATCCGACCGCGAGTGTCCCCCAGATCCCACAGAATCCGTGGACGGCGACGGCGCCAATGGGGTCATCCCACCGGCGGTTCTCCATGAAGTCGACGCCCAGAGGAACGATGACGCCCGCAGCGGCTCCGATCATGATGGCGCCCATGGGCGACACCCAGTAGCAAGGCGCCGTGACGGCCACCAGACCCCCGAGGAAGCCATTGATCGACATGCCTAGGTCCCATTTCTTCGAGCGGGGATAGACGAACACCACCGCCACCAAGCCGCCGGCGCACGCGGCGAGGGTTGTATTCGCTGCCACCCGGCCGATGCCCGTCCAGTCCATGGCCGACAGCGTCGAGCCCGGGTTGAAGCCGTACCAACCGAACCAGAGGATCACCGCGCCAATCGCCGCGATGGTCAGGTCGTGAGGCGCCGTTGGCCCGCCACCGTCACGCTTGAACCTCCGTCCAAGTCGAGGCCCGAGGGCGATACACCCGGCGAGGGCGACCATGCCCCCGACGGTGTGAACGACTGTAGATCCAGCGAAATCCCGAAAGACGGCGCCGTTAGTGAACGTGTTCAGGAAGTCAGGCGTCATGTTGCCGAGCCAGCCGCCCGGACCCCACACCCAGTGTCCGAAGATCGGGTAGATGAGCCCGGACACCATGGCGCTGTAGATGATGTCGCCCTTGAAGCTGGTGCGCCCGATCATCGCTCCTGACGTGATCGTCGACGCGGTGTCGGCGAACGCGAACTGGAAGAGGAAGAACGCCAGGAAGGCGACACCCGTCGACCCATAGGCATCGGTCATGCCGTGAAGGAAGAAGTACTCGTTCCCGATGAAGCCGTTGCCCGTGCCAAACATGAACGCGAACCCGACCGCGAAGAAGAGGATCCCGCACAAGCAAGTGTCGAAGATGCACTCGAGCATGATGTTGACGGTTTCCCTCGAGCGGGCGAAGCCGGCCTCGAGCGCCATGAACCCGGCCTGCATGAAGAAGACGAGGAACGCGGCGACGAGCACCCAGACGGTGTTGATCGGGCTGATGAGGTCATTGGCCTGGTGCACGATTGGCTCGGCCTCTTGGGCGAATGCGGCTGATTCGAAGGCCCACGCGAAGCCTTTGATCGCCGCGAACACCCCCACGATGCCGAGTAACTTGCCGCCGAGGATCGCCCACATCAGCTTGCGGGTGTCCCTGTCCTGGAGCTGCCTTAACTTCCCGAGTTTGGTGAGCATGTCGGGCACCGTACGGGTCCGCCATTACGGAACCGTTCACTAGATGTTTCAGGTTTGTGAATGGATGCCCGTGTCGCGTCCTGCCCGCACCTGGCAGGAGTCGGCTACCTCGTTGGCGGACCAGCGGCCCGGCGCGCCGAGATCGGTCGATCGAGGTGAAGGAGACCGCCCCCTTGCTGATCTGCGTAGGGCGAGAAGAGGTCGGTCGCCACGAACCGGGAACGAGTCGCAGCCAGCGACGCCGCGTCAGGCTTTTGCCGGAGGTTGAAGAACGGCTCCTGGTAGATGAAGCTCCGGTCGACGCCGAGGTCGGAGAGAGCCTGCGACATCTCCTCGATCATGGCCCCGTTCCCGACGAGCAAGTATCGGGTGCCACCGAGCGTAGGCAGAAGCGGCGGCACGGACTCCGTGACCCGCCCAGTCAAGCCCTTCCAGCCTGAAGGAGGCTGAGAAAGGGTGACCTTGTAGGAGAAGAGAGGATTACGTTTGACGAGACCCTCGAGGACGTCGAGCAGGCACAAATCGTCGAGAAGGCGAAGGCCCCAGAAGAGCCGGATCGGACGACGGAAGCCTTGGTTGGTGAGCACGGGAACCAACGAGAGGAACGGGCCGATACCGACACCGGTAGCAAGAAGGACGAGTTCGTCGTCGAACTCCTTGGGAACCATGGAGCGACCAAGTGGACCCCGGAACGCGATCACATCGCCGACGCTGAGCGATCCGAGGTAGATCGACAGGGGACCTTCGGGCACGAGCCGCACCAACAGTTGAAAGGTCCCATCGTCGGCCGGCGGCGAGACGATGCAGTAGGGCGTCTTGCGCCAGCCATAACCGGGAAACTCGAGTTGGATCCCTATGAACTGGCCGGGTTTGAATCTGAAGGCTTCGGCATCGAAGGCTCTGAACGAGATGCGTACGGTGCCAGTGGAGGTCAGGGTGTCGAAGGCGGTGACTTCGGCGTGGTGGTCGTAGCGATCGACTCGTCGGAGCTTGCGCTCCGGCGCCCCCCGAGACAGGGGGAAGGAGGTCTCCTCGGGCGCCGCTTCGATGTCCCTGGTGCCAGCCCGAATCGGCATCGACCTGTGGCGCAAATTGCGTTCGTCACCGCGGTTCTCGGCCAATCGCCTCCTCCCGGCTGTAGGGCATCCAGGGTAGCCACCACTAGGCCGGGACCCGGCGCGCCGAAGGTCGCGCTACGCCACCTTGCGATAGCGGTGCACTGCCAGAGGGGCGAACACAATGAGGATGGCGGCGATCCATCCCAGACACTTGAGTACCGGTGTCAGCGTCGGGCCGCCAGAAAGCAGCGCCCGCGCGGCGTCGACGGTGGCCGACACCGGCTGATGGGCGGCGAACGCCTGGAGCCACCCGGGCATCGTGTCCAGCGGGACGAAAGCCGTGGACGCGAAGACGAGCGGGGCCATCACGGGGAACGCGGCGGCCTGAGCCGTCTCGGGGTCGCCCACCATGAGCCCGACAGTCGCGAAGATCCATGAGAAGGCGTAGCCGAAGAGCACCACGAGGACGACAGCGGCAAGCGCACTGGGCACGTTCGTGTGGACGCGGAACCCAACAAGAAATCCGACGAGGCCCATGAGGAGGACGACGAACACGTTTCGGATCAAATCGGCGGTGGTGCGCCCTGCGAGTACTGCCGACCGGGCCATCGGGAGCGATCGGAATCGTTCGATGAGGCCGGTGTGCATGTCGGCGGCCAGCCCTACCGCAGCACCCAGTGCTCCGAACACGACCGTCTGCACAAAGATGCCCGGCATCAGGTAGTCGACGTAGTCACCGCCCTGGATAGGTATCGCGCCGCCGAACACATAACGAAAGAGCAGAACGAACACGACGGGCTGGATGGTGCTGAAGATGAGGAGTTGTGGCACCCGGATATACGCGAGGAGGTTCCTCCAGGTGACGGCGATCGTGTCACGTACTGCTCCAGTGAGCCGGGTTAAACCCCTCGGCTCGGTCATGATCGGCAGGGGGATCGCCGGTGCGGTTGCGCTCATGCAGCACCTCGCTGTCTGTCGTTGGTCGACGCCGCGTCACCGGGTTCGGCGTGGCGGCCGGTCAGGGCCAGGAAGACGTCGTCGAGGCTGGGATCGCGCAGAGCCAGTGTGGTCGCGGCCAGGCCCTGTGCGTCGAGGGTGCGCAATGCGTCCATCACCGTCTTGGCTCCGTCATCGGCCTTGAGCCGAACGACCGTGTCCTCGCGCTGCACGCCGTCTCCGTCGAGGTGTGAGAGGGCAGCTTCGGCGGCAATGGCTGCAGCTTGGGTCTCCAACCCGATCTCCACGACAGTCGATCCAAGTCGGGCCTTCAGCTCGACCGGGGTTCCTTCGGCGATCACCTTGCCGCCGTCGATCACGGCTATTCGCTCGGCGAGCCTGTCGGCTTCCTCCAGGTATTGCGTCGTCAGGAGGACGGTCGTGCCTTCGGCCACCAGCTCACGGATCATCTCCCACAGGTCGTTACGACTCTGGGGGTCGAGGCCTGTTGTCGGCTCGTCGAGGAACAGGACGGGCGGTTTGTGCACGAGGGCGGCGGCGACATCGAGCCGGCGCCGCATGCCGCCCGAGTAGGTGCGGGCAGGTCGGTCGCCCGCGTCGGTCAGCCCGAATCTATCGAGCAGCTCTCCCGCGCGAGCCACGACTTCCGCCTTGGGCAGCTGTGTGAGCTTGCCGACCAGGCGGAGATTCTCCCGGCCGGTGAGGTTGCCGTCGATCGCCGCGAACTGCCCAGTGAGTCCGATGAGGCGGCGCACGGTGACCGGTTCACGCGTCACATCGAAACCGAGCACTGAGGCGTGACCCTCGTCGGCCTGAAGGATCGTGGTCAGGATACGAACAGTTGTCGTCTTGCCCGCGCCGTTGGGTCCGAGCAGGCCGTACACCGTGCCAGGCGCAACGTTCAGGTCGACACCGTCGAGTGCGACGACATCGCCGAACCGCTTGTGGAGCCCTTCGACGCGAATGGCTGAATCAGTCATGGCCTCACCTTCGCGCGACTGATTGAAGTCGTCAAGCAATTTGGAGAAGAAACTATTGGCATCATTGAACTATCCGTACAGAAGCGGTACCATCGGTATGTGGCCACTCGCACCCCAACGGCGAAAGACGCGTTGGCGAAAGAGGTTTGGGGCCAGCTCTACAATTACTTCCAGCTCCATCGCGCCGTGGTCCAGGAGCATCTTGTCGAGATGGGGTTGAGCTTCGGCGACCTGCGAGCACTCATGGTCCTCGAGCCCGAGGGTCCCCGTCCGATGCACACGCTCGCAGAGGCCTGGGCATGCGATGCCTCCAACGCGACGTGGATGGTCGACCGCCTCGAGCAGCGAGGTCTGGTGGAGCGGCGAATGCTCCCGGCTGACCGCAGAGTGAAGGCAGTAGTACTCACCGCCGCGGGTGTGGAGACGAAGGTGAAGCTTCTCGAACGACTGAGCCGGCCCCCCGATGACCTCCTGGCCCTCAGTGCTGCGGATCTCGAAGCCGTGCGTGATGCGCTGGCCAAGCTGCCGAAAGGTTCGCGGCAGCTCTAGATCAGCTGTAGGACGTTGTCGATGGTGAGGGCCGGCGCAGTGTCAGCTCTGGCGAGCAGGCGGTTCAGCTCCGACTGCAGGGTGTTGGCGTGGCCGACAAGGGAGTCGCTGAGGTCACCGAACGTCTGCCCGCCCGCCTCGGGAACTCTGTAGGAGTACAGGTCGCGGGGGCGGGCCCGGGGGGCCGTCTTCATCAGGTTCGCCATCATGAACCGGTAGCGGCTCAGAGCCTCGCCGAACGCGTCCTCGATCGAATAGAACTCGAGCAGTCTCGGGAAGTCGACGAGATCAACCAACGCCGACTTCTCCGCGTTCGCCCCCTCGCCGGTCAGCAACACCCCTATCGAGCGCTCGATCAACCGCGTCGGCGCGGCACACACCCGCCCGGTTTCCTGGCGCGCGAAGTGACCCTCTGCCTCAGCGAAGTGAACCACTTCGGCGGCGTCGAGCGTGGTCCCGTAGGGGCCCCGTCGGTTGAGGAGATCGAGTGCCGCAGAGAACAGACCGCGACTCGCCTTGAAGATCGACGCCACATACGGGGGCAACTTCCTGTACGGCGGAACCGGGTCGACTCCTCTGTAGAACAGGATCAGCGGGAGAGTGAGACCGAGGTGGCTCGTGTCGTAAAGGGCACGCGGTGTCGCCTTTCGTTGCGGGAACAGGGCCAGGTAGTTGGTCGTGAACCAAGAGAAGCCGTCGAGGATCTCCGCCGTGTCCTGGCGCAGTGCCTCGTACGCGGCAACGTTCATGGTGCCGCCGCTCCTCGAGGGCGAGTCGGCGTAAGAGCACTTTGCTGTGGTCATCGGGACTCCGGCGCGCACAAGGTCTTTGCGGGCCCGTTTTGGCGCCGAGTCTTCGAGCAGCAGTCGTCCTGTCTCGTCGGTTTGGTCTCGGACGTTCAGTACGTCGGAGATTCGCAATCCCGGCGCGAGTCGCGGAGCCTCCGGAGTGCTACCCATGGGCAACTCAGCGCCGCACGCGGGCCGTCAGGCCCCAGCCTGCGGCGCCCAGTCCGAGCAGCATGAGCCCGGGGAGGAGCATGGATGGCGCGCCGGTGTTCGGCATCATCGGCGCGACCGTTGTGGTGGTCGGGCCACTCGCCGCAGTCGGACTCGTCATCGTGGCAGTCGTCGACGGACTGGTTCGCGCCGCCGTAGTTGGCGCCGCCGTCGTTGGCACCGTCGCGGATTGCGGGCTCGTCGAGGCCGTGGTCTGGGCGGGAGCACTTGAAACTGCAGGCGTTGTCGTTGATATGGCCGCTGGCACTGTCGTGGGAACGGCGGCGGTCGTGGCGGAGGTACTCGTCGGAGGCTGATTCGTCGATCGCGCTGTGGTTGATGGCGATGTGGTCGAGGGTGCGGCCTGACTCACATCGTCAGCGGCGCTGTTCTCGCTTTCGCGCACCGCGACTGTTGTGACTCCGGCTGCAAGCAACAGGAGGATGACGATGAAGAGACTGGCGCGTGCCGCACGGTTCATGGAGAAGGCGATCGGTTTGAGGTCTGGAGCCGTCACTGTAGGGGGTTACGGCGCTGTAAACGGTCACCCCGGCGCGTCACGAGCCCAGCCGAAGCCGGGCCCGTGCCTCAAGTGCGTATGTGGACCATTGGGTTTCAACCGAGGGCTGCGACCGTAGTGTGTCTAGTTCCTACCCTCAGGCACACCTCGCAAACGACGACGGCAACCTCCTACGCCCTATGGTCGAGCAACAGGTGCATCCAGCCGACGTCCGAGAAGGTCAGGCCGGCGCACTCCGGCCGTCATACTCCGACCAGGGCACGGGGTCCGCGCCGTTGATCTGGGCGACGAACTCACCAAGGAACCAGTTGCGGAACCGGACTGCCTCCGGCGGGGGAGCCACGGTGAGGAGGTCGCCGTGAAGGCAGTACTCGTCGGCGCGCGCCAAGAGCTCAGTCAACTCCGCGGCCGCTTCGCGCACTGCCGACGGAAGGTGATACGTCAGGTCGATGGTTTCGGCATTCGTCTCGATCGCAGCCTGGAGTTCGGCCGTCGGTGATGCTGTGAAGCTGCTGAAGCGCTCGTTGAGTCGCTCAATCACCGACAAGAGCTGAGCCGGCACTTCGTGTCCAGCGCTCGGCGGTCGGGCCAGCACAAGGGCGAACTCCCGGAACAACTCATCGTGGTGCGCTGATGAGTTGCGATAGGTGTCAAGCGCCAGTCCGACGATGTGAACCTCGACCAACGCCTCGCTGGCGTCGGTCACGCGCGCACCTCGAGTCGTGCGAGGGTGACTGCCTCGATGGGAGCCATTGCGCTCGGGCCCGTGCCGTGGTCGGTGCTCTTGAGCGACGGCACATCACTGGTCGCGCCGAGTTCGATCTCAATGGCCGCGAGCCCTTCCAGGATTGCGGCCTCCTGAGCTCGGGCGTACCGCTCGGTACTGTCGGGATCGAGTTCGAACCATACGGTCTTGCCTGCACTGTCGGTGTCGACGCCCCAACGGGCCGCTATCTGCTCCACAAGTTGCAAACCGCGACCGGTTGCCGCCTCGAGGCCGTACCTCTTGGGCGCCGGTGCCACGGGGCTGGCGTCGCGGACGCCGACCCAGACCCGGTCTTCAGTCACGCGCACGGTGACCTCGGGGGCCGTTCGGGCGTGGAGCACGGCGTTCGTGACCAACTCGCTGACGAGGAGGATGGCGCACTCTTCGAATCCGGCGGCGCCAACCGCGTCAAGGGTTTCGCGCACGAAACGGCGCGCCTTCGATACGCTCGCCGGTTCGGCCGGGAACGACAAGGTCGATTCGATGCCATGACCCTACAATTCCCCGCACCGCCTTTGTGGCTCATCGTGTCGCGCGCCGGGTTCTCCCGTCGAAGTCTCCGCCCGATCAGTGCGTTCGCCTGGCACGATAGGGGCGTGCGCGGCGGGCTACGACTTCTGAGCTTGGCGACGACTCTCGTCCTACTAACCGGCGCTTCGTGCACTAGCAGCGACGGCGGCAAACCCCAGCTCACCGTGAACGGCAAGAAGATCGCCATCGCCTCGCCGACGTGGAGCGTTGCCGACGCGCTGAGTGCCTCGGGCACCGTTCTTCGCAGCGGCATGTTCACGTCGGTGGTCACCGGCCGCCCCCTGGAGCCGAACGGGAACGCGGCCAGTTTGACCGTTGACGGCGATGCAGTGCTCCCGACGGCAAGGATTCATCGCGACACCCAGATCAAGGCGGTGAACGGCGCGGACACGGTCGAGCCGGTGGAGAATCGGCTGGCGTACGGCGAGCCGCCGCCACTGCCGCCAGCCGTGACGTCGCTCTGGCACCCCGGCCGCGGTCCCGTTGAACAGCAGACGGTCGGGAAGCTGAGCGGCGAAGTCGTCTCGAGGACCGCGATTGGCCCTGCGATTCCACCGCAGCCTGAGGAGGGCAAGGTCGTGGCCCTCAGTTTTGATGACGGTCCTGACCCGAAGTGGACGCCGTCGATCTTGGCCATCCTCAAGGACGAGGGCGTGCCCGCGACATTCTGTGTCGTTGGGTCGTCGGCAAAGCGCCATACGGACTTGGTTCAGTCAGAGACCGTGCTCGGACACACCCTGTGCAATCACACGATGGACCACGCCCACATGACCAAGCGCGCCCATGACGACATGGTCGCTCAGATGGTCGACTGCACGGCGGTCGTGACCTCGGCCGGTGTACCGGCTCCGACCTTGTTCCGCGCTCCATACGGCGAGTTGTCGCCCGACGTCACCCAAACCGCACAGGCCCAGGGCATGGAGGTCTTTGGTTGGAACATCGATCCGGCGGACTATCGCAAGCCGGCCTCGTCGACAATCGTGGCCCGCGTGCTCGCCCAGTTGAAGCCGGGAGGCATCGTGCTCATGCACGACGGGGGTGGTGATCGATCCTCGACTGTCGCTGCCCTCCGGCCGCTCATCCGCGCCCTGAAGGCGCAGGGCTGGTCATTTTCTACACCCACCCGTCAGTCAACCGTCAGCCCGCCGCCGTGACCCCGCGTTGCTATCTGTAGTTGCCCGTGTGGCCCAGGCTGTAGCGACCGGGCTGGGGGAATATGGCCAAGCCGTGGGGCCCCTTACCGACGGGTATTCGCGCCAGTAACTCACCGGAGCGAGTGTCGATGACGTACACCTCGCTGTTGTACCGCCCCGCGACCCAGAACTGGTTACCGTCGGCGGACACCCCTCCCATGTCAGGGCTGCCGTTGGGCACCGCCCATGTTCCGGTGACCTTCTGGGTGCCGACGTCGACGACCGAAACTGAGCCACCTAGTCGGTTCGTGACGTAGAGCGACTTCGCGTCGCGGCTGAAGTACATACCGTGCGCGCCCTTACCGGTGGGGATGAAGCCCAACTGGGTCATGGTTTCCCCATCGAGAATGTGGACACCGTGTTCCGACTGGTTCGCCACGTAGAAGACTTTGCCGTCGGGTGACAGCCTCGTGTCAATCGGTTGGCCACCGACCTGAAGTTCACCAACGACTTCCAAAGTGACGAGATCGACCTTGACCACCCAGCCCGAGAACTCGCAACTCGCGAGCAGATACCGCCCGTCGGCCGAGAAGTCGAGATGATCGACCCCGGGATGGCTGACTGGCACCGACTTGATCAGGTCCCACGTCGTGGGATTACGAAAGTCGAGCCGCTTGAATCGCTCGGCCACGACGATCGCCTTCGACCCGTCGGGCGTAAAATAGAGGTTGTAGGGATCGTCAACTGGAATCGATTTGCCCGGCTTACCGCTCATCGGGTCGATCGGGGTGAGCGAGTTGCCGGCGGTGTTGTCGGCATAGAGCACCTTCATGTCCCACGACGGCGTGACGTGCTGTGGCAACTTTCCGACAGGGAAGTGGTCAATCACTTTGAACGTGGCGGGGTCGATGACATCGACCGTGTTCGACTCACTGTTTGGCACGTACACCCGTGTCGGTACGCCGGCCGTCGTAGGGCTCATGTTGCCCGCCGCTGTGGCCGCGTAGACGTTGTCCGTCGGTGCCGGCGCGGGCGCAGTCGTTGTCGGTGGTGGAGCGGCGGTTTGGGTCGTTGATGTCGAGGCCCCTTCGACCTTCGCGGAACCGCTGTCGCAACCGACTAGGAGCAGAAGCCCCCCGACGAGCGCGATCGTGAGACGTCGAGAGGTGCGCATCGCCCCAGCATGCCTCCCGGCGGGCGCTCAGGGCGAAGCGGGCGGCGCGCAGATACTGGAGCTTGTCAACAGTCGATGTCTCACAGTATTGTGAGATGTATGGTCTTGACCGACCCGTCCACCGAGGAACTCGTGGGGCTGTTTTTTGGCGTCCTCGGCAAGATGAAGCAGCACTTCGCTGAACGGTCCGCCGAATTCGATCTTTCGTTTGCCCAGGCCATGGCGGTGCGGGAACTCGAGGAGCCGCTGTCAATGCGTGATCTCGCTGAACGCCTTGGCTGCGACGCGTCGAATGTCACCGGCATCGTCGATCGGCTCGAGGAGCGGAAGCTGGTCGAGCGTCAGATTCTGCCCGGCGACCGCCGGGTCAAGCGACTGGTGCTTACCAGCGCCGGTCGATCATTGCGCCGCGCTCATCAGGAACGGCTTGCCGAAGACCTGCCCCTCGTTGCCTCGCTGTCGGCGGCTGACCGCCGCGTCCTGACTGACCTGTTCCGCCGGGTCGCCGACCAGTAGTCAGCGCCGTCGGCGCTGACGCCATCGCTGCCACCAAGGTGGGCGACCTTCCGCCTTGCCCAGTTCGGCCAGGATCTCGGGACCGGCGGCGTTGACAATCTCCTCTGCTGCGTCGAGTAGCTCGGCGGCGCCGTCGCCGAGGCCCGGGGGTTCCGGCGGCGTCGGGGGGCTGAGGAGGGTGCCGTGCTTCCAGTTGACGTCGGCCAGTCGAGGATCGAATGCGGCGCAATTGGCAGGGCAGCGCCAAGGCGCCTCCGGCGCCAGGTCGAGGTCACACTTGCGCACTGTTTCACCGGACGCGTAGGTGCGGCTCTCGTAGTACTTGCAATCAGTCCGCATCGGCATACGTCCATGTTCGCAGGAACGGAGCTGATTTTTCTGCCGATTGTCGAAATTCAGTTGACGGCACCGCGATCACGTGGTGCGATGTGACGGCAGTTCGTTCATTGTTTCGATATGAGTGAGGTTCCGTTGGACGCATTCCGCAGCTCGATCTCCAAGACGAAGGGCCTGGGCGTATGCCCGGTCCAGGTCGGCTCGGCGCGCCCGTACGGCTTTATGTCGGTTGACGCAGCCAATTGGCTCGGCACTGGTCACGAGATTGGGCGGCCATGGGGCACGCGGAGGTTCTGCATCGAGTAGCTCGCAGACCAATCCGAAGTGAGGCCCCAAGGCCGCCGGGAAACCCCGGCGGCCTTTTCCTTTATCCGATTGCTTCTGCAGGACCGCAACATGACCCAGAAAGGGGACGAGACGATGCTCGCCGAGCGGTGGGAGGACGAGGAGTACGAGGCGTGGGCCGATGCCCGGTGCAAGGACGGCACCGGTGACCTCACCGCGCTCTTCTACTCGGAGCAGCTCGACGACATTGCCCGGGCGAAGTCGATCTGCGCCGAATGCCCCGTGCAAGAGGCCTGCTTCGAGGGGGCGCTGGCGCGGCGCGAGCCGTTCGGTGTCTGGGGCGGACGGCTGTTCTTCAAGGGCAAGGTGCTGGCGGTCAAGCGGCCCCGGGGCCGGCCTCCTAAGCACCCTCGCCTCACCGCTTAGCTCACTCCCAGGGGTCCGCTCCCTTTGTGGAGTAAAAAGGCGGGATGGCTGACGAGAATGAGGACGCACCGAACGAAGAGAAGCTCGACGAGCTCGAGGAGCACATCGAGGAGGCCCGTGCTCATGCCGACGAGGCGGTCAAGCCCAAGGAAAGCTTCGTCGACAGTGGCTCCGAGAACCCTGGCGAGGACGACCAGACGATTGCTCCTGGCTGACTAGAGGCCGAGGCCGAGTTGCTTCGGCTCGGTCCGCCGCCCCGGCGCCCTGCGCACTGGCACGTCGCGGGATTGTCTCGGCTCGACGGTGCGTCCGCCGTGTTTCGCCACCAGGTCCTTGACCAGGGTGGTGAGTCCGTCTTGCGCGCGCCGCGGCGCGTACGACTTGGGATAGAGCTGCTCGTAGGTCTTGAGCAAGTCCGGCCGTGTCGCTCGGAGCCACTCGAGGTACTGGTCACGTACTCCCGGCCTGAGGTGCAACAGGATCGGTGAGATCGAAGTCGCGCCGGCCTCCACGCAGGCTTTCACGACGAGGTCGAGCTGGTCGGGGCTGTCGGAGATTCCGGGGAGGACGGGTGCCAGCAGGACGCCGCAGCGGATGCCGGCTTGGTTGAGCTTGGCTACGGCGTCCACGCGCCGGAGCGGATGAGGGGTCCCCGGCTCGCTGGCGCGCCAGACCTCCTCATCGAGCGTGCCGATCGAGAAGTTGGCCCTGACATCGGTGTGCTTCGCGGCCTCGGCGAGAAGGTCGAGGTCGCGCAGGATCAATGTCGACTTGGTCAGGATCGAGAACGGGTTGCGAGCCGCGGCGAGTACCTCGATGATCCCCCTCGTCAGCCGGTACTTCCCTTCGCAGCGCTGGTAAGGGTCGGTGTTGGTGCCCATGGCGATGTGCTCGCCGGCCCACCTCGGTCGCCGGAGATCCGCGCGGAGACGCTCCACAGCGTTCACCTTCACGACAATTTTCTTGTCGAAGTCCTCGCCCGAGTTCATCCCGAGGTACTCATGTGTAGGGCGGGCAAAGCAATATTGGCAGGCATGCGAACATCCCCTGTACGCGTTGATCGTGTAGCGGAAGGGCACACGGCTCGCTGCCGGAACCTCGTTGATGATGGTCTTGGCGTTGACGTGGATGAACTCCATGCCGCGAAACTCGCCTTTGCCCTGATGGCGGGTGACCTCGTCGAAGAGAGCGCCTTGAGGATCGTCGTCGGCGAGCTTCCAGCGCAGATCCAGAGGTGCGGCCACGCCGAACTGTAGCCGAACAGGCGTTCGTGGATTGCACTGCCGACGCGAGCGGCGGATGAATTACAGGCTTGTAACTGTCGTACTGGCCTTGAATACTGGGGGTGATGACCACTACCGCCCCTTCTCCTTCGCTCGAGGCTGTCTCTGACCGGCTGGCATCACTCCTGTCCGCAGGCGGGGGTGGCGTTGGTGACGCTATGGGCTTCGGCCTTGCATTTGAGTCCGATATCCGGTTGCGCGCCCTTCCACCGGGAAGTCCGCCCGATGACCTGTGGGCCGTCGACGGCGGACAGGCGCTGGTCGCCGACGCGCGCTGTCTGCAGCTTCTCGTGACCCGGGCCTCTCGCGTTCGGTTTCGCGCCGGTGCGTGCGTCGTCGAGGAGGAGGGCGAGATCCGGGCTCACTTGTTAGGTGGCGATGAGACCCGCTCGGCGCGCGCCGGGCTGGGCCTGACACTCGCCGCAGACAGCACCATTGACGCCAACCTGCTCCGCGATCGCTGGGAATGGGAGGCCGTGGAGCGATGCGTCGCCGAGGCCGAAGACGGCGCATTCGTACTGATCGACGGTGATCTCCAGCCCGACTGGCGAATTCCGTCGTCCTATCTCGCCGATCTGCTTGAAGTGGCGGCGCGCCGTCAGATCACGCTGGTGGGAGTCACCAAGCACTCGTCATTGTCCAGGGGTGGCGCGCCGTTGATCGGCCAGCTCGAGGTCGAGGCGGAGACAAGGGGCCCAGGCGGCCGGGAACGGGACGCGTTGGGACCTCGCGCCCGGTGGTGGGCGCCCATCGCGCATACCCGGCCCGACGTCGGTTACGGATTGCAGGTTGTCGTCGCCCGCCTCGATCCCGACGCCCGCTTCGCGTTTCGGATCGACCTGCCTGCGAATGTCGACGCTGCGGCCGCTCTCGGCCGGGTGGCTGCTGTCTGCGACGACGCCGCCTTCCCCGGTTATCCCTATCCTCTTGGTGTGGCCGATCGCCTCGCGGCCTGCTCGCCCTGGATTCGCCACGACCTGTGGTTGCAGGTCGACGAGCATCTCGAAGGGGCGGGAGTCGGGCCCGAGGTGCGAGAGCGAGCGTTCGCCGACCGTCACGGGCTGATGGAGCGTTACTGATGACCGCCCGCGGCCGGCTGTTCGGCAAGAACGTCTTGGAAGGCGTCTTTCGCGCCGAGCCTGACGAAGACCTCTTTTTGGGCGAGCTACTCGTTGCCGTCGACGAGTCGACCGGCCGGCGCTACCTCTTTCGTGTCGTCGACGTGACCTACGGCACCGAACACCGGGAGCCAGGGTGGGCCGAGCGGGTGGCCGGCACGTTGCTCGCCGACGACGGGCGCAACGACTCCGGCGCGCACAGCTTGTACGAACCATCGCGGCGTACCTACCGAGTCGCAAGCTGCCGCTGTCTCGGCTACCTCACTCCGGATGGTTCAGAGTTCCGTAAGCCGAAGAGCCTTCCCACCCAGTTCTCGCGTGTCGTCGCGCCAGAGCCGACCGACTTCGCGTTCTTGAGCAGCCGGATGGGTGATCTTCCGGTCGGCGCGCTACGCAGCGGGGAGACCGTCGTCGATTTCGAGGTCGGGATCCCCGGGAAGAGCCTCGCCAGCCACGTCGGCGTCTTTGCTACGACCGGCATGGGGAAGTCCAACCTGATGAAGGTGCTGGCCGCTGGCGTCATGCGGGCCAAGGGGCGCTACGGCATGCTCCTCGTCGACCCCCACGGCGAGTACCGGTCGGAGTTGGCGCGCCATCCGTGGGCGGCGGAGCGGCTGCGCACGTATGCCGCGCGATCGTTACCCAACACCTCGAGTCTGCGCGTCGGCCTCGGCGAGCTCACTGTCGACGATCTGCGTACGGCCTACGAGTGGACCCGTCCGCAGGAAGAGGCCCTGTTCGAGTTGGAGCGCAAGTACGGCAACGACGGCTTGTCGTGGTTGCTCGAGTTCTCCCACGTCGAAGACCTCCCCGGGTTTCGGGAGATCGAGCTGAGCGGACGGGTGGCGTTGAGCACGCTTCAGGTCGTGCATCGTCGGGCGCGCCGCATCGTCGAGCTTCCGTGCGTCGCCGCGGATGCCGCGGTTTCTGTCGGCGAAGCCGTTCTTCGAGATCTGCGCGAGGGCAAGGTCGTCCTCATCGACGTAAGCGGCCTCGGCTCCACCGAGGAGGTACTGGTGGCGTCGTTCCTCACCCGGCGCGTCCTCGACTACTGGGCGACCGCCTACCTCGACGATCCCCAAGCGCACGAGCATCTGCCGGTGGTCTGCATCGTTCTCGAAGAAGCCCAACGCGTGCTCGGGGGCAACAAGGATCGGGAGTCGAATGTCTTCCCTCGTGTCGCTCGCGAGGGGCGCAAGTTCAAGGTCGGACTCTGCGCCGTCACCCAGCAGCCGAAGCTGCTCGACGGTGAGTTGCTGAGCCAGTTCAACACCTTCTTCGTTCTGGGCTTGGCCGACGAGAAGGACCGCAACATCCTGCGTTCGTCATCGAAGCAGGACATCAGCGCCCTAGGACCGGAGATCCAGACACTCATGCCCGGCGAGTGCCTGCTGGCCAACCTAGAAGCGCCATTCGCGGTGCCCGCAAAGGTCTACCTCTATGACCACGTCGTTCGCGACTGCGAGCCCGCGCCCGCACCCCGTCCAGTGGCACCGCCCAACGTGAGCGCGCTGGTCGACTAGTGCGCCGATGAAGATCGCAGCCCTCGGCGACGCGCACCTCGGGCGGTCGTACTACACGTTCACGGCCGACAACGGGGTCAACCGGCGCGAGCTCGACTTCGAGGAGTCGTTCGACGCGGCCATCGGTCTGGCCCTCGCCCAGGAACCCGACCTCGTCGTCTGGCTCGGCGACATCTTCGATCATCCCCGTCCGAGCTACCGGTCGTTCCGCCTAGCCCAACGGGCACTGGCGCGCATCCGCGACCACGGCCTACCCGTCGTCATCATCACTGGCAATCACGACACCCCTCGGCTTCCCGGCACCGGAAGCCCCTACTCGGTGCTCGCCGACACCTTCACTGACTTCCACTTCGCCCACCGGATGGCCTACGAGCGATTCGAGCTGCCCGGGCTCGTTGTCCACGCCGTCCCCCAGATGCTCAGTGTGGACGCCACCTTGGAGGCGTTGGCGGAGGCCGACCGCAGCCGGAGCGCCGACGCCACCAACCTTCTTCTGACCCATCCTCGAGTGCCCCAGGTCGAGCCCGGCCATGCCGACATCAACGAAATCGAGGTCGACGCCGGCATGCTGCGCGCCGACCTGGTGCTCCTCGGCCACTATCACTTCCACGTCGAGGTGGCCAAGGGCATCTGGTACGCGGGATCGACCGACACCTTCTCGTTCGCCGACAACCCCGAGAAGCCCAAGGGGATCGTCGTGCTCGATACCGAAACCGGCCTGTGTACCCATATGCCCCTCACCGGCCAGCGCCCACTGATCACTCTTGACTCCGTATCGGCGCTGGGCCTGTCACCGGCCGAGCTGCAGGCCGAGGTGGTAGTTCGGGTTGCGACCGTGCCCGAGGGGGCGGTGGCCCGCCTCTATCTCGAAGGCGTCGACCGGGAGGCCTACCGGCTCCTCGACATGAGCGCTGTCCGCGAGGCTGGTGGCGCGGCGTTGTTGCTCAAGATCGAGCCGCGATTTGCGGATTCGACCACCATGGTGGAGCTGCCCGATCTCGACTCCATGCCGGCGCGCTGGGCTCGCTACGTCGAGGGTCAAGACCTCGTGGGTTACGACCGCGATCGGGTGCGCAGCCTCGGTGACGCGTACATCGGGCGCGCCGTCGAAGAGGCCCTGGATTAAGGCGGCGGCCAGTGAGGATCACCCGCCTGCACCTACGTAACTACCGGGTCTACGAAGACCCGGTCGACCTCGAGATACCGCCTGGTCTGGTCGGCATCTACGGCCCGAACGGCTCCGGAAAGAGCCTTTTGGTGGAAAGCATCAGGTGGACGCTTTATGGCCGCGCCCGCACGGCGAACGACGAGGTTCGCACCGCGGACGTGAAGGCCGACTGCATCACCGAGGTGGAGTTCGAGCACGAGGGCCATCTCTATGTGGTGCGGCGCGTCATCAGTGGCGCCGGCGCGCACGTGAAGGCGTCAGCCGACTCTGACGGCTTCCAAGTTGCCGACGGCGTGCGCGACACGACGCGCTACGTGCACTCCATCCTCGGCATGGACGACGCTGCCTTCCGGGCCTCGGTCTTCGCGGAGCAGAAGCAACTGGCTGCGTTCAGCCAGCAGGCGCCGGGGGAGCGGCGGCGCCTCGTCCTCCAACTGCTCGGCATAACGCCACTTGACGCGGCGCGCGACCGGGCCCGCAAAGACGCGAGAGAGTCGCAAGAGACGTACGAGCGCTTGAGGTCGGTACTTCCTGACGTGGAAGTGCTGCGCGGCGAGTTGAAGGCACTGGAGGAGGCGGCTGTAGACGCGGCAGCGACATCCACGCAGCACGACGCCGAGGCGGAAGCGGCCCAGTCGCGCCTCGAGGTCGTCCGCCGAAGGCATGAGGAGGTCGACGTGCTCCGTCAGGAGCACGACCGGCTCGTGGCCGAGGCCAAGGCCGCGACCGCCGATCACGACCGTTCTGTGGCGACCGTGGCCAAGCTCGCGTCCGAGCTTGCCGAGCTCACCGAAGCGGCCGAGCGCCTCGTGGTTCTCGAACCCGAGGCAGAAGGATGGCGGGAAGCCGAATCACAGCTCCGGTTGATGGAGGCGGTTGTCAGCGCCCAGCAGTCACTTGCTGCGATCACGGTGATTCCGGAGCCGCCAATTCCAGACGAGGACGGTTGTGAGGCGGCGCGCGCCCTGGCCGACACGGCGCGCGCCCGGCTGGCGGCGGTCGAAGGTCGCATCGCTGGTGCCCGGGCCGAGCTCGACCGGGCGCGCCAGGCCACCGCGCGCTCGGCCGAGCTCACCGGTGAAGGCGACTGTCCGTTGTGCGGGCAGGCGCTCGGCGGCGCGTTCGAAAAGGTCCAGGAGCACCGGGCCGCGGAACTGGCCGAAGCGGAAGCGAGGGTGGCAACGCTCGTTACCGAGCAAGCGACGCTGGCGGCCGCTGCGACCGACGCGCTGCAGCGGTCGCGGACGCTTGTACGAGAACTCAAGGAAGCGCGTGAAGGCTGGCAGGTCTTCCAGAAGGCCCACGAACGGCGCGCCGGGGCAGAGAAGGCGTTGCACGAGGCCGAGCTCGCCTTCGGCCGCCCACTCGTAGGCGACGAGCGGGCTGTGCTTTCGGCTGAGGTCGATCGTCGCCGGCGCGCCGCGGACGAGAGCAACCGCCTGCGAGGCCGGCTCGAGCGGCGCGAGGTCGTTGCCGCCGAGCTCGACATCGAACGGGTCATGATCGTTGAGCACGAGGAGCGTCTCGCACTGCTCGCGGAGAAGACCGCTGGTCTCGGATTCCGCCCCGACGACCTGACCCAGGCGCGCCGGGCTCGCGACGAGGCACAGCTTGCAGTCGAGACAGGGGCAAAGCTCGCCGAAGCCTCACGGCTGGCCGTGAGCCAGGCCCAGGCGCGGGTCGAGGGCCAGGCGCAGAGAGTTGTCGATGCGGCCGCCCAGCACGCGCAGCTCGCTGATCTCGGCGAAGACGCCCGCCATCTTGGCCGCGTCGCCGAGCTCCTGAACGCGTTCCGCAACAATCAGGTTTCAGCAGTGGGGCCCCGGCTCACCAACCACGC
>DATLEI010000078.1:0-29157 GCA_035525375.1 Acidimicrobiales bacterium
GGCCACGGCTCGAGAGGGCGGGAAGGCCGGGGCGAGCGTCGATCCGGGAGCCAGGAAACCTGCCTGTGGCAATAGCCCCGCTCTGGGGGGCCGCTCTGGCCCAGCGAGCTCTGGAAGGACGCGTGGACGTCGTGGATCTCAAGCTCCGTACCCGTCAAGAAGGCGGACGCGCCTACCCGGTGCTCGTCTGGCGAACTGCTCAGCCGATGCGGATGGTCGCCTCCGCGCCGCACGGCGGCGGGATCGGCACCCGGCGCTGGGTGCTCAATGCCCAGGTTCCGCAGTCCTACGGGCGGCGCGACCCGGATCACCACCTGGGCAAGCTGGGCGTTTCCTTGGGCCTCGCCGGCCGGGGGGTCGGGATGCTCACCGCCGCCGACGTGCGCGACGTGCGCCATGCCTCGGACGGCGATGTCGAGGTGTCGGCGACGATCGGCTTGGGCCATCCGACGTGGGCCGCCGCGCCCGACGAGGCCCGGCGCGCCAGCCTCGTGGGCACGATCAACCTGGTGGTCGTTCTACCCGAGCGCCTTTCGGACGCCGCGTTGGTCAACGCGGTGGCGACAGCGACGGAGGCCAAGGCACAGGCGCTCTGGGACTGCGGGATTCTGGCGACGGGCACGGCCACGGACGCCGTCTGTATCGCCTGTCCCGAGGACGGAAGGCTCCACGACTTCGGCGGACCCCGCTCGATCTGGGGGGCGCGGCTGGCGCGCGCCGTGCACGGCGCGCTTGTGGCCGGCGCGCAGTCGCTGGCCGGACCGGGGACAGCGGGGGGCCCCGGCGCGTGATCATCCTCGTCCTCGGGGGGGCCCGCTCGGGCAAATCGGTCGTCGCCGAGCGTCAGGCGTCGGAGTTCGCTGGCGATGGCGTAAAGGTGACCTACGTGGCGACGGCGGTAGCGGGCGGCGACGTCGATCTCGATAGCCGCATCGCCGAGCACCGGGCCCGGCGCCCGGAGTGGTGGGCGACGGTTGAGGCCAGCGCGGACCTGGCCGGCGCGCTTCGGCAGGTGGAAGGCGTCGCCCTCGTCGATGGACTCGGTCCTTGGCTCGGCGCCCTTGCCGGGAGGGCGGCCGACACCGACGCTCTGTGCGCGGCGTTGACCGAGCGATCAGGCGACACCGTCGTCGTCTCCGACGAAGTCGGGATGGGCGTGCATCCCTCCACTGAGGCCGGCCGGAGATTCCGAGATGCTCTCGGTTTGGTGAACCAAGCGGTCGCAGCGCGCGCCGACAGGGTGCTCTTGGTGGTTGCCGGTCGAGTCCTGCCGCTCGAACCGGCAGTCTGATGCGGCGCGCCATCTCCTTCCTGACGCCGCTCGGTGGCCCGAGCATTCCATCGCCTGCGGCTGTGGCGTGGTTCCCCCTCGTGGGGCTTGCCATCGGACTCGCGCTCAGCGGGGTCTGGTGGCTGGCATCCGAGGCGTGGCCAGCGCCGGTTGCGGCCGCCCTTGTCGTCGGCGCCGACCTCGTCCTCACCGGCCTGCTGCACCTCGACGGCTTGGTCGACGCGGCCGACGGCCTACTGCCGCCTCTCGACCGGCAGCGCCGCCTCGACGTGATGGCCGACCCCGCGGCCGGCGCGTTCGGGGTAGGGGCGGCGGTGACAGTTCTGCTGCTCAGGTGGGCTGCGCTTGCGGCCCTCGCGCCGTCGGCGCTGCTCCTTCCGGCCCTCTGGTGCGCGTCCCGAACCGCGATGGCCGTGACGACTCGCGCCGTGCCCTATGCCCGGCCCGGTGGTCTGGCCGAGTCGTTCCGCTCGCCTGGAACGTCGAAGGCGGTGACGCTGGGGGCCATCGGTGCTGTGGTGGCAGTGGTACTAGGCATCCTCGCCTCCGGCCTTGGCGGCTTCGTCGCGGTGGTCGCGTGTCTGCTGCTCGCAGGCGTGGTTGTCGCCCTCGCCGTTCGCCGGGTGGGCGGGTTCACGGGCGACGTCCTCGGCGCGGCCGGGATGGTCGGCGAAACCGCAGGACTGCTGGTGGCGGCGGCCAGATGGTGATCCGGTGCGTCCCCCATCCAGGTGACACTTATTGCCCTATAGGAGCAACAAGTGTCACCAGTTGGTTGGCCGGGACGGCTGCCGCGGCTGCCGCCGGGATTGTCGCTGATCGAATACTGGGTGAGCCGCCCGTGCGGCCGCACCCTGTTGCCGCCTTTGGGTCCGTCATGCGCGCCGTGGAGCGACGGTTGTACCGGGATACCCGGCGCGCCGGGGTGGCGCATGCCGGGATCGGGATCGGGCTTGGCGCGCTTGGGGGCTGGGCGTTGGGGTCGACCGGCGCGAGTACTGCTCTCGCGGTTGCGGGACGGTCGTTGGCGACGGCGGCAGGCGAGGTCGGCGCGGCGCTCGATGCTGGTGACCTCGATCGAGCGCGGGCCTTGCTTCCGGCGCTCGCTGGGCGGGACCCGCAAGATCTCGACGAGAAGGAGGTGGCGCGCGCCGTCGTTGAGTCGGTTGCCGAGAACACTGTCGATGCCGTGGTCGCTCCCGCGCTGTGGGGCGCCTTCGCCGGCGCGCCGGGGGCCCTTGGCTACCGCGCCGTCAACACGCTCGACGCCATGGTCGGGCATCACTCGACGGCGTACGAGCGGTATGGATGGGCGAGCGCACGGCTCGACGACGTGGCGGGGTGGGTACCGGCGCGGGTGACGGCGGGCCTTGTCGCCGCCGTTCGCCCGAAGGACGCGACAGTCGTCTGGCGCGCCGTCCGCCGGGACGCGCCTGCTCATCCATCACCGAACGCAGGAGTCGCCGAGGCAGCCTTCGCCGCCGCGCTCGGTCTGCGTCTGGGTGGCGCGAACAGCTATGCGGGTCGGATCGACCTTCGGCCTGCGTTTGGCGACGGACGACCGCCGGACGCTCGCGACATCGGGCGGGCGGTCGCGCTCGCCAATGACGTAGGACTGGCACTGGCGGCCGCACTGGGCGCGCTTGCACTCGTCGCCCGTAACCGCGGGCGCGCCGCGGGTCGCCGCCGATGAGTCTCCGCGTACCCGCGCCGGGTCCCCACGGCGGTGACGGCGCGCGCCTGGCGACGGCCCTCGGAGTCGATCCGGCGGCAGTCCTCGATCTTTCGGCGAGCCTCAATCCGCTGGCTCCCGACGTCAGTGAGATCGTCGGCAAGCACCTCGATGCGGTGCGCCGCTACCCGGACCACCGCGGCGCGACCGACGCCCTCGCGGCGGCAATCGGCGTGGAGCCGGCACGACTGGTGCTCACGAATGGCGGCTCCGAGGCCATCGCCCTCGTCGCCGCTGCGTGCGGCGGGACAGTCGAGGAGCCCGACTTCAGCCTTTACCCACGCGCCGGGGGACCACGATGGCGATCGAACCCCCACAACCCCTCGGGCCGCCTCGCAGCTGACACGGAGCAGGCCGGAGTTTGGGACGAGGCGTTCTACCCGCTGGCTACGGGCCGCTGGACACGAGGTGACGCAAACCGCGGGGCGATCGTCGTGGGTTCCCTGACCAAGCTCTTCGCCTGTCCTGGCTTGCGTGTTGGCTACGTCTTGGCTCCTGACACCGACACCGCACGACGTATCGCTGAGCGCCAGCCGGCGTGGTCGGTCAACGGCTTCGCCGCCGACGTGCTTCCCGACCTTCTCGACCTGGCGACGCTGCCCGAGTGGTCGGCGATCATTGCCACCTGGCGGCGCGCTCTGGAAGACGTGCTGAACGAGCACGGCATGGACCCGGAACCCTCCGACGCCAACTATCTGATCGTCAGCGCTCCGGGTCTACGTCAGCGGGTGGCGCGCCACGGCGTGCTCGTCCGGGATTGCGCCACTTTCGGCCTTCCTGACCATGTCCGCATCGCGGTGCCGGATCCCGACGGACTCACTCGTCTGGCGGCCGCACTGGAGGACGAACGTTGACCGGCGCGCTCATGGTCTGCGGGACCGCGAGCGACGTGGGCAAGAGCCATGTCGTCACCGGACTGTGCCGCCTTTTGCGCCGAAAGGGCGTGAAGGTCGCGCCGTTCAAGGCCCAGAACATGGCCCTCAACTCTTTCGTCACGCGCGCCGGGCACGAGATCGGCCGCGCTCAGGCCGCCCAGGCATTTGCCGCGGGCGTCGAGCCCGAGATCGCGATGAACCCGGTGCTGCTGAAGCCGACGGGCGAACGCACGAGCCAGGTCGTCGTCATGGGCCGCCCCATCGGCCACTTCGACGCCGCCGGGTATCAGACGGAGAAGCGGCGCCTCGGGCCGATCGTGGAGCGTGCGCTGAGCGATCTTCGAGCACGTTTCGACGTCGTGATCCTCGAGGGAGCTGGTGGTGCAGCGGAGATCAACCTGCTCGACGACGACATCGTCAACCTGCGCTTGGCCGATCGCGCCGGGGTACCCGCAATCATCGTCGCCGACATCGACCGGGGCGGCGCGTTTGCTGCGCTCTTCGGCACCGTCGGACTGCTGCCGCCCGAGCTGCGCCGCCTCGTCAAGGGCTTCGTGATCAACAAGTTCAGAGGTGACCCAACGCTGCTGGATGACGGGTTGCTCGACCTCGAGCGGCGCGCCGGAGTGCCAACCCTCGGGGTGCTGCCGTATCTCCATGACGTCGCCCTCGATGCCGAGGACTCGCTATCGCTCACTGGACATCGTCCCCGCCCCGAGCACGGACATGTTGGCGATCCCCTCGACGTCGCTGTCGTCCGCTTCCCGAGGATCGCCAACTTCACCGATTTCGACCCACTGGGCATCGAGCCCGGCGTCACCGTCCGGCTCATCGACGAGCCGGGCGCGCTCGGCAACCCCGACCTCATCATCCTGCCGGGCACGAAGGCGACGGTGTCCGACCTCGGGTGGATGCGCGGGAGGGGCTTCGACCGAGCGATCGCGGGCGCGCGCCGGAACGGCAGCGTCATCCTCGGGATATGCGGCGGGTACCAGATGATGGGTCAGTCCATTGCCGACGACATCGAGTCGGACGCGGCCAAGGTCGAGGCACTTGGTTGGCTCGACGTCCACACGGTGTTCGAGTGGGACAAGGTCACCCGCCAGCGCCGGGGTACCTACGCCGGGCGTCGCCTCACCGGCTACGAGATCCACCACGGACATGTACACGGCGGCATGGCCTGGATCGCTCTCGACGACGTCTACGGAACCGAGGGCGAGGGAGCGACAGCGAACGACGGCCAGATATTGGGCACCGTGCTCCACGGGCTGTTCGAGGAGGACGGGTTTCGCGCCGCGTTTCTGGCTGACGTCGGCCGGCGCCGCCGCAAGACGTTTGTGCCCGCACATGTCTCGTTCGCGGCCGCTCGAGGCACCCAGATCGATCGGCTGGCCGACATGATCGACGCGCACCTCGACGTCACGACAGTCGAAGCCCTCATCAAGGCGGGGACGGCGGCATGATCCTGTTTCTCACCAACGCCGACACCGAGATCCTCGCGCTCCGGTCGGTCGTCGAAGGTCTTCCTGACGGCTTCCCCCCGGTGCGCGCCGCCAATCCCGCCAGTCTCGAGGAAGCGCCCGGCCTCGACGGCGTCGAGCTGGTTGTCATACGCCTGCTGGGAGGACGCAGATCCTGGGAGGCGCCGTTCGACAACCTGCGGGCCGACTGCATGGCCCGAGGGATCCCACTCATCGCGATCAGTGGTGAATCGGTTCCGGACGCCGAGCTGGCCACCTTGTCGACCGCGGAGACCTCGGTCGTCACGAGAGCGTTCGAGTACCTCGCCCAGGGCGGCCTCGCCAACACGGCCAACCTGCTTCGTTTTCTCGCTGGTTTCCCCCACGAGCCTCCGATAGAGGTTCCGGCGACCGGTGTATGGCCAACCGCCACTCAGTCGCAGGACTCCACGGGCCCCAAGATCGGCGTGATCTTCTACAGGGCCCACGTCCTGTCGGGGAACACCGCGTTCGTCGACGATCTCTGTTCTGCGATCGTCGCTCGCGGCGGGCAACCCGTGCCGGTCTGGTGTTACTCCTTGCGGCCGGGGGACGACGGTCAGGTACCCGCTCTCGACGTGCTCGCCGACCACGAGGTCGACGCGCTCATCACCACCGTGCTGGCCATGGGTTCGGCGAGTGACGACGACTGGGACGCATCAGCCCTCGCCGCGCTCGACGTCCCTGTCATCCAGGCGATGGCGGCGACCCAGCCTCGAGAGGCATGGGAGGGGAGCACGTCGGGGCTCACGCCGATCGACGTGGCCATGAGCGTGGCGATCCCGGAGTTCGACGGACGCATCATCACGGTGCCGTTCTCGTTCAAAGAAATCGTCGACGATGGTGACGAACTCGGCGCGCCGGTCGCGGCCTACCGCACCCTGCCCGACCGGGTGGCACGAGTCGCCGGTATCGCCGTCCGCCTGGCCCGCCTGCGCCACCAAGAGAACCCCGAGAAGCGCGTCGCCATCGTCCTGTCCGCCTATCCCACCAAGCGAAGTCGCATCGGCAACGCCGTCGGGCTCGACACGCCGGCGTCGGTGATCGATCTGCTGCACTCACTGCGCGCCGCCGGCTACGGGGTCGATCGCATCCCCAACGATGGTGACTCGATGATGGCCGAGCTTGCCGACGCCCTCGTGTACGACAAGGAGTCACTCAGCCCTCAGCAGTTCGCGGCTGCCCCCGGCCGTCTCCCGGCCCCCCGCTACACGGAATGGTTCCACGGCCTCCCCACAACAACTCAGGCGGAGATGGTCGAGAGCTGGGGAGATCCCCCTGGCAACGTGTTCTGTGACGGCGGCGACCTTGTGTTTCCGGGACTCGATCTCGGGCAGGTGCTCGTCGCAATCCAGCCGCCACGAGGCTTTGGCGAGAACCCAGTGGCGATCTACCACTCGCCCGACCTTCCGCCGACGCATCACTACCTGGCCTTCTATCGCTGGCTCGACGAGACGTGGGGTGCCGACGCCGTCATCCACGCCGGCAAGCACGGCACCCTCGAATGGCTACCGGGCAAAGGCGTAGGTCTTTCGGCGGCGTGCTACCCCGACGCGGCCGTCGGCGACCTCCCGCTCCTGTATCCCTTCGTCGTGAACGACCCGGGCGAGGGAACCCAGGCCAAGCGCCGGGCCCATGCGGTCATCGTGGATCACCTGGTGCCGCCCATGACGCGCGCCGACACCTACGACGACCTCGCCCGCCTGGAAACACTTCTCGACGAGTACGCCCGGATTGCATCGCTCGATCCCCCAAAGCTGCCGGCAATTCGGGCCCAGGTGTGGGCGCTGTTGGTCGAAGCCGAAATTCACCGTGATCTCGGGTTGGACGAGACGTTGGATGAAGACGGATTCGACGACCTCGTCCTCCACGTGGACGGGTACCTGTGTGAGCTCAAGGACGCTCAGATCCGCGGTGGTCTCCACGTGCTCGGCCGCCGACCCGAAGGGGAAGCGGAGATCGATCTGATCCTGGCCATGACCCGGTTGCCGCAAGGGGAGGTCCCCGCGCTGCGTCACGCAGCCAGCGGCCGCCATGATGTTGACGCCGCCGAGGCCGAAGCCCGCGCCGCGGTGGCCGCGACGCAGTCCGCCGATTGGCGGTACGACGGTGACGATCCGACACTGCGCTGGATCTGCGATCGGCTGGTGCCGGCGTTACGGCGTACGACTGACGAGGTCACCAACCTGCTGCGGGGACTCGATGGCCAGCACGTCCCGGCGGGCCCGAGCGGCGCGCCGACGCGAGGGATGGCCCACGTGCTGCCGACCGGCCGCAACTTCTATTCGGTCGACCCCAAGGCAATCCCTTCCCGCCTGGCGTGGGATGTCGGGTGCCGCCTCGCCGAGGAGGTCGTGAGCCGTCACATCGCCGAGGAGGGACGTCCCCCGGAGTCGGTTGGCCTGGTGGTCTGGGGCACCGCCGCCATGCGGACCTCCGGCGACGATGTCGCTGAGGCACTGGCCCTCCTCGGGGTGCGGCCGGTCTGGGCCGAGGAGTCGGCGCGAGTCACGGGCGTCGAGCTCATCCCCCTCGAAGAGCTGGGCCGGCCCCGTGTTGATGTCACCCTGCGGATCTCCGGATTCTTCCGGGATGCGTTTCCTCACGTCATCGGGTTGCTCGACGACGCCGTCCGTCTCGCCGGCTTCGACGACGACCCCCGTATCTTCGGAGCCAAGCCCGGCGCGTACGGGTCGGGGATTCTCCCGCTCATCGAGTCTCGTGAATGGGAGGACGACAACGACCTCGCCAGTGTGTACCTGGCCTGGGGTGGTTGGTCGTATGGGCGAGCCCAGATGGGCGCGCCGGCCGCCGAGGCCATGCGCCGGCGCTTCTCGACCATCGAGATCGCGATCAAGAACCAGGACAACCGCGAGCACGACATCTTCGACTCCGACGACTACCTCCAAGACCACGGGGGCATGGTCGCGACCATCCGGGCGCTCACCGGCGCGCAGCCGAAAGCCTGGTTCGGCGACTCCGCCAACCCCGCCGAACCCAAGGTGCGGTCGCTGGCCGAGGAGGCGGCTCGGGTCGTGCGAACGCGGGTGCTGAATCCGAAGTGGATCGGGGCGATGCAGCAGCACGGTTACAAGGGCGCGTTCGAGATGGCCGCCACCGTCGACTACCTCTTTGGTTACGACGCCACCGCTCAGGTCGTCGAGGACTGGATGTATGAGCGGGTAACGGCCGCGTATGTGGGTGACCCGGGAGTTCGCAAGTTCCTCGAAGCCTCCAATCCCTGGGCGTTGCGCTCGATGGCCGAGCGCTTGCTCGAGGCCCATTCCCGCGGCATGTGGGACGCCTCTGAAGAGGCCTTGGCGACCCTCCAATCAGCGCTCCTGGAGGCAGAGGGCTGGGAGGAGTCGCGGTGACCACTGCGTTTCCCTTCTCCGCGGTTGTTGGGCAAGACGAGGCCAAGCTGGCGCTGCTGCTTGCTGCGGTCGAACCGCGTCTTGGTGGAGTCCTCCTGCGGGGCGACAAGGGGACGGCGAAGACCACGCTTGCCCGGGGGCTCGCGGGGCTCCTCCCCGATGCGCCGTTTGTCGAGTTGCCCCTCGGGGCCACGGAGGATCGGGTCGTTGGATCCATTGACCTCGCGGCTGCGCTCACCGGAGGCGACGTGCGCTTCTCGCCCGGCGTGCTCGCGGCTGCCCATGGGGGAGTGCTCTATGTCGACGAGGTGAACCTCCTGGCCGACCACCTGGTTGACGTTCTGCTCGATGTGGCCGCCTCTGGGACAAACCGAGTCGAACGGGAGGGAATATCCCATACCCATCCCTCACGGTTCGTCCTCATCGGATCCATGAACCCTGAGGAGGGCGACCTCCGTCCGCAGCTGCTCGACCGGTTCGGCCTTGCCGTTGACGTCACCGCCAGCTCCGACCCCACCGAGCGATCGTCTGCTGTCCGCCGCCGGCTGGCGTTCGACGCCCAGCCGACCGAGTTCGATCGGGCTTGGGTGCGAGACGACGACGCTCTACGAGATCGAATTGCCGCCTGCCAGCCCGCGCCGGTGTCCGACGAGCTGACCGACAAAATCAGCGCGCTCTGCGCACGAGTCGGCGCCGAGAGCCTGCGCGCCGACCTGGTGATCTGCCGGGGCGCGGCCGCGCTTGCCGCCCTCGAGGGCCGCACCGAGGCGACCATCGACGACGTCCGTCGGGTGGCTCCACTCGCCCTGACCCACCGCCGCCGGCGGGATCCGTTCGATGAGCCGGGCATCCAGCAGAGCCAGGTCGACGAGGCGCTCGACGCACCTCCGGATGCGGACGAGCAATCCGACGACGGCGGCGCGCCGGAGTCCCAGACCGCGCCGCGCCCGGTCAACCCGGACGCGCCACGGAAGGTCGTGCCCCTCCAGGCCCAGCGCTCGGCGGATGGTGCCACCGGGCGTCGCTCCACGGTCGAGGACTCGCGCGGCCGAATGATCGGCGACCGAGAGCCGGTCGGTTCGATCGGTTCGGTTGCGATCGCCCCAACCCTGCGGGCCGCGGCAGGGAGGCCGGCAGCAAGGCCTGACGAGCCACAGATCCAGGCCGGCGACCTGCGGGAAGCGGTGCGCGAACGGCGCGCCGGAAATCTCGTCATCCTCGCGGTTGACGCCTCCGGGTCGATGGGAGCCGAGCGGCGAATGGAAGCGGCCAAGGGCGCAGCCGTCAGCCTGCTCCTCGATGCCTACCAACGCCGCGACAAGGTGGCGCTAGTGACCTTTCGGGGCGACTCGGCCGAGGTCGCGCTGCGACCAACCGGAAGCGTGGAGGTGGCCCGGGCGCGTCTCGGAGAGCTGTCCACAGGCGGTCGCACCCCTCTGGCCGCGGGCCTGACCGCGGCATTCGAACTGGCAACCGCCGGGAACGTTGGCAACACCGGCCACCGTCCGTTGATCGTCGTCGTCTCCGACGGCCGGGCCACGTCAGGCCCGAAAGGGTCCGACCCTCTCGACGCGGCATGGGCGCAGGCTGCTGCTGTGCGCCGGCGATCAATCCCCGCCGTTGTAATCGATGTCGAGGAGGGTCCGACCCGGCTCGGGTTGTCGGCCAAGCTGGCCGAGGCCATGGGCGCGCGCTATCTGACACTGCAGACTCTCTCGGCCGGGGAGTTGGCTACTGCGGTGCGGGAGGCGGTCAGAGGTTGATGATGTTGGTGCAGTTGCCGCTATCGGGTACCACCGCGCCGGCGGCGTCGACCACCTCGGCACACACCTGCCGGTGCAGAATCGCCTCGAACAGGGGGAGAGACCACGGGGAGTCGCCCGTGTAGGTGGTGGCATCCGCCCCACCGTCGTAGGAGAAGCGCACTGTGTAAGTGTCGGGGGCGCCGCTGGCATCGGGCGTGAACCCGGACACAGCGAACTGCACCTCGAAATTGCCGTTGAGCCGAGGCCGGATGGCGGTGATCCTGACGCTCGGAGTCACGGTGGCACCGGCGGCTGTCGTTGTTGGGCCCTCGACGACCGGCGGTAGCTCGATAGGACCGATCGGGGTGACCGTTCCGTCGGGAGCGATCAGCGTCGGCAGAGAATCGAGCGGGGATGGGGGGTTGGGGTCTGGCGGCGCGGACGAGGCTTCACTGCCACCCGACGAAACCGCACCCGGGACGTCGGCGAGGACCTCGGCCGATGCGTGGTCGCGGAGGAAGGCGATGGCCTGGACGTGGAGCGGCACCGCAATCCGCTGCACTTCGTCGCGCTCCGGCCCACGCACGGTCTCGGCGGTTCGCAAGAGCTCGGCGTCGGCCTTGGCTACCTCAGCTGGGTTCTTGCTGTCGAGAGCAACCTGTACCCGATAGGCCGCATTCTGGGCGTGTAGAAGCGCCTCGGAACGCGCCGGCGACGACCCGGGAACGATGTGGAGGGCGGCGACGATGGCGATGGCCAGTAGCGCTGTGGCCGCCACTCCGCTGAAGACCATGGTGAGGCGACGGTCGGCCCACGCCCAACGAGGCGTCGGCAAAGGCTCGTAGGAATGTCTGACGGTGCTGGAGGGTCGGACGGTGCCGGGATGTCCGACGTTGGTCGAGACGGATCGGAGCACGGGACGCTGGTGATCGACAAGCCGGCGAACGGCCTGTACATGCGCCGGGGGCGGCTCGACGGCGCCGGCGCGCAGGGCCTTGGCCAGCTGCTCCAGCAGCTCGGTATCGTCAGCCATCATCGCCTCCCTTGAGCAACTCGGCCCGGAGCCGGTTCAGGGCCCGGGACTGCGCCATCCGAACCGCGCCCGCTCGCTTGCCGACCACGGCGGCGACTTCCTCGGCGGCCAAACCGCCGACGACGCGTAGCTCCAGGATCTCTTGATCGTCGGAACTCAGGCACGCAAAGGCAGCTCGCACGGCGCCGAATTCCTCGTGCAGCAGCAGCTCGTTCAGCAAGTCTTCGTCATTGTCGCCGGCGTGCAGTACGCGCCGCTCATGGCGCCGGTCCCGCCGGTGGGCCTCGAGCAGGACGTTGCGGAGGATCCCGAACAGCCAGGCATTGAAACCCGCGCCCTCCCATTGGAAGCGACCGATACGGCTATAGGCACGGGCGAAGGTCTCGCTCACGGCATCGTCGGCTTCTTCGCGGCGCGAGAGCCGCCGGCGCGCGAATCCGAGTAGTGCAGGGTACGAAAGGCGGTAGAGCGCTTCCCAGGCGTCAGCGTCGCCGCCCTGTGCCCGTTGCACGAGTTGCTGAAGCTCGTCAACCGTGATCTTGTCGCTGGGCGCCTTCACGCGAGCGACCGTTCTAGCACCCGCCTCCGTGAGGAGGGCCGAAGAATCGGCGCGATCACCTGCAGCTACGAACATCCGCTCAGAGAAGTCATGACTGCAGAAGGGCGTTCGTCACCCGGTAAAGAGGGTGACCAAGCTGGCCCCGTTGACCCAGTCGCCGACGACGTCGGTGAATCTGCCGTTCTGGTACTGGAGAATGCGGACGTTGGAGTTGCAGATCGCCGACAGGAGCGGGACTTGCTGGCCGTTGCAGGTGTAGTCGTGGGTCATGAACCCCGGCTGGGCATTGGTGAGCTTCAATCGTGCAGTCAGGGTCTCTGCTGTCACCTCCGGACCGACATCGGCCAGCAGAGCCCGCAAGTCCATCACCGCGCTGAACCCGGCCTGGGACAGCACCGAGGGCTCCTCTTCCCTCTTGTCGAGGTAGAGCGCCACGTCGGGGTTCGAGCGGTCGGTGTACGGAATGAACCCGGTGCCGAAGTAGGCCCCGTTCGCGCCGCTCCCGGCTGAGTCGAATACGCTCTGCTCGGCGCATACCCCGGGATAGAACATCTTGGCCTTGATGTCGAGTGACTCCTTGGCCTGCATGATCCGGGCACACCCTTGCGGAGGGAAGACCGACACGATGACGTCGGGCGCGCCTTCGTTGACCTGGGAGAGTGCCGGCGTCAGGTCTCGGGAGTCAGCCTTGGCCGCGACGAGTTTGACGTCGGTAACGCCCTTCTTCTCGAGGACCTCCTTGGTGGCCTCCACCGCGGTCGCCAGAAGGCCGGGCAGGTCGACATAGACGATGCCGACCTTTTTGACGTGCAGCGTGTCAATCGCATAGGCGGCTTGGCCGAGCAGATCGGCGCCAGTGCCACCGGTGAACATGAAGGCGTCGTCGGAGGTCAACTCGTCGCCGAGTGACGGCGATGTCCCGACGTAGGGAATCTTGGATTCTTCAAGGACGGGCAGCGACGCAGCCGCGCCTACATCGACCCCGCCGATGACGGCCACTGCCCCTTTGGACCGAAGCTTGTTGGCGCACGCCTGAGAGGTCTCCGGCGCGCCTGTTGTCGTACAGGTCTCGAGACGGATGGGACGGCCGGCCACACCGTCGAGCTCGTTGTTGACATAGTCGACAGCAGTTTCCGCCTCCCGGCGGAACTCGGGGAACGAACCCGTCGGCGCGTCCTCCATGTTGATCAGGCCAACCGGGATAGGGACGCCCGTTGCCCTCTTTCCTGACGTGCCCGCGTTTCCGTCGTTCCCGCCGCTATCGCACGCCGCGAGCAGGAGACCCATCGCAAGCCCCACGGCCACTACCCGGCGTCTCATGAACACCATTGTGCTCTCTCGCCCGCCCGCGTCGGTAGCCTGCCCGCCAACTGCGAGGAGGCGCGCACCCTTGGAGTACCTGGCTTACCTGCTGCTGGGCCTCGGCACCGGCGCGGTCTACGCCGCGCTGGCCCTGGGCCTGGTGATGGAGCATCGCGTGTCGGGCGTGGTGAACTTCGCCCACGGGGCCATGGCCATGTATTCGGCCTACGTCTTCGTCGAGCTCCGCCAGAGCGGTGACCTGGTGTTGCCCGTCGTCGGCCTGCCCGGACGCTTCCATATCCTTGACCGGGCGCCGTTGCTGGTCGCCCTCGCGATCGCCCTTCTTGCCGCGGCTGGTCTCGGACTGCTGGTGTACGCCCTGGTCATCCGGCCGTTAGAGGAGTCGTCGCCTCTGGCAAGGGTGATCGCGTGTACCGGCGTGATGGTCACCCTGCAGGCGATCGTCGTGCTGCGTTTCGGTACCGAAAACCGTTCAGTGGCGACAGTTCTCCCGGCCCGACCTGTCCACATGGCTGGGCAGGTCGTGCGCAGCGACAACCTTTACCTGGCCGCGATCGTCGTTCTGGCGGCCGTCGCACTCTGGTTTCTCTACCGGTTCACCCGCTTCGGTCTCTGGAGCCGGGCGGTGGCGGAAAACCGAACGGCGGCGTCGCTCCTCGGTTGTCGGGTGACGTGGGTGTCGGCGGGCACGTGGGCACTGGCGACGATGCTTGGTGGGCTTCTCGGGATCCTGGTGGCGCCAATCACCGGCCTCAACCCGGCGACGTACACCTTGCTCGTGGTGCCCGCCCTCGCGGCAGCGCTGGTGGGCCGGCTCTCGTCGTTCGGCGTGACGGTGACTGCTGCACTAACGCTTGGGATGGCGCAGTCGGAGATCGGAAAGCTGCAGGATCGCTTCGACTGGTCACCGAGCGTGGGTCTCCGTGAGGGGCTCCCGCTGGTCATCATCATCGTCGTACTGGCCTTCGCCGGCCGATCCATTCGGGAACGACAGCCGGCGGTTCAGCCTCGGCTGCCCGCAGCCGGGCGGCCCCGGCGGGTGGGCGTGGCTGTCGCAGTGTGGGTTCCGTTGACGGCGCTTGCCCTCGTCCTTCTCGGGAGTCAGGAGCGTCTCGGCCTCATCACGAGTCTCGTCGGAGCAGTGATCTGTCTTTCGCTGGTGGTGCTCACCGGCTACGTCGGCCAGATCTCCCTCGCCCAGATGGCGTTTGCGGGGGTCGCCGGGTTCACCCTCAGCAAGCTGGCGCAAGACCTCGGCGTGCCCTTCCCTCTCGCCCCATTGCTGGCTGCTCTGGTTGCGGGACTCACCGGATTACTGCTGGGCCTGCCGGCTATTCGCGCTCGGGGCGTCAATCTGGCGGTCGTGACCGTCGCAGGAGCGGTGGCCATCGAGGAGCTCGTGTTCCGCAATCCTGCCCTTACCGGTGGTTTCGAGGGGAGCAAGGTACCGGCGCCCTCACTCTTCGGCATCAATCTCGGGATAGGGGGTGGCTCTGCCTCGGCGTACCCGCGGGTGGCCTTCGGACTCTTCGTTCTCGCCGTCCTTGCCGCCGCTGCTCTCGGCGTCGCCTGGCTCCGGTGCGCTCCCTTGGGTCGCCGCCTTCTCGCCGCGCGGGCCAACGAGCGAGCCGCAGCGGCGTCCGGGGTCGACATCGCTCGGACAAAGCTGTTCGCCTTCGGGCTCAGTGCCTTCATCGCCGGGATCGGTGGCTCATTGCTCGGGTACCAGCAAGGCCGACTCTCCTTCGGATCCTTTGGCGTATTCGTTTCGTTGTCGTTCCTGGCCATCGCGTTCCTGGGCGGCATCGCCAGAATCAGTGGTGCCATGGTCGGCGGCGCGCTCGTTGCCGGCGGGATCGTGTTCACCACCATCGACGAGTTGTTCGGTTGGGGTCGGTATCAACTCCTCGTCAGCGGGCTGGGCTTAGTGGTGATCGCCGTTTTGTACCCCGACGGTCTGTCTGGAATCGGGGCGCGGCTCTGGCGCGGCGCGCGAGTAAAGGCCCGCAGCTCGTGACGCCGCTTCTTCAGGTGCGTGATCTCTCCGTGCGCTTCGGGTCTGTCGACGCCGTGCGCGACGTCTCGATCGAGGTGAACGCTGGGTCCATCGTCGGGCTCATCGGGCCGAACGGTGCCGGCAAGACGTCCTTGCTCGATGCGCTGACCGGCATCGGGCCGACGTCCTCGGGCCAAGTCGTCTTTGCCGGTAGGTCGATTGGCCAGATGCCGCCGCATCACCGCGCCCGGCAGGGGATGACACGCACCTTCCAATCGCTGGAACTCTTCGAGGACCTGACCGTCGCCGAGAACTTGGCGGTTGCGGCTGAGTCGAGTCGGTCGGGACGGGAGCAGGTGGCGGCGCGCGTTGAGCGCGCGGCAACACTCACTGGTCTCACCGGGATACTCGGCCGGCACCCCGTCGGGATCTCCCATGCTCTGCGCAAGCGGGTGGCGTTAGGTCGGGCCTTGGCGGGCGAGCCATCGCTAGTGCTCTTGGACGAGCCTGCGGGCGGACTCGACGAGGCGGAGCGGACCGCGCTGGCGCGCACCCTACGAACGGTCGCTGGCGAGGGAACTGCCGTGGTGCTGGTCGACCACGACATGGGGTTGGTACTCGAGGTGTGCGAGGAGGTTTGCGTTCTCGACCTCGGTCGTGTTGTTGCCAGAGGAACACCGAGCGCGGTGCGCGCCGACCCGGCGCTAGCGGCCGCCTACCTCGGAATGGAGGACGAGATGGATGTATCCACTCGGCCTACGGCCTCGCCGGCGACCTCGCCACGTAATCCGGTCGTGCGGGTCGAGCACCTGTCGTCCGGATACGCAGACGTTCCTGTCTTGCACGACGTCAGCCTCGACGTGCGCGCCGGGGAGGTCGTGGCCCTCCTCGGCGCCAACGGGGCGGGGAAAACGACAACGCTCTTGGCTGTGTCCGGGCTACTCCCGGCCAACCAGGGCAGTGTCTCGGTGCTTGGGCGGTCAGTGCACGGCCGTCCACATGACGTGGCCCGGTCGGGCCTGGCCCACGTGCCTCAGGATCGCGGCGTGCTTCCGGCGCTCACCGTCGCCGAGAACCTGAAACTGGCATCTCGCTTCGCGAACGAGGGCGTCGATGACGCGCTGCACGCCCTACCTGCTCTTTCGCCACTTCTGGCGCGCCGAGCCGGAAACCTCTCGGGTGGCGAACAGCAACTGCTCGCTATTGGTCGAGCACTCGCGGCGAGACCGAAGGCCGTCCTGGTCGACGAGCTGAGCCTCGGTCTTGCGGCCTCAACCCTTCGGGACGTTTTGGCCGCGCTTCGATCCCTCGCCGACGACGGCGTCGGCGTCCTCATGGTCGAGCAGCATCCCGACCTGGCTCTCCGCGTCGCCGACCGGGCGTACGTCCTGCAGCGGGGCCAGGTGGTTCTCGAGGGCTCGGCCCGCGAGGTGGCGGCGCGCAAGGAGGCGCTGGAGGAGGCCTACCTCGGCTGAGTCGTCCGGATCTCCCGTCTCCGCAGCTCGGTCCGGCTTAGCAGTACTTCGACAGGGTGGGGTAGGGATTGATCGGACCCCCGCCGCCGGGGTGCATCTCGAAATGAAGGTGCGGCGTGCCCTTGGCGTCGCCGTCGTCGCCGACATAGCCGACCACCGTTCCGGCGCTGACCTGCCCGCTCGCGCCGTAGGCATCCATGTGGGTCCCGAAATACTGCACGCCGTCGTCCCCGTCGAGGTAGTAGCTCCGGCCCCCCAGACTGGCGTTGTGGTGGCGCACGCTGCCGCTGACGCTGGCGACGATGGGCGTTCCCCGGGAGGCGAGGATGTCGTTGCCTTCGTGGCTCCGACCACCACCTCGAGCGTTGCCGTAGTCGTTGCTGAAGGCGTGTGGGCCTGCAACCGGACAGATCCAGTCGCCGGTCGAGACGATCGGCGCGAGGGGAGCTGCCGCTCCCGCAGCCGGCGCTAGTGCCGGTGCCGCTGCGCTGCCTCGAGCGGCTGGCGCCGGCGCGGCCTGGGCCTGGTTCCTCTGCGCCTCTCGTGCGGCCTGGGCCTGCTTCTCCTGCGCCAAACGGGTGAGCTTCTCTACTTCGGACAGAGCAGCTGACCTCCGCTTTCGGAGGTTGGCCACGGCGTCGGCCTGCTCCTCTTTCTGCCGGTCGAGCACTGCGAGCTCATCCTGGAGATCCTCTCGCTCGGCCTTGTAGCGACGCACGGAGTCGTTCGCGCTCCCGGCCACGACTTGGGCGAACTGTTGGGCGCGCACCACCTCGTTGGCGTCGGCGAGCCCGAAGATGCGAGAAAGCGGTTTCGTGCCTTCGACGTATCGGCGCAGGGCCAGTTGCCCGACTTGGTCGCGCAGCGACCCAACTCGGGCCTCGACCTGACTGGCTCGGTCCTTGGCTGTGTTCACTGCCTTCTCGGCCTTGTCGATCTCGTTCTCGGCGTCGGCGAGCTCTTGGGCCGCCTTGTTGGCGCGTTGCTGCGCGCCGGCAAGGTCGTCCTCGGCGAATGCCGCACTGGGGTGTCCGGTTGCGACCGCGCCCGCGCTGACGAAGATCAAAGTGAGCGCCAGCGCGACCACACCCCGATTCCGACTCGGTGTGACCACCCCTAAAATGTAGGCCACCTGGCACCGCAGGCGCCCCTGGCGTGCCAGTGTGTCGGGCGTTGCCAAACCTATGAGGAGACCATCGTGCGCGTCGGGTTAGTTGGGGGAACAGGGCCGGCGGGCCGCGCTCTTGCCACGCGCCTGGCGTCTGTCGGACTCGACATCGTCATCGGTTCTCGCTCCGTCGAGAGGGCGAGGACGACCTGCGACCAAATCCACGCCAAGTGGCCGGATCGTCAGCTTTCGCTCGAACCGGGCGAGAACGTCGACGCAGCCCGGGCCGACCTCGTGGTGGTGGCGACACCATGGGATGCAGCCGCTTCGACCGCGGCGTCGGTCGCCGGCGAGCTTGACGGCAAGGTGGTGGTCTCCATTGCGAACGCCCTTGAGCGCGGTCCGGATGGGTTCCAGCCGGTGATTCCCCGACTGGGATCGGTGGCCGCCGAGGTCCAGGAAACGCTGCCGGGCGCACGAGTGGCAGCTGCTTTTCAACACTTGCCCGCGCGCACCCTGGCCGACATCGACAGCCCGATCAATGGTGATGTACTGATCTGCTCGGACTACGACGACGCGGTGGAGTCGGTCGCTGAGCTGGTCCGCGCGATTCCCGGGTTACGGCCCCTGCACGCCGGCCGCCTCGCCAGCGCTGCCCCCGTCGAGGCGTTCACGGCTGTGCTCCTCGGCGTGAACCACCGCTACAAGGCGCGTGCCGTGGTGAAACTGAACGGCATCCCCGATTGACCCCACCGTGATGCGGCTGTACGACACCGCGAGCCAAGAAGTCGTTGACTTCCAGCCGGGTGAGGTGGTGACGATGTACACCTGCGGCATCACGCCCTACGACGCGACTCATGTTGGTCATGCCGCGACGTATGTGCTCTACGACGTCTTGCAGCGTCGCCTTCAAGATCTCGGTCACGAGACCCGATGCGTGCGCAACGTGACCGACGTCGACGACGACATGCTGCGCAAGGCACGCGAGCTGGGTGTGCACTACCTCGACCTCGCGGCAGAGGAGACCGCGCGGTTCCGCGCCGACATGGTCGCCCTGAACCTTTTGCCTGTGAGTGAACCGCCGGCCACGTCGGCAATCCACGACATTCTCGGCTTCATCGGGATGGTGTTGGACCGAGGCCACGCGTACCAATCGGCCGACGCCGTCTACTTCGACGTCGCGACGTTCGATCGTTTCGGCCAGGTCAGCCACCTGTCGTCTGACGAGATGCTCGCACTGGCGGCCGAACGGGGTGGGAATCCCGATGATCCGGCAAAGCGCAACCCTTTGGATTTCGTCCTGTGGCAACCGTCGGCGCCCGACGAGCCCTCATGGGAATCGATGTGGGGCCCGGGACGGCCGGGCTGGCACATCGAGTGCTCAGCGCTGGCGATGCGTGAGCTCGGCCCGACGATCGATTTGCACGGAGGCGGCAGCGATCTCATCTTTCCGCACCACGAGTGCGAAGCGGCGCAGTCGGAGGGCGCAACCGGCGAACCCTTCGTGCGGCACTGGCTCCACGCCCCGATGGTGCGGTACGAGGGCGAGAAAATGTCGAAGTCGCTCGGCAACCTCGTCTTCATCAGTGACCTGATCAAGGACTGGGACCCGATGGCCGTGCGCCTGGCCTTGCTGGATCATCATCACGGCGCGGCTTGGGACTGGGACTCCGGGCTGTTGGACATCGCTACGGCGCGTCTGGACCGATGGCGCGCCGCGGGTAAGGGCGACGGCGCCCTGGACGAAGTCCGAGCTGCCCTAGATGCCAATCTCGACGTCCCCGGCGCACTCTCTGCGGTCGACACTGCGGCCGAACGCACTGGCGTCTCCGCCTCTGCGTCCCTGCTTGGCGTTCTCCTCAGATGACCGCTTAGCTGGGCACGCGGCGCAACGACTTGATCAATTGGTGGTCCTTGGTGAACAGGCGCCGCACTGCCAGCTTTCCCGCCACTAGCGCGGCGAAGGCGTTGCCGCCTAGGAGCATGTACATCACGACCAACTGCAGTCGAATTGCCGCCGCTGGTTCCGCGCCGGCGAGGATCATTCCCGTCATCGCGCCAGGTAGTGCCACAAGTCCTACGACCTTGGTCTGGTCGATCACCGGGATCATTCCGGTTCGTAGTGCAGTGCGATGCCATGGCGCGGATGCGTCGGCTGCGGTTTCTCCCAGGCTCAGGCGCGCTTCGACCTCCCGGCGGTGAGCAGCCAGGTCGTCTCGCAGTCGGGTCATCACGAGCGACGTCGTCACCATGGAATTGGAGATCACCATTGATCCAAGTGGGATGACGGCGCGGGAGGCGGCGGGGATGATGCCGAACGCGAGCAGGACGCCGAGGGTTCCGCCGGTGGCAACTGCGATGGATGCTGCCGCAATCCACCGTGCTTTCGGCACGCGCCGGGCCCGGGATCCGCTCGTCAGGGCCGCGGTGCCAACCATTACCACCAGGACAATGGGCGTTAGCCAGCCGTGGTTGCCGAAGACGAAGTCGAGGACGAAGCCGATCGCCAAGAGCTGGGCGAACGAGCGCAAGGTGGCGACGAGGATGTCGCCCTCCAGATCGGCTTTGCGCACCCGCGAGATCACAACCGCGACAGCCACAAGCATGAGCGCGAGCGCAACATCCGCAGCTGAGATTTTGGTGCTGGGGTTCACGAGTGCACACCGATCTCGATGATTCTGTCGGCGATCTCCTCAGCCTGCCTGGCCTCATGGGTGACCATCACGACGGTGAGGCCTTCGTCGGCCAGCGAGCGCACCAAGATCTCTATTGCCGTCTTCGACGAGGTATCGAGTGCTGACGTCGGCTCGTCCAGGAGCAGGCAATCGGGAGCGCGGCTCAGCGCTCGCGCCAGACACATCCGCTGCGCCTCGCCGACCGACAACAGGTCGGCATGGCGATCGCCCAAGGTTGCCGAGAGACCTACGCGCGACAGCAGTTCATCCCAGTTTGCACCGACGTTGTCGGCAACAGTGCCGGCAAACGTCACCGGCGTCTGTCCGACGAACTGAACTCGCCGGCGTAGTTCCAGGACGTCGTAACTGCGGACGTCCCGTCCCTCGAACAGGACGGTGCCGTCGTCGGGATCGTCGAGGCGGTTCAGCAGTCGCAGCAGGGTCGTCTTGCCCGCTCCCGATGGGCCAACAACAGCCGTTAACCCCTTCAAAGGGATGCGAGCTGAGAATCCGCTGACGATCGGACCATGGTCGCCGTCGACGCGCACATCCACATACTCGAAGCGCGCATCGCTCATGTCGTTCATATTCCCACCCGGGCCGAGAGGGCGCTCCCACTATCCTCGCCCCAGACATGGTTGACGACAGTGCGCTCAACGAGATCGAGATCACGCTTCCGGACGGATCGGCGCGCCGCCTTCCCGAGGGTTCTACCGGCGCCGACCTGGCCGCCGCGATTGGGAGAGGCCTCGCCAAGGCCGCAGTCGCGGCCACCGTCGACGGAGCGGAGGTCGACCTTTCCCAAGCCTTGCCTGCGGGGGCGACGGTCTCGATCATCACCTCAAATTCCGACGAAGGACGCGCCGTCATGCGTCACTCGACGGCCCACGTGATGGCCCAAGCAGTCTGCGATCTCTTTCCTGGCGCCAAGTACGCCATCGGGCCACCGATCAAGGATGGCTTCTACTACGACTTCGAGTTGCCTGGCGACGCGCACTTCACCGATGACGACCTGGCGCGCATTGAGACTCGAATGCGCGAGATCGTCGTCGAGGACCAACCCTTCGTTCGCGAGGAGCTCTCACGCGACGAGGGCCTACGCCGTTTCGCCGACCAACCCTTCAAGGTCGAGATCATCGAGGGAGTCGACCCGGGGGAGGGCGCGGCCGACAATGTCGTGAGCACGTATCGCAACGACGGTTGGGTCGATCTCTGCCGTGGACCCCATGTCCCGTCGACCGCACGGTTGCCTGTGTTCAGGCTGATGAAGGTGGCCGGCGCCTACTGGCGGGGCGACGAGCATCGCCCGATGTTGCAGCGCATTTACGGCACGGCGTGGGAAACGGAGAAGGCGCTCGGCGCGCACCTCCGGCGATTGGAGGAGGCCGAAAAGCGCGACCATCGCAAGCTCGGCCCCGAACTCGATCTGTTCTCCTTCCCCGAGGAACTCGGCGCCGGGCTGGCCGTATGGCACCCGAAGGGGTCGATAGTGCGGCGCGTAATGGAGGAGTTTTCGCGCCAACAGCACGAGACCAGCGACTACGAGTTCGTGTTCACGCCGCACATCGCCAAGTCCAACTTGTGGGAGACGAGTGGGCACCTCGACTTCTATGCCGACGGCATGTACCCGCCGATGGAACTCGAAGGCGCGTCGTACTACCCCAAGCCGATGAACTGCCCGTTCCATCTCCTCGTCTACAGGAGCCGGCAGCGCTCTTACCGGGAGCTTCCGCTGCGCTTTTTCGAACTGGGCACGGTCTACCGCTTCGAGCGATCGGGCGTGCTTCATGGCCTGCTGCGTACGCGAGGCTTTACCCAAGACGACAGCCACATCTTCTGCATGCCCGAGCAGATCGTCCCCGAGCTCACGTCGTTGTTGGACTTCGTCCTCCGGACGCTGCGAGCGTTTGGCTTCGAGTCGTTCACCGCCGAGGTCTCGACTCGACCCACCGAGAAGTCGGTGGGCTCCGACGAGGAATGGGAAATGGCGACCACAGCACTCTTCGAGGCCATCGACGCGTCGGGCCTGCCCTATCGGGTCGCCGAGGGAGAAGGCGCCTTCTACGGGCCCAAGATCGACATCCACGTGGAGGATGCCATCGGCCGGGCTTGGCAACTGTCGACATTGCAGGTCGACTTTCAGATGGGCAAGCGATTCGGGCTGGAGTTCGTCGGCGCCGACAACGCACGGCACCAACCGATCATGATCCACCGCGCCTTGTTTGGCTCCGTCGAGCGCTTCTTCGGAATTCTCGTGGAGCACTACGCCGGCGCGTTCCCGGCGTGGCTGGCGCCGGTGCAGGTGCGGCTGCTCGGAGTGCGCGCCGATCATGACGCCTACGCGCTCGACGTAGCTGCCCGCCTGCGCGCCGCTGGATTCCGAGTCGATACCGAAGCGGCCGACGAGCCGCTCGGAGGCCGCATCCGGCGGGCCAAGCTCGAAAAGCTTCCCTACGTGCTCGTCACCGGCGATGACGATGTAGCTGCGGGAACAGTCGGCGTGAATCCCCGCGGTGGAGAAGTGCAACGGGGTGTGACGGTTGAAGACTTCATCGCCTCGCTGCATAGCGAAGTGGCCGACCGGAAGTGAGCGCGGGTCCGGGACAGCTGTGGGCCGGGTGGCGCTCGAGTTACATCCGGTCAGCGTCGTCCGCGCCGGCGCCCGACGATGCGGATGCTTGCGTGTTCTGCCGGATCCTGATCTGCGGTGAGCCCGACGAATCGACGTACATCGTCAGCCGCCGCGGTCCCTGCTTCGCCATCCTGAACGCCTACCCGTACACGAACGGCCACCTCATGGTCATGCCGGCGCGTCATATTGCTGACCTCGAGGGCCTGACGGCCGAGGAGTCGGCGAGCCTTTGGTCGCTCGTGACCGACGCCGTGCGCGCCCTGAAAGCGGCGTACGCGCCAGATGGCATCAACGTGGGCGCCAACCTGGGCCGCGCCGCCGGCGCGGGGATTCCTGGGCACCTGCACATCCAGTGTCTTCCACGGTGGGTCGGCGATACCAGCTTCATGACCAGCCTGGCCAACGTCCGGGTCCTCAACGAAGACCTCTCCGAGACCTGGTCGCGCCTGAGAGAAGCTTGGCCGGAGTCGTGAGCGACAAGCCGTCGAAGAGCAGCGATGAGGACGTTGACTCGCTTCCCGAAGACCTCGATGTCACCGCCTATGTCGGGCCCTATGCCTTCCCCGACATTCGCCGGCGCCGGATCCCCGCGGTCATCTACCTCGTCCTTGCCGGGGGCTGCATCGCGCTGTGGGTCACTCATCGTGACGGCGAATCGGTGCTCGTCAACGACGGATTCCTCTGGGTCGCACTTGCTCTCGCCGCGATTGCGCTCTACCACGTCGCGGCCGCGTGGCACTTGGCGGTCACCGACACCGACGCCCTCGTTGCTGCCGCGGAGGCCGTGCGCTTCCCCGTCGGTTACGCCTCAGCTCAGTTGGGTTGGCGCGGCCTGTTGAGCCGTCCGACCTGGCGCATCCTCGTTTATTCCAGCGAGGACCCTCCCACCCGGCGCGCCTTGGTACTCGTCGACGGTGTCAAAGGCAACGTCCTGGCCCACTTCGCAGAGGACAACCCCGAGGACTGGAGCCAGTACAAGTAGCGGTGGCTACCAGTCGTCGTCTTCCGGTTTGAAGGTGCGCATGGGCCCGACGTTGTGCTCGATGTCTCGCAGGTGATGCGAGCCCTCGTGGACGGCGTTGCGCGTCATCGTCAGTGCATCTCGCTCACCGAAGGTGAACTGACCCGTGCGCGCCCAGTCCTCCGCACTTAGACAGTCCAGTGTCATGCCCATATCGGCGCAGGCACTTTCCAGACGAGCAAGGGCCTCGGTGACCTCGAGGTTGTTGTAACCCTCGACGTCCACTCGCTCTTCGGAGTCGAAGGAGGGGATTGTGGGATTGTCCTCGACGATGATGCGTCGGATCGTCGGCGCCATCTGGTCGATCATGTGGGCGACGTGGGCGGTGTACTCGAGAGCCGACCAGGTGCCCGCAGCCGGCCGGCGGCGCAGTATTTCCTCGGCGTCAGGCTCCTGCTGGTACAGCTCCTTGATGAGCGTGCGGTAGCGATAGGGGAACGACCGCACGGCGCGGATCGTGTCGAGCGGCTTGATCGTGTCGTAGTCGAGACCGCACTCGGGACAGACGTAGCCCGTACCCGCGGTGAAAGAGGTCACCGGCCACGGACGGCGCGCATGACACGGCCGACATCGAGGAGATGGTGGTTGCCCTCGTGCACAGCTCGCTGGGCCGTGTAGAGCACGCTGCGCTCCTCGCCGCGGGAGAACCCCACTCGATCCCAGCCGTCGTCGGGCACTGCCTCGAGGATCAGAGCCAACGTCTCGGCGCTGGCCGCCAGTTCGCTCGCGACCACCTCGGGGTCTTGCTCGTTATAGCGGCCCTCGGCAGCCATGGCATCGGGGTCGATGGCCTCGAACACTGGCTGCTCCTCGCCGAGCGTGTGTTGGATGCGCTGCCCGTACGCGCCGAAGACGTCACGCACATGGGCCGCGTACTCGAGGGCCGACCAGACCGACGGCTCGGGGCGAGCCCTGAGAACCGACTCGTCCTCTCCCGGCAGCAATCGGGTCAGCGGCGCGCGATAGCGCTTCGGAAAAGCCCGCAGCGTCACGGCGGCGTCACCGGGTTGCACCGACTTGTACTCGAAGCCGCACTTCTCGCAGCGCTCGTCACTCACCCGACTTCGCCACCTTGTCGACCAGGTGGGCCGGGAGCAGGTCGTAGTGGTCGTGGCGCGCCGTGAACCATCCCCGCCCACCGGTGATCGACCGGAGGTCGATCGCGTAGCGCACGATCTCCGATGTCGGTACCAACGCCGTCACCATCTGCTCGCCGACACCCACGTTCTCGGTTCCCTGTACCCGACCGCGCCGCGAGTTCAGATCGCCCATGATGTCGCCCTGGTACTGACTCGGAACCGTCACTTCCAGGAGCGAGACGGGCTCCAGCATCACCGGGTTTGCCTTGGCCATCGCCTCTTTGAAGCCGAGTGACCCGGCCATCTTGAAGCTCATCTCCGAGGAGTCAACCGGGTGGTACTTGCCGTCGAACACTGTTACCCGAACGTCGACGACCGGGTAACCGTGGACCCCTGCGGTCGACATCGTCTCCAGAACACCCTTTTCGACGGCAGGGATGAACTGGCGCGGGATGGCACCGCCGACGATCTTGTCAACGAACTCGAACCCGCCCCCTCGCTCCATCGGTTCGAGCCGGACGAATGCGACGCCGAACTGTCCGTGTCCGCCAGTTTGCTTCTTGTACTTGCCCTCGGCCTCTGCAGTGCCGGTAATGGTCTCCCGGTAGGGGATGCGGACATCTTCGACCTCGACCTCCACCCCGAACTTCCGGGACAAGCGCTCGGTGACGATCGAGAGGTGGGTGTCGCCCATCCCCGACAGCAAGGTTTGGTGGGTCTCGTCGTCACGGTGGACGTGCAGTGCCAGATCTTCCTCCTGGAGGCGGTGCAACGACGTCATCAGCTTGTCCTCGTCGCCCTTTGACCGGGGCTTCACCGCGATCGATAGCACCGGAGGCAGTGGTTGCCCCCACTGCACCACGACCGGCGTGCCCTTCGGCGCCAGGGTGTCTCCCGTCGAGGTGGCCGACAGCTTGGCAACAGCACCGAGGTCACCAGCAACGAGTTCGGGAACAGTGTCTTGCTCCTTCCCGCGCATGGTGAACAGGGCGTGGAGGCGTTCCTCGGTATGCGTCCTCGGATTCATCAGCTGGCTGTCGGGGTGGATCGTGCCCGAGAGGACCTTGAGAAACGACACCTTGCCGACGTAGCGGTCGTCGAGGGTGCGGTAGGCGACGGCCAGCGGTTGCCCGGAGGGGTCGCAGCCCACATCGGTGACCGAACCACCCGCTTCCACTTTGGCCGGGGGACGGTCGAGCGGCGACGGTCCAACTTCGCAAATGAGGGTGATCAGCCGGTCGATGCCGATCATCTTGGTGGCCGAGCCGCAGGTGACCGGGAACACCGACGCCTCGGCTACCCCCTTGGCGAGCGTGTCCTCCAACTCCTTGGGGGAGATGGTGTCGCCCTCCAGGTAGCGCTCCATCAGGGCATCGTCAGCGACGACGATGCCCTCGACCAGATTGTCGCGGGTCTTGTGCTCGACGTCGGCGATCTCGTCCGGGATGCCTTCGGCGCGGGGCGAGGCCTCACCCTCGTAGAAGAACGCCGTGTCGGTGAGCAGGTCGGCGATCCCGCGGAACTCCGACTCGCCGCCGATCGGGAGCTCGAGCGGCGCGACTCCCGCGCCGAAGAGATCGCGGAGCTGGTCAAGTGTGCGATCGAAGTTGGCGCGCTCCCGGTCGAGTTTGTTGACGAAGAACATCCGCGGGATGCCTCGCTGGGCGGCCAGGCGCCATGCCGCCTCGGTCTGCACCTCGGGACCCTCCACTGCGCTCACGACGATGACCGCCAGGTCGGCGACCCGAAGGGCCGCGTCGACGTCCCCGATGAAGTCGGCATACCCCGGCGTATCGATGATGTTGAGCTTGAATCCGTCGTGCTCGAAGGGAGCCAGAGCCATCGAGAGTGAGATCCCCCGCTTCACCTCCTCCGGCTCGTAATCGGTCGTCGTCGAGCCGTCCTCGACCCTTCCCTGGCGGTTGATCGCTCCGGCGCAGAACAGCATCGCCTCGGTCAGCGACGTCTTCCCGACGCCACCATGTCCGACCAGTGCCACATTTCGGATCTTGGCGGGGGGGAAGCTCTTCACCGGGCGCCTCGCTTCAGAACGGGGATTGCCCGAAGACTAGTGGTACGTCCTGGTACGTTGGAGAGGCAACATCGTCTCGTAATGGAGCGTGCATGTTCGACAAACGCTGTCGGGCAGGTGTGGAGCGAGGTCTCCGGCCTGTCGGCTCCACCCTTGACAAGGCGGGCATCAGCGCCGACCAGCTGACAGTCGCCGGACTGGTGATCTCGGCGGGTGCGGCCGGTGCTATCGGCGCGGGCTGGCTCATTGTTGGCGTAATCCTGCTGGCCGCCTCCGCTTTACCCGACGTGCTCGACGGAGCAGTCGCCAAGGCTGCTGGCACGGCGTCGCCCCGAGGAGCGTTCTTCGATTCCGTTTCCGACAGGATCAGCGACTCCCTCGTCCTCGGTGGCGTGGCCTGGTATCTCGCCGAAACCCAGGGCAGCGTTGCCGCGGTGCTACCGATGGCAGTGCTGGCCGCTTCCTTCCTGGTCTCCTACGAGCGGGCCCGGGCCGAGTCACTCGGGTTCACCGCCCGGGGCGGACTCATGGAGCGCGCCGAGCGCATGATCGTCATCGGCATCGGGCTGGCGTTCAGTGTGGTGCTCATCCCTGTGCTGTGGCTGATGCTCGCACTCACCCTCTTCACCGCTGTCCAGCGCTTCGTGATGGTCTGGCGCCAGGCGACCCCGGGGCGCGCCGACGACCCCGAGCCGCTACTGGCCCGGTGGCGGGCGCGCCGTCCTGCAGGGCGTTACCGCCCGGGCGGTGAACGCGAAGTCGCCCGCTGGCGTGCGGCGCGCAACCCTGACGGCCGTTCGAGAAACAGCCGCCGGCCCCGCACTCGTCCGTAGCGACCCTGCCGAGCATTCACCACCTCTACCGGGCCGGGGCCTGGGCTGCCGGACACTTGCCGGCCGATGCCGTCTTGCCACTGGCAGGCGTGGCCGGCACCGGCGCGTATCTGTTCTCGCTCGGAGGCGACCGGGAGTTGGTAGCCCGCAACATGCGCCGGGCCGGAGCACCCGGCGCGACCCGGCGCGCCTTCGTTTCTTACGCCCGGTACTGGCTGGAGTCCCTACGGCTCTGGTCGATGAGCGAGGAGGAGATCGGCGCCGATTTCTCGATCGATGGCCAAGAGCACATCGAGGCCGCTCAGACCCAGGGCCACGGCGCGGTTCTCGCCATTCCACATGTCGGCGGGTGGGATGTAGGCGGCGCGTGGCTTGTCGACCAGGGCTTCCCGTTGACGGTTGTGGCCGAGGTGCTCGAACCAAAAGAGATGTTCGAGTGGTTCGTCAATCTCCGGCGCAACGTCGGCCTCACCGTCGTGCCGCTCGACTCCCGCGCGGGAACAGCCGTCGTGCGGACGCTGCGCGCCAACGGCGTCGTCGCCCTCTTGTGCGACCGTGACATCGACGGCAGGGGAGTAGAGGTCGAGTTCTTCGGCGAGCGCACCTTGCTGCCGGGAGGCCCGGCGGCCCTGGCTCTACGTGAGAGTTCGCCGTTGTTGCCTACGGCCGTCTACTTCGATGGCAAAGGCCACCGAGCGGTCGTGTGCCCGCCATTGGAGTTCGAGCGCCAAGGCACTCTCAAGGAGGACGCCGCCGCCCTGACGCAGCTCCTGGCTTACCAGTTGGAGCGTCTCATCCGGCGCGCGCCGGAACAATGGCATATGTTCCAGCCCAACTGGCCCAGCGACCGAGTTCTGTGACGCGCTAGCTACCGC
>DATLEI010000009.1:0-7502 GCA_035525375.1 Acidimicrobiales bacterium
ACGGTGCCTCCGGAGGGCGGCGACGAGCAGCGGGTGGAGGCCGATGCGGCCCTTGCTGCGGGGCGTCTTCGGCTCGGCCTGGCCCACGTAGCGGTCCTCGACTTCGAGCCCGCTCGACGACATGGATGCTCGGCGAGTCGGAGTCGATGTCCACCAAGGGCCAGCGCAGGCCGGCCAGCTCGCCCGGGCGCAGGCCGCACATGAGGCCGGTCAGCCACATCGCCGCCCGCGGGTCGGCCGGGATGGTCTCAAGGACGAGGCGCTTCATCTGCTCGACGCTGAGGCTCTTGCGGGTCTTGCCCGGTCGCTTTTCGGGGAGCAGCACGTCGGCCGCAGGGTTGGTCTTGATCGTGCGGTGGCGGACGCCGTGCTGGAGCGCCTGGTTGAGGTAGTTCCAGTTGCGGTCGATCGTGCTCGTGGCATAGCCGCGCTCGGCCATGTCAGCGAACAGCTTCTCCAGGCGCGGGTCGATACGCGATCGACCCAGAGCGGGCCGATCACCGGGCGGATGCTGGTGCCCAGGAGCTTACGAGCGTTGGCCACCGTGTTCGGCGACTTGGACCGGGCGTGGCGCGACTTCTTGCACGTTGGGGCAGCCGATCTGAAGGCAGGAACGGGTACACGAGTGTGATGTGGGCCGGCGCGGTCAGCCGCTTGTCGTTCGGCAGCAGCCTGTTCGATGCCGCGAGAGCGTCATCTGCCTCGGGCACCAGGACAACCAGATTCGTCGCGTCCTCCACGACCACCGATTCTGGCCGCGGCGCCGCATCGCCGGCGCAGCGCAGCCGGCTCGCTGCCGAAGCGGTGCTCGCCAGCCATGAGCCGCGTGGAGCCCGCTGCATCGTTCTCCATCGAGAGGGCGAATCTGCAAGCGCCTCACCGGGCGTCTCATAGGACCGGACCGCAAGCGCCTGCGAAATGTCCCCCATCGCCGACTCGGCGTCATTGCCTGTCGGTGAACCTCTTGGACATCATGAAGCCCACGTGGCACCCGGAAACCGCCTCCCGGACCTGGTGGCGCAGGTCGAGGCGAGGCTCATCGAGCTCGACGAACAGCTGGGGGACGTCATTGAAGGACGAGCGCCAGAAATGCAGGCCCGAGAGCGGCCCGTCGAGCATCGCGTCGACCTCAGCCTCGTAGAGATCAGCGTCGTAGACCCACTGGAACAGCAGGTTCGGCGTGTAGCCGAGGTGATACCAGAACCCGACGGCCTCGTCGGTCCCCAATGCCACGGAGTGGGCGCCGAGCCGTCGGGCCTCCGCCTCGACCCGCTCGACGAGACGACGCCCGATGCCTCGGTGGCGGAACGCCGGGATGACGCCGATGATGCGCAGGGTCACCGTGCCGTTGTCGTTGCGGAACCCGAGTGCGCCGCCGACCAAATCCCCCTCGGCCGTGGCGACGACCATCAGTGGCTGGTCGGTCGGGAGACGCTCGACGAGGTCGTCGACGCGGTGGTCGCCGCTGCCGATCGGCTCGGGCAGCTGGGCACCGGCCAGGTCGAACGCAGCCCGTAGGTCGGCCAGGTCGCGCACGGCGCGGAACTCGATCGCCGTGGCACCCCTGGTTTTCTCCGGACCGCCACCGAGACGGCAGCGGACCTCGGCCAGCGCCTCTCGCCGGCTCAAGGTCTCCGCGGTCAGCGAACGCTCCCAGCCGTCCACGGCGTCGGCTGACGGCTCGGCAAGGAACTGGCTTATGTCGGCCAGCCCGACGCCGGCTCGTCGCAACCGGCGCACGGTCGCAGCCTGCTCAAGCTGGGCGAGCTCGTAATACCGGTAGCCCGAGGCCGGGTCGACGGCAGCCGGTACGAGCACGCCGGCCTCCGCGTAAGTCCGCAGCACCTTCGGCGAAAGCCCGCAGCGGCTGGAGAAGTCACCGATCGTGATCATGTCGTCCACGACGACGATCATGAGGCCTCACCCCCGGGCAAGGTCAACCGATCCCACGGCCGCGTCCTGCCGAAGTCGGCACCAACGGGTGGCTCCCAGCAACGCCGATACGCGTGGGGCGGGTTCATCCGACACCCGTCGAAGGGGAGACAACGTCACCACGTGCGCCGAACCCGGAGCTGCAACCGCTCAGGAATTGGGCCTCTCTCCATCGGAGGAGCGACCGGTGGCTGGCTCGGCCTGAGTGGGGCCCTCTCGTGGAGCCACGGCAGGAGGTCTCCTGACTCCACGAGATTCAGGAGCTGCCGGAGCCCCCGTCTCGCACCTCGCTCCTCGGAGCGGGAGACGAGGCCGCGATTCAGCATCTCCTCGAACTCGGCCTCATCGCCAACCACGTAAGACCGGGTGTCCGCCCGTACGAGGACGTCGATGAAGAGATCGACTCCGTAGGTGCTGTCGTTCTCACGCTCCATCGGAGTGGCGATGTCGCAGTTGAAGGCGAACGGGACATCGGCGTCGCCGGTTTCGACCAGGTTGCCGGCGAGGTCGGTGGTGACGTTGATCTTGAACCACTGCTCGGCGAAGGAGTAGTGGCGCAGCACTACATCGTCGTAGATGGCCTCCGTGATCGCGATCTGGTCCTCAATCCGGAGAACGCCCGAGGTCGGCGTCCGAAAGATTCTGACCGTCGCCTCGTCCGGATGGAAGTCGTAGTCCGACAGCACCACTCCATCATGCGACGACTATCGACGTGTCCGCCCACGTGAGCGGCGCCATTCCACAACGCCGCGAGCGACGAACGGGCCGGAGGCTTGACGAATGGCCGCCGTCAGCCTCTCGACCATCGGACGGACGGGTCCGGTCGACGACGAGGCGACGCATCCCCGAACCCCGGCCACTGCGAGTAGCAGACCCCGCCCATATCGCCGGCTGAGCGGCCACCACATGGTTGCGCTCCGGGTCATGGGGGGCCTCGGAGGTCATAGGGGGCCTCGGAAGGCAGAATTCTTTTGGTGCCCCTCATTTGGCTCACCGGAGTGCCCGGTGCCGGCAAGTCCACGGTCCGACGAGAGCTCGTCCGTCGGGGCGAGATCGCCCACGACGCTGACGAGGATGGTTCCCGGGTATGGCTCGACCGAGCAACCGGGCTCGCAGTTGACGATCCCGGACGCGGTCGTCGTCCGCCAATCTGGAACGAACGCCATTGGTATCCAATCGCACGAGACCGAGTCGAGAGCCTGCGGCGGTCAGGCAACCACGACGTCGTGTTCCTGGCCGGGTCCGTTCCGAACGAGCTTGACGTGTGGGACCTCTTCGACCTCGTCCTCTGCTTGATCGTCGACGACGAGACCTTGCGGCACCGCCTCGCATCGCGAACGGACAACGATTTCGGGAAAGACCCAGCCGTACGAGATGCGGTCCTTAGCTGGAATGCCACCGCGGCGCAGAACTACACGCGCTTCGGGGCGACGCTCATCGATGCGACCCGGCCACTCGAGGATGTCGTTGACGACGTGGTCGCTGCGAGTAGACGTTCGCTCTGACCGGAGCCAGACGAGCGGTCACCATGCGGAGACTGCGATTGCGACCCAGCGTGTGCCCCGTATCCACCAGGCATTCGCGACCGAGGGTGTCGCCCTGATCGCCGGCTGATGGACGGGCAGCCTCGACGGCGGCGGAAATGCCGATGAGAGGCTGTTGGCTGAGCGCCGTCGATTCGGATGCCGCCGAGGAGCGATAAGCTGTGCTGGAGCGCTTCCAGGCATGCCAGGATCGTCCGTGTCTTCGATCGATGGTCCCGTCGTTCGCATCGTTGCCAGCGTGCCTGAATCCATCGACCTCAACGATGTTGCGAAAGCGGAGTTGGTCCGAGACGGTTACGACCGGATTGCCGAGGACTATCTCCGCTTGGTGAGCGAGTCGCCAGACTCCCATCCGCGCCGGCAACGGACCGCCATGCTCTTGGCGGCCATCCCGGCTGGTTCTCAAGTCCTTGAGCTGGGGTGTGGTGCGGGAATACCTGTAGCTGCGGAGATCATCCGAGACGGGCACACCTACACCGGCGTCGACATCTCGGAGCGCCAGGTCGAGCTGGCGATGAGCCACCTCCCCGAGGGCGATTTTCGGGTGGGGAACGCACTTGACCAGGCGTTTGATGCCGAGGCGTTCGACGCTGTCCTTGCTCTGTACGTGTTGACGCATATTCCGCGCGAGCAGTGGCACACTCTGCTGGCGCGGATATTCCGATGGCTCAAGCCGCATGGGACCCTGCTGCTGAACGTTCCGCACGGCGATTCCCCCGGCTGGCTCGAGCAGGACTTCCTCGGGTTCGGCGGGACCAATTGGACAAACGCCTATGGCGCCCAGACGACCGTGGGCATCCTGGAGGCCGAGGGTCTTAGGGTCGTGGACGCGACTGCGCTGGCCGATGACGATTCGAGTCCGAACGGGTGGGTCTGGCTCACGGCCGTGAAGCGCGGTTGAGATGCCCCCTACCTCGGCACCACGCGGCGGTCGCGTCCCTGATCGCCTAATACACGGGCATCGCCGTCAGCGGCTCCAACGGCGCCGACCCCAGGCAAGCGTGATGGTCCCACCAGGTGGAACGGCCGCCCACGCTTCCGCCGCCGCATCGAGAGCGGCCGTACACGCCGTGGACCGACCTGCTCGCCAGGCGGCCCACGTCTCGTTGACGAGGTGCTCGGCGCGTCCCAAACCCGGCCTATTCGCTGCGATCGCCGCCTTCCCGGCCGCGTGGCGCGGCTTCCGCATGGATCGAAAAGTGCCACCGGCCTCGACTGTCCCGAAGAATCCGTCGGCGAGACCGAGCTCTCGCTCGATGACGAAGGTCACGATGTCGTGCGGCAGGTGTCGAGGGTCCGATCCCAGATGCGAACCGACGATGCGCGACTTGCCCTTCTTCGCAACCCAAGGCGGGAAGTCCCGCCGATGCGCCGCCTTCCGGAACGTCACTTCCACGGACTCCGACGGTACGCCGGTGACGTCGGGCAGCGCCTCCGGTTTCCGACGGCACCCGCGTCACGCCGGTCGGCCATCGCCCGAATACCCCGCCGCGGCGCCCATAACGACTGCCCGCCGCCGAACTCGGGGGCCTCCCCAACAGCCGGCCATGGGTCACGATCCGAGAGCGCAGCTCGCTCCGGGTTCCCGCGACCAGGGCCCCGAGGTCCACCTGTTGTGGGAGTCCAAAGCCCAGCATGATGGGCAGGAGGACAGAGCACCGTGAAGAGACACCGACACACCCCCGAGCAGATCGTGCGGAAGCTCCGTGAAGGCGACCGCCTGCTGAACGAGGGCAAGGACATCGCCTAGGTGGTACGCCACCTCGAGATCGCCGAGAGCACCTGGAACCGCCGGCGGGCCCAGTACGGAGGCATGAAGGCCGATGAGGCCACGCGCCTCCGCCAGCTCGAAACCGAGAACGCCAGGCTGAAGAAGCTGCTGGCCGAAGCCGAGCTGGACAAGGCCATGCTCAAGGAGCTGGCCGAGGGAGACTTCTAAACCCCGGAGCGCCGCCGGAGGGCCGTGGTGGCCCTCGTGGATCGCTTCGGGGTCTCCGAACGCCGAGCGTGTGCAGTGACCGGCCAGCACCGCTCGACCCAGCGCCTGGCGTGTCAGCCGATGCCGGACGAAGAGGCGAAGCTGCGTCGACGCCTGCGCGACATCGCCCGAGAGCATCCCCGCTGGGGCTGGAAGACGGCGCACAGCATCCTGCTCAGGGAGGGCTGGGCCATCAACCGCAAGCGCACACAGCGCCTGTGACGCTGTGAGGGGCTGCGACGCCCCGCTCCCTGCAAGCGCAAGCACCGCCGGCCCGAGGGCGGCGGAGAGCTCCTACGCGCCGAGCGCCCCGACCACGTCTGGGCTCTCGACTTCCAGTTCGACGAGACCGCTGACCACCGGCGGCTGAAGCTGCTGAATATTCTCGACGAGCACACCCGGGAGGCTCTGGCCATGCGGGTGGGCCGCAGCTGCGACGCCGATCAGGCCGTCGCCGTCATCGAGGCCCTCGTCGTCGAGCGGGGAGCACCCGGGCACCTGCGCATGGACGATGGTCCCGAGCTCAACGCGTGGGCACTGAGGGACTGGTGTCGGCTGGCCGGCACCATCACCACCCACATCGAGCCGGGATCGCCCTGGGAGAACCCTTTCGTCGAGAGCTTCAACGGCCGGGTCCGTGACGAGCTCCTCAACGTCGAGGAGTTCGGCTCACTCCTCGAGGCCCAGGTCGTTGTCGAAGCCTGGAGGACCGAGTACAACACCTACCGGCCCCACTCCTCTGTCGGCGGTCTCACCCCCGTCGAGTACGCCAAGAAGTGGACCATCACCCAACCAGCGCTCCCGTAGCAACTGGACCATTTACCGGGTTCCCCCCACCCGTCGCGGACGCGCACCCGGGCCCGGCCGGACGCTGGTGGGGTCGGGAGGAGCGGGCCGGATGTAATTTATCTCGGTAATAAATTACTTGACTCGGAGACGAGCTTCTTGGATACTGGGCATATCGAGGCAGAGCGCCTCGCGAAATAGGGGGAACGAGATGAGCGCAACCTTGGCCGTCCGTCATAGCGTCGCCGACTATGCGACCTGGCTCGTCGCCTACAAGGAGGCCGAGACCATCCGGGACAAGCACGGCTGCACCGCCGAACAGGTGTACCGCCTGCCCGCCGACGGCAACGACGTCTTCGTCACCCACGACTTTCCGACAGCGGCGCAGGCCGAGGCGTTCGCAGCCGACCCCGACCTCAGCGCTGCGATGGAGCGCGGTGGAGTGACCTCGGCGCCCAGAATTGAGATCTTCGAGCGTGCCTGACGCACGACGCCTGCGCCGGCCGGGGAAAGCGGGGGCGACCCCGGCCTCCCCGGCCGCGCTGGGCGTCGTGAAGGTCGGCGACCACTTCACAGACGAGTACCCCGACGGTGATCCGCTGGCGGCGGAGACGCTGGCCACCCTCGTGCGGGCGGGTCAAGCCATCACTGCTGAGCTCACCCGGGCCATGCTCGCCACCTACGGCGTGCCACAACCGGTCATGACCTGCCTGGCGGTCATCGAAGGCGCCGACACCCCGATGACGCCAAGCGAGATCAGCGAGCGGATGCTGCACTCATCAGCCACGGTCACGAATACGCTCGACGCGCTCGAGCGTCAGGGGTGGGCGCGCCGCATCCCCAACCCGGACGACCGCCGCAGCGTCCTGGTCGAGATCACGCCTGAGGGCCAAGCTGTCGCCGACCGCTTCCTGCCCGGCATCCGGGTGTTGGAGCAGTTGATGCTCGCCGAGCTCACGAGCGGCGAGCGCACCACGCTGCTGAGGCTCCTCGCCAAGGTGCTAAAGGGCACCGCTGCGGTCGCCGCCGCCGAGCCCATCCCGCTCGAGGGCCGGCGCGTCCGCCCCGAGCGCCGCCGTTGAAACCCACTGGGCGAGCGCCAGATCCAATTGACCGGGGCGAGACCCTCGCGGCGCGCCCTCCGCCGCCTTCGGTGACCCGCCGACCACACTCAGAAGAGGAGCCGACGAACATGGACATCGACCTCATGGGAATCACCACGACCCAGATCGGCCAGCTCGCCGACCCCACCTTCGGCGTCG
>DATLEI010000015.1:0-27645 GCA_035525375.1 Acidimicrobiales bacterium
GTTCTCCGAGCTGCGCTGGTTCGTCCGCCCTTCGCTCGGCGATCGACTGGGGCCGTATGGCCCCGGTGGAATGCGCCCGAAGCCGCGGGCATTGCTGCCGTCGGTGGAGTCGTGTAGTGAGGTCGTGCGGCCGTTGTGCCGGATCCTCGGCGAGCGGGTTGCCCAGGGTCTTGGGGTGGGTGAAGACCTGGCCGTCCGGCTCGAGCGAATTCATTCGCCGCTCGATGTGACCGCCTTTCGGGTCCGCCAACTGGGTTGGAGCGCCCTCGGCTTCGCGGCGGGAGCGCTGCTCACCTTGGCCATGCGCCCCCCGGCAGTGATCGGCCTTCTCTTCATCTTCGGTGGCGCGGCACTGGCGTTCCTCGTGTTTGAGCAGCGGGCGGCCACGGCATCCGACGCGTGGAAGCGCCGGCTGTTCCTCGAGTTGCCCGTGATCGCAGAGCAGTTGGCGATGCTGCTCTCGGCTGGATTCTCGCTCGGAGCGGCACTCAACCGCTTGGCGACGCGCGGTAAGGGCAACGCGGCTCGCGACCTGGCCCGTGTCTGCGGACGGGTCCGCCAGGGGCTGTCGGAGATCGATGCCCTTCGGGAGTGGGCTGTGCTTGCCGATGTCCCCGCCCTCACCCGCCTGATGCCGGTTCTGGCTCTCAACCGGGAAGCTAGCGATCTCGGGCGGCTCCTATCGGAGGAGGCCCGTGCGATCCGCAAAGACGTGCAGCGCGAGTTGGTGGAGACCGCGGAACGGCGCGGCCAGCAGGTTTGGATCCCGGTCACCGTGGCCGCCCTGGTGCCAGGAGTGATCTTCATTGCCGTGCCCTTCATCGAGGCCTTGCGCCTCTTCTCGAGTCCCTGAGTTACCCGTACAACCCGAGCTGTTCAAAGACAAGGAGAGAAATGAACGACAGCATGCTGCGTGCGTACGTGTGGGTGCGATCGATGTCGGTCGGACTCGTAAAGGATGAATCTGGCGAAGGCGTCATCTCGGCCGCGATCGCGGTCCTGATAATGGCGGCGCTCGGGGCCATCATGTGGGTCGGGTTCCGCACGATCTGGAACAACACCAGCTCCCAGACCAACACCCAGATCAACCAGATCGGTCGCTGAGGCGAGGCTCGGGCGCGTCCGGTGCGCCGGCCGGTTCGAGACGAGCGGGGTGGTGGTCCACTCTCCGCTTGGTTCGGGTTTGTCGTCTTCCTCGCGTTGCTGCTGTTCGCGGTGCAGGTCTCATTCAACCTCTACGCCACGTCGGTCGTCACGTCGGTGGCCTATGACGCGGCGCGCAAGGTGGCGGGTGCACACGGCGGGCCGGGCGCGGAGGCTCAGGCCGAAGCCGATGCCCGGCGCGCCCTCGGTCGCTACGGCAATCGAGTCACATTCCAGTGGACGGCGACCGGTGAGGTGGTGGAGCTGCGAGTCAGAGCAACGAGCCCCAGCGTCTTGCTGCCGGCACTGGGCGGCCCCTTGGCGTTCGGCGATATCGACCGCACGGTGCGGGTGCGCACCGAGCGCTTCCGATGAGGACGCCGCGCCGGGCAAGGGTCGACGAATCTGGTCAGGTCGCCGGCATCGAGGCCATCCCCTTCGGCGTGCTCGTGTTCGTGGTAGGCGTACTCCTGGTGGCCAACGCATGGGCCGTGGTCGATGCAAAGATGGCTGTTTCCTCGGCGGCGCGCGAGGCAACACGGGCATATGTAGAGGCGCCCGTGGGAGCCGATCCGCTGGCGGAGGCCCAGGTCGCGGCGGAGGAGGCAGTACGGGGCGCAGGTCGTGATCCTCGCCGCCTACGCGTCACGACCCTCGAGAGCGGGTTCACTCGCTGTCAGAGCATCAAGATCGAGGTGGCCTACGCAGTGCCGGCGATCACGCTCCCATGGATCGGCAGCTACGGCGACGGCTATACGGCCGCAGCCCGGCACACCGAGATCGTCGATCCGTTCCGTAGCGGCGTACCTCTGGCGGAGAGTCGCTGTGACACGGTCGCCCGCTGACCGACATCGCTGGTGCGCCGGCGAACGAGGCAGTGTCTTGTTGCTCTTCCCGGTCGCCGTACTCGTCGTCATCATCCTCGCGGCAATAACGGTGGACTCGTCGATTGTCTTCCTCGGTCAGCGGGAGGTCGCCAACTCGGTCGCCGCCGCGGCCAACGATGCCGCGACGATCGGGGTCGGCAACGGCGCGTTCTATCGCGCCGGCGCTGTGGAACTCGATCCGGGCACAGCAGAGCAACTGGCCATCGAGCGAGTTCGCGCCGCCCTTGATACCGAGCGTTTTCGCGACCTCCGAGTTGACGTACAAGTCGTAGGCGCGCGCGGCGGGTGTCCCCCCTCGGTCCGGGTTCACGCCTCGGCCACGGTGGCGTACGTCTTCGCCCGAGGGGTGCCCGGCGCGGCGCCGCGAGCCACGGTTGAGGCGGTGGCGGTTGCCGCGCCCACCGGCTCATCGGCCGCACGATGTTAAGACATGAAAGAACTTGAAATGCTAGAAAATTCTCTATAAGCTTGGCTCATGACGGCCAGCCAGGTCCATCTCAAGACGGGGCCGCCGGCGCGAATTGCTCGCGAGGCCGAGTTGCTCGCGTGCACGAAGCATCCCGGCGTCGTCGAGTTGATCGGTGTCGAGGGCGATCTCGACCCAACCCTCGTGACGCGCCGCATCGACGGACAGGCGCTGGCAGAGGTGATGACGCTTTCCCGAGCCGAAGTGGCTGGAATCGTGGCTGCGGTGGCGTCGACGTTGGCCGACCTCCATCAACGCGACATTGTGCACGGCGCCATCGCAGCCGAGCATGTGGTGCTGGGCCCAGGTGGCCGGCCGGTACTGTGCAGCTTCGGCTACGGCGGCCGGGTCGGTCGAAGTTCGCCCGACGCGCCGCCCATCGCTGACGAATTCGTTGATCCGAACCATCACGATGGCGACCCACTCGACCCTTCCGTCGACGTATTCGGCATCGGGTCCCTCTTGCGGTCGCTCCTAAACCCGGTGTCGCGCTCTCGTAGCGATCCGTTACTGCGCCTGGCCGACGAGGCGACCGCGGCCGATGTCGAGCGGCGCCCAACTGCAGCGCAGCTGGCGACGGCCATCAACGACGCCGTTCCCGACGCCGTCCTGCCTGGCACATCGCGCGCCACACGGTTGGGCAACGGGCCGCCCCTGCCTCGTCCCGGCGCGCTCGAGGAACTTCGTCGGGCGCACGCGCCGTCGCCGCGACCGCGGTCGTTTCGCCTTCGACCGTTGAAGCTGGGGCCCACGGTCACGCTCGGGTTCATCTCCGTAGTGGGCGCGCTTGTCGTGGGCTTAGCGATCAGCGCTGCCAACGGTCGCTCGGGGCCAAGCCCTGTCGCCGCGCCAGCCGTCGAGGCCTCGCTGCCGTTTGCTGGAGTGACGACGTTGGCGGGTGCCCCGGAGACAACGACGACCGTGCTTCCGTCGTCGACCCTATTCCCGTCGACCGTGTTCCCCCCGACAACGGTGGTCCCATCGACGGCCGCAGTTGCGGCCACCGGGCTGGATTCATTCCGCTGTCCGGCCGTAACAGCGTCACTCGTTGCCGACATCGATGACGACGGGTGCGCGGAGAAGCTGCAATACGCGGATGGCGTCCTGACTGCAGGCACGGTGCGGTGGTCCGTGGGCGAGGCCGGCGATCAGGTGGCCACCGGCGACTGGTCCTGCGGCGGCCAAAGTCAGCTCGCCCTGCTTCGTCCGCGGACGGGCGACGTATTCCTATTCGACGGATGGGCTTCGCAGCAGGACCTGGTGGCGGTTGCCGTGACCCGCGTCGAGGGTGGTTTTACCCTGCGCCCGGGCGACGCTGGCGACAGAGGATGCCAGCGTCTGGTTGTCGACCGGCGCGATGGTCCTCCCGTTGTTGTACCGATCGGCCTCGGCGAATGATCCGGCGTCGGTGCGCGGCCCTGGTGCTGTGGTTTGGCCTACTCGCGCTAGTGATCGCCGGCTTGCACATCGCCGGTGAGAGTGTGCTCCGTACGCCGGGGATGACCGCTTCAGCTGGATGGTCGCGATGGCTCATCCGCACCGATCCGGTGGTCACCGCTTTTGCCCTTCTTCGTCTGGTCATGCTCGCGGCCGCTTGGTACACACTGGCGGTGACGACCGCAACCGCGGCGGCGCACTTCGGTGGCTCCGGCGCGCTGGTTGCGGCGGTCGACCGATTAACTGTGCCCGCATTGCGGCGCCTCCTCGCCATGACCGTCAGCGCAAGTGTCGCCACCGGGAGCTTCGGCGCCCTCGTCAGTCCGGCCGGCGCGCAACCGGTTGACCCCCCGGCCACAGTGACGATGCATCGACTTGGGGAGGGCGAGGCTCTCCCGACGATGACACCTACGTCTACGTCGACGACCACGGCCGCGACCACGTCGACGACCGCGACCACGGCGGCCGGCCCCGTTCCGGCCGCTGGTACCGCCGCGCCGTCAGAACCGGCCTCGTCGGTGCCGCGGGCGGCGCGAGAGTGGCGAGTTGAGCGCGGTGATTGCTTTTGGACCATCGCCGAAAGCGTGCTCACCGCGTCCGCCGGTCGCGCGCCGTCTGACGCCGAGATTGTTCCCTACTGGCGCCGCCTGATCGAGGCGAACCGCGCCGTTCTTGGCGACCGCAACAATCCCGACCTCATCTTCCCCGGCCAAATCTTCACGGTGCCCCCGCCGTGAGGCCGTTCGTTGTCGCGTTGGCCGTGTCCCCCCTCTGGATGGTCAGCGCGACGACGGACTACTCGGCGCGACGACCCCGGCGCGCAACGCGCTGAGTAACGCGCCGGCCGCGACCGCGCCGGTCTCGGTCCGCAGCACGTGCACCGCCAGCTTGACTCTTGGCAGCCCGGTCGCCAGCTCCTCCGGCGCCCAGCCCCCTTCGGGACCGACGAGCACGATGCCGTAAGGCGGCGCGGGCGGGTCACCGGCGCGGTCGGCCAGAGCTGCGCCGCGGCCAGCCACCTCGTCGAACGTGGTCACGTCCTCTACGACGGGTAGCCAGGCTCGCCGGCTCTGCGACGCGGCCTCCCTGGCCACGCGTCGGAGCCGCTCCACGTGGCGGGCGGCGCGCTTGTCGCCGGCGTCCCAGCGCACCACCGAGCGCGCGGCCACGAACGGCACGATGCGGTCCGCGCCGAGCTCGGTGAGCTTTTGCACCGCCCACTCCGTCCGCTCGCCCTTGACCACCGCGAATCCCACGACGACGGGTGGCGCGGCCTGCGGCTCATGGGCCACCTCGCCTACCGGCTCGAGCATCGGCGCGAAGTGGCAGTCCACGGATCCGCCCGAGCCGTCGCTCACTGTGATCAGGTCACCGGCGCGCAGGCGCAGGACCCGGTCGAGGTGATGGCGGTCGTCGTCGGACAGCTCCGGCGCGCCCAGGTCGGCCACGAACACGTGCGCCTTCGTGCTGGCGCTCACGTCGGCGCGCCCAAGTCGGCTTCCAACACACGAGCCTTCCTCCAGCTCACGACCCCACCTGCCGCGTCAGGCACAGCGGGAACGCATGCAATCCGCGATTTGGTCCACTTTGCCAGCGTTGCCGCTGTTCGAAGGATCGGTGGCCCCTGGCTCGGCCCTCAGCCCGGTTACCGCCCGCGCGACCGCGCCGGCCACTGCCGCGGCTACTTGAACGCCGAGCGCAGTCGGGCCCGCAGGCCCTGGTCCGGCGGCGCCACGTCGTCGCCGCGCTCGGTGGCCAGGAGGCGGAGGATGTCGTCCTGCTCCTTGGTGAGATCGGAGGGGGTGTCGACGACGACCTGGGCGAGGATGTCGCCGCGCCCGCCCCGGCCGCCGACCGAAGGAACACCCTTGCCCCGGAAGCGGAAGACCTTGCCGGTCTGGGTGCCCGCCGGAACTATCAGTTCCTCGGTGCCGTCCAGCGTTTCGTACGTCAATGTTGCGCCGAGGGCGGCCTGGGTGACGGGCAGGTGGAGGATCTCGACCAGGTCGTTTCCCTGGCGCCGGAAGCGCGCGTCGGGTCGCACTCGTAGGTGCACGTACAGGTCGCCGGGCTGACCACCCCTCGCTCCGGCGCCGCCGTGTCCGGGTAGGCGCAGGGTCGAGCCGTCGTCGACGCCCGCAGGCACGTCGACGGTGTACGACTTCTCCTCGGTGCGCCGACCCTCGCCCCGGCAAGCGGGACACGGGTCGCTGATCTCCTGGCCTATCCCGCCGCAGCGCCGGCACGGGCTGGCGGTGACCATCTGGCCGAGGATCGTCTGGCGTACCGTGCGCACCTCGCCCGCACCGCCACACTGGGTGCAGGTGGTCGCCTGTGACCCGGCGCGCGCGCCGCTGCCCGAACAGGTCTCGCACACGACCGGCAGTCGCAAGCGCACCTCGGTCTGGGTGCCGAACACCGCGCCGCGGAAGTCGAGGTCGACTGCCGTTTCCATGTCGGGGCCGGGAGGAGGACCGCTACCTCGGCGCGCCCCGCCCCCGAATGGGTTGCCGCCGCCGAAGAACTGCTCGAAGAGGTCACCCAGGCCACCCCCGCCGAAGACGTCACCGAACCCGCCTGCGCCGGCTCCGCCGCCACCGCCTGCGCCGGTGCCGCGAAGTCCTTCGGGGCCGAACATGTCATAGCGCCGCCGCCGTTCAGGATCACGCAAAGCCTCGTAGGCGAGGGTGCACTTCTTGAACATCTCCTCGGCCGCAGGGTCGTCGTTGGTATCAGGGTGCAGCTCGCGGGCCTTGTTGCGATACGCCTTCTTCAGCTCCTCCTGCGTCGCCGTACGCGACACGCCGAGGAGGTCGTAAAAATCCTCCATCGCGGACTAGCCCTCCTCGAGACGTTCGCCGAGGCGGCGGCTGACGGCGGCGACGGCGGCCATCGCTTGGGAGTAGTTCATGCGGGTCGGTCCGAGCACGCCGATGGTGCCTGCCAGCGCGCCGGCGACCTCGTAGGGGGCTACCACGATGGAGCAGCCGGCGAGGGGCTCGAGGCCATGCTCGGCGCCGATGGTGACCAGCTTGTCGTGATCCAGGGCATCACGCAGCAGGCTGACGACGACGTACTGCTGCTCGAGGGTCGCCAAGACGTGACGGACCGTGTCGACCGCTTCGAACGTCGCCACCATCCGCGACGCGCCGCCGACGAAGACCTGCTCGGCCTCTCCGTCGTCGGCGCCGTCGAGGGCCTCGGCGGCGCCAGCTACGACCTTGTCGGTCGTCTCGTCACCGGTTGCCGGAACGACGACCACGCCTCCGAGCGACGTGCCGACCACCTGAGCCGCGAGGTGCGCCGATGCGGCGGCGATGCGCTCCTCGCCGGTCTCGTCCTGCAATTCCAGTGCCTCTTTCAGCACCGCTCCGTTGGACAGCACGGCAACAAGCAAAGCCACGCGCGGTCCGAGCCCGACGATCTGCACCGACCGGATGGTGGCGCCCTCGTGGCCTGGGGCCATAACCAGGGCGGCGTAGTCAGTGAGGTTGGATAGGAGCCGGGTCGTGTCGTTCAGCATCTGCTCCAGTTCGCCGTGAGCCTTGGTGAAAAACTCTTCCACCTTGCGCTTCTGGTTGGGCGCCAGCGGGCCCGGCGGTGTGCGCAGGTGATCGACGTAGAAGCGGTAACCCTTGTCGGTGGGCACCCGTCCCGCGCTGGTGTGGGGATGGATCAGGTAGCCATCACGCTCGAGAAGCGCCATCTCATTGCGGACTGTGGCGGGCGAGACGTTGAGTCGCCCGGAGCGCGTTACGTGAGCCGAGCCGACCGGTTGGGCCGTCTCGATGTACTCCTGGACCACGGCCCGGAGGATGGATGCCTTGCGCTCGTCGAGCATTCTCAGTCCCGATGATACCGGCGCACCGCCGCTTCCCACCTCCAAGTGCGACCATTGGTGCCGTGGCCGGGACACCTACGTGGGCGGAGCGCGACGCAGCCGTGGTGTGGCACGGGTTCACCCAGATGGAGAGCTACACCGACGGCGCGCCGGTGATTGTCGAACGGGCCGAGGGACGCGAGCTGATCGACGTTGATGGAAAGCGGTACCTCGACGCCATTTCCTCGCTCTGGGTGAACACGCTCGGCCATCAGGTGCCTGAGCTCGATGCCGCGGCGCGCGAGCAGCTGGACCGGGTAGCCCACTCGACGATGCTCGGCAACGGCAACCGGTTGGTGGTGGAGCTGGCCGAAGCCCTGGCCCAGGTCGTGCCTGTCGACGAGCCCCATTTCCTGTTCGCGTCCGATGGCGCCAGCGCGGTGGAGCAGGCGCTCAAGATCGCCTTCCAGTTCTGGGCCAACGAGGGCGAGACGGGCCGAACGTCGTACCTCGCTTTCGGGGGCGCCTACCACGGCGACACCGTCGGATCGCTGTCGGTGGGCGATGGCGGATTCGGGACCGATCTGTTCGACCCACTGCGGTTTCCCGTCCGGCGCGCGCCCGGCTTCAAGGATCCCAACTGGTTGATGGACGCCCTCGAGATGATCGGCGACCATGCCGCGACGCTTGCCGCCGTCGTTGTCGAGCCCCTCGTGCAGGGTGCGGCTGGCATGCATTTGGCGCCGCCGGAGGCGTTTGCGGCTCTCGCCGGCGCGTGCCGTGAGGCCGACGTGCTGCTGATCCTCGACGAGGTGGCGACGGGGTTCGGACGCACGGGCACCCTGTTCGCGGCCGAGCAGTGCGGTGTGCGCCCTGACCTCCTGTGCCTGGGCAAGGGACTCGCGGCCGGCTACCTGCCCATGTCGGCAACGGCGGCGAGCGGGCGAGTATTCGAGGCGTTTCTCGGCGCGGACCAGGGCCCGAGCGGCCGTCTGAGCGGGGAATCCAGCGACCCCACCCTGTACCACGGGCACTCCTTCGGCGGGAATGCCTTGGCTGCCGCAGTCGCCCTTCGGCAACTGGAGTTGTTCGAGAAATGGGACGTGCTCGCCAACGTTCGCGACCGCTCCGACCAGTTGCAGCGGCTACTCGAGAAGCTTGTCGCGCCACTCCCGGGTGTCGCCGAGGTTCGACTGCGAGGGCTAATGGCCGGCGTCGAGCTGGCCCCGCCGACCAAAGGTCTCCGCTGGGGCCGGCGCGTCTGCGCGGCGGCGGTCGCCAGGGGCGTGCTGCTTCGACCTCTGGGCGACGTCATCGTCCTCATGCCGCCGCTTACGATCACGACGGATGAGGTCGAGCGCATCGTCGAGGTGTTGGTTGCCGCAATAGAGCACGTCACGGCCGATGCGTAGCTGGACGGACTGGGCCGCGGAGGAATCGCGCTCGATCCGCACTGCCGGCCAGTGGCGAGAGATACGGGACTTCGAGCCCGGCGGTCCGGTGGTGTCGTTTGCGTCGAACGATTACCTCGGACTGACACGCCACCGGGCGGTTGTCGCCGCAGCCCATGAGGCCCTCGGCCGTTGGGGCGCCGGCGCGGGCGCGGCGCGCCTGGTGGTGGGCTCACGCGCCGTGCACTCTGAGCTGGAACGCGCCCTTGCCGGCTGGAAGCAGGAGGAGGCCGCGCTGCTGTTCCCGACCGGGTACTCGGCCAACCTCGGCGTGTTGACCACCGTTGCTGGCCGCGGCGCGCGCATCCTCTCCGACCAGTACAACCACGCTTCGATTGTCGACGCATGCCGCTTGTCCGCCGCCCAGGTGTCGGTCTACCGCCACGCCGACACTGACCATGTGTGCCAGCTGTTGAACGAGTCGGACGCGCCCACCGTCGTCGTCACCGACACGGTCTTCTCGATGGGCGGAGATGTCGCCCCGGTCGACGCGCTGGCGGAGTTGTGCGCGGCGTCGGGAGCACTCCTTGTGGTCGACGAGGCCCACGCCGTCGTCGGACCCGATCCGGTATTGGACGGAATCGAGCACCTTCGCGTCGGCACCCTATCGAAGTTCCTCGGATCGCTCGGAGGGTTCGTCGCCGGCGCGCAACCGTTGATCGACCTTGTCGTCAACCGAGCCCGACCGTTCATCTTCACGACTGCGCCCACCCCGGCTGACGCAGCGGCAGCACTCGCGGCGCTGACTGTTCTTCGTTCGCCCGAGGGAGAGCGATTGAAGACCCGGCTGCGGGAGCACGTTGACCGGGTCGCGCCCGGTCACCCTTCGCCCATCATCCCGGTGATCCTCCGCGACGAGAATGAGGCCATGCGCGCCGCCGCCACCCTGTATGAACGGGGACTCCTTGTGCCCGCTATCCGTCCGCCCACCGTGCCATCGGGGACGAGCCGCCTGCGGGTGACGCTCTCTGCGGTCCATACTGACGAGCAGGTCGACCAACTGGTGGTCGCCCTGTCCGATCTCGGGTTGGTGACCCATGCGTCCTGAGCGATTGGTTGCTGTCTTGGGGGCCAACACCGCGGCCGGAAAGACGTGGGTTTCTGCGAACCTTGCCCGCTGCCTGGTGTCGGGTGGCTTCTCGGTCGCGGCGCGCAAGCCTGTGCAGTCGTTCAACGGGTGTGACCCCGAGACCGATGCCGACGTGCTGGCCTTGGCGACCGGAGAACAGGCCGTCGACATTTGCCCCGAAAAACGTTGGTACGCGATGCCAATGGCGCCGCCCATGGCCGCGTTGTTCCTCGGGCGGCCGGCGTTCACTGTCGGCGAGCTCGTGAGTGAGATCGCATGGCCGGATAGCCCGAGCAGCTTTCTGAGCGCGAGGCAGGGCCCGGGTGGCTCTCTGAGCGGGGGACATGGTGTCGACATCGGTTTGGTCGAGACGATTGGCGGCCCAAGGTCGCCGATCGCGTCCGACGGGGACAGCATCGATCTCGCCGTCGCTCTCGAACCCGACCTGGCCTTGGTGGTCTGCCGGGCCCAGCTCGGCGCGATCAACGCCGTGCGCCTGGCCGCCGACTGCGTCGCCGCCCGGAGGCTGCCGGTCGTGGTGTTCCTGAACCGCTACCGGCGCGAGGACGTCGATGAGCGCAACCTGCGCTGGCTCCAGCGCGACGGCTACGACGTCGTGATGAACATCGAGGCGCTCGCCGACCGAGTCACCTCTAGTCGTCGAGGCGAAGGGCCGAGATGAACGCCTCCTGGGGCACCTCGACCCGGCCGATGTTCTTCATCCGCCGCTTGCCTTCCTTCTGCTTGTCGAGCAGCTTTCGCTTCCGGGTGATGTCGCCGCCGTAGCACTTGGCGATGACGTCCTTGCGCCGGGCCTTCACCGTCTGGCGGGCGATGATGCGGCTGCCCACCGCCGCTTGAATCGGGACATCGAACAGCTGGCGGGGGATTAGTTCACGGAGCTTGTCGGTCATCTTGCGCCCGTAGTCGTCGGCTTTGGACTTGTGAATGATCGTGCTGAAGGCGTCGGCCGGCACTCCGTTGAGGAGGATGTCGATCTTGACCAGGTCGCTGGGCTCGTATCCCGACGGCTCGTAGTCGAGGCTGGCGTAACCCTTGGTGCGGCTCTTGAGCTGGTCGAAGAAGTCGACGACCACCTCGGCCAGGGGGATGCGGTAGATCAGCTCGACCCGTTCCGGCGATAAGTACTCCATCTTCTTCATCTCGCCCCGACGCGTCAGGCAGAGGTCCATCACCGCGCCGGTGTATTCCGACGGCAGTAGCAGGGTGGCGTTGAGGAACGGTTCCTCGACTTGTTCGATCTGATTCGGCGTCGGCATGTCGGCCGGGTTGTCGACCTCGAGGGTCTTGCCGCCGACGAGGTGCACGAGGTACTCGACTGAAGGAGCCGTGGCGATGAGGGCCAAATCGAACTCCCGCTCGAGCCGCTCGCGCACGATCTCCATGTGAAGGAGCCCTAGGAACCCGCAGCGGAACCCGAACCCGAGCACACCCGAGGTCTCGGGCTCGTAGGTGATCGACGAGTCGTTGAGCCGCAGTTTTTCGATCGAGTCGCGCAGGTCGGAGAAGTCGTCGCCCTCAACGGGGTACAGCCCGCAGAACACCATGGGTTTGGGGTCGCGGTAGCCGACGAGTGCTTCCGGCGCGGGACGGCTGGCCTCGGTGACCGTCTCGCCGGAGCGAGCCTCGCCGACGTCTTTCACTCCGGCAATGAGGTAGCCGACTTCCCCGGGACCCAGCTCCGCGACGGGGGTGGGTGCCGGCCGGCGCGCGCCGATCTCCTCGATATCGTGCGTCTTCCCCGCCTGCATGAACCGCAGCCGGGAGCCGCTCTTCAGCACACCGTGCATGATCCGCACCGCGCTGATCACGCCTCGGTACTGGTCGTAATGGGAGTCGAAAATGAGCCCCTGGAGCGGCGCGTCTGCGTCGCCGCTCGGAGGATGGATGCGCTCGACGACGGCATCGAGCAACTCGGACACTCCCGCGCCGGTCTTGGCGCTGATGCGCAGGATCGTCGTTGCGTCGATGCCGAGCACCTTCTCGATCTCGGCCGAGACCCGCTCCGCGTCGGCGACGGGGAGGTCGATCTTGTTGACGGCGGCAACGATCTCCAATTCAGCCTCGAGAGCGGCGTAGCAGTTGGCCAGCGTCTGGGCCTCGATTCCCTGGGTCGCGTCGACCAGGAGAATGGCCCCTTCACAAGCGGCCAGCGACCGCGACACCTCGTAGCCGAAATCGACGTGGCCCGGCGTGTCGATGAGGTGGAGGATGTGGCCCTTCCAGTCGAGCCGGACGTTCTGGGCCTTGATGGTGATGCCCCGCTCCCGCTCGATGTCCATGGAGTCGAGGTACTGGGCGCGCATGTCGCGTGGGTCGACGGCGCCCGTCAGCTCCAAGATGCGGTCGGACAGCGTCGTCTTGCCATGGTCGATGTGGCTGATGATGGCCAAGTTGCGGATGCGGTCGAGTGGGATCACTGACGTCCATTCTCGCCCACTTTGCTTCCGTGCCCGCGGCTCGGAACGTTTGGACGTTTTGCCCGGCAGGGCGGGTCAAACGTCCACACCTCGTACGAAGAGGTCAAAGGGTTGGGTCGTCTCCCCTTTGTGGGAACTCCCGCAGCTCGTTCAGCAACTCCCTTGCCGCCTTCAGTAGCTGAGGCTCTTCCACCGCTAGCTCTACTCGTAGCGCCCCCCCCTCTGGAGCCCAAGGGGGGCGCTCCTCCAACTCCAGCTCGGCGCCGACTTCGAACCAGCCCGGTAGTCCCGAGCGAGTGGCGGTCATGGTCACGTTTGGCTCGCTGAACGTCGCACGGCCCAACGCTGTCCCTATGGCCGTCGCTCTCAGGAGCCAGGTTGCCAAGGACTTGGCTTCCCACGTGGTGAGGCACGGGTCGTGGACCTGCCACGTTCCCTGGCGGGACGTTATGTGAACTGCGACCAGGAGTTGGTTGGAGTCCCAGGGGTCGGTTGTGTTCTCTGGGAACTGGTAGCCGATCAGGGTGAGGCCTAGTTCGTTGCCTTCGCGTCCGTTGAGGTGCACTGTCTGAGTCTGCCCTCCTCGCTGGTAAGGTTCTCGGGCTGTGGCAAACATCAAGAGTCAGATCAAACGCAATAAGCAGAACGAGGTGCGACGGGTCCGCAACAAGGGCGTGCGTTCCGAGGTAAAGACGCGGCTCAAGCAGGCCGTGAGTGCCGCCGACGAGGGTTCCGACAACACCGCTGAGGCGTTGCGCTTGGCCGTGAAGCGCATCGACAAGGCCGCGGCCAAGGGCGTGATCCACAAGAACCAGGCGGCGAACCGCAAGTCCCGTCTGATGAAGCGCATCGCCCGCAGTTCCGCTTCCAGCTAGTTACCTTCCTCGCCTCGCCGGCGGGGCCAGACGACTGAGTCGGGCGACGAGCACCTCCAGCACGAGTTCGGCGGACCAGTCGATGGTGCCGCGAAGCGCGACGTCGGCCTCGGCGAGAAGCGTTATCGCTCGGGTGATCCCTTCGTGACCGAGCTTGCGGGTCTGCAAAAGAGCCTTCTTGGCCGGGAACGTTGAGCCCGTCATTCCCAGCGCGGCCGCCGCCTCCCGCTCGTCGGTGATTCCCGCGCCGTCGAGGCGAAGCATTCTTGAATAGGCCGTGTGGAGGGTGGCCATGATCACGAGGGCGTGGCGGCCACCGGCGCCCATGAGCCGATGGAGATGCTCGAGTGCCGCAGCGGTGTCGGCCTTGTCGATGGCGTCAGTGAGTTCCCACGGCGCAACCGAACCGGCGCGCCCAAGGAACGGCTCGAGTTGGTCGGCGCTTATGCGAGCCCCTTCTCCGTAGGCGGCCGACAGCGTCTCGAGTAGCGCGCCGAGCCGGCCGACGTCTTCGCCGAGATGGGACTGAACCAGCGCCGACGCAGCTGCATCCAGCCGCACCGGCCCCTGACGCATCCTGGCCGTGAGCCACGTCGACCGGCCCTTGCCCGAAGGTACGCCCGCCTCGACGACGTGGCCGACCTTACGGACAGCGTCAGTGAGCGTTCGCGCTAACTGTCCGCCACCACCGACGAGGACGAGATTGGTGCTGTCGAGCGGGTCGCCTATGTAGGAAACGAGAGGCGCGACCTCCTGGGTCGTGAACCGGCCGACATCACGAGCGACCACAATCCGGCGGGCGGCGAAGAACGGCGGCGTCTGAGCCGCGTCGACGACCGCGGCCAGTTCGTAATCGTCGCCCGAGAGCTCCTCGACGACCAGCGACGGGTCGAGGTCACCCACGAGCTCCGCAACGACGCTCCGGGTCGCGTCGGCAGTTACCGTCGGATCGTCGCCCCGCACCAGGTACACCGGGAACACCTCGCTCATGGGGCCGGCACCTCCGGTGCCGGCCCCGCTGAGCGGGGCGCTGTATCTCTGGAGCGCACGGTGGTTGGTCGTTCGAGTTTTTCGCTGCCCTCCGCTGCGCTTCGGTGCTCGCTCATCCCGCCTCCAAAATGGCGGCCAGCACGTCGCAGACGCGCCGGGTGCCGCGCACGTCGTGCGCTCTCACAATTCGGCAGCCGCCCGCCACGCCGAGTGCAGTTGCCGATAGCGAAGCTTCGCGGCGATCGGCGATCTCGAGATCGAGGAGCCGTCCGAGGAAGGTCTTGTTCGATGCTGACAACAGCAACGGGTATCCCAACTCCGCCAACCTTCGGGACTCCCGCAGGAGGGTCAAGGACTGGGTTGCGGTCTTACCCAAGTCGAGCCCGGCGTCGAGCACGACACGGTCGGATGGGATGCCGGCGGCCTCGGCCCGTTTGGCTCGCTCGACGAGGAAGGACCTCACCTCGGCGACGACGTCGTCGTACTGCGGATCGGGATCCGGGACCCGCGGTTGCAGCCGGATGTGGGTCGCGACGACAGTCGCGCCGGCGGCCGCACTGACGGCGAGATACTCCGGGTCTCCGAACCCGCTGATGTCGTTGCCCAAGACCGCGCCAGCGGCGAACGCGGCGGCCGCGACCGGGGCCTTCCAGGTGTCGACCGACAAGGGCACGTCGAACCGGGCGTGCGCGGTCTCGATTGCCGGAATGACGCGCTCCAATTCCTCATCGAGCCCGATACTTGGGCCCGGTCCGGCCTTGACCCCCCCGATGTCGAGGATGTCGGCGCCCTCGTCAACTAGTTGCTCGGCGCGCGCGCAGAACTTGTCGAACGCATAGTGGTCGCCCTTGTCGAAGAAGGAGTCGGGCGTGCGGTTCAGGATCCCCATCACCAGTGACCTCGTCGTCACCTCGTAGGTGTGTTCGCCCAGCGACAGTCTCACCGGCCTGACCGTACTGTGACGGCGAGGCCGGGGCGGATGGCTCCAACGGTTACGACCAGTTGCCCGGCGCGGTAGCCGCTACCCATTTCTGGCACCACCGCCCTCTTCAATCGATCAGACTCCGGCGCTAGCAACAGGCGCGCCGGATATCTCGACAGGAGCGGAGTGACGCTCCTTGCCGCCATGACGCCTGGCCTCGTGACTACGAGGATGTCGAGGTGTCGCACCGACTCCTTGTGCATGGCGTCTAGTAGCCGCTCCGGTGACGGTCGGCCTTCGACTACGAAAACCGTGGTTCCGCCTTGGCGCCACAGGCGCGCCCCTTCTGCCACCTCCTTTCCCGCCATGTCTGTGGGGTGTAAGGCTGGGACTGCGGCTGCCATCACGACCGCGCCGGCTGCCACAGCACACCATCGGAGTGTCCTTGCTGAGTGGTGCGATCTCGCCCACCACCAAGTTACGAGCACGACTGCGATCACCAGCATGTGTGTGGCGCGTAGCTCGCCAAGCGGGACACGCGCCGAGAAGCGGGCGACCGCGGCGACCCATCCGACCATGAGGTCGGTGGGGACGTGCAGCAGCGGCGCGACCGGCGCGCCGAGAATGCCGGCCGGAAGCCCCGCCACCAGACCCCAGATGGTCAGGGGCCCTGCGGCAGGAAGCGCGAGCAGGTTGGCCGGCAGGGAGGCAACCGGCAGGCTCCCGAATACGGGAACCAACACCGGCGCGACTCCTACCTGGGCGCCGAGGGTGACAGAAGCTGCGGACGCGAGGGAGCGCGGTCCGGGAAGGGCTTCGGCGATCGGCGCCGACAACAGCGCAATCCCGGTGCACGCGCCGACCGAGAGCAGGAAACCAACTGACCCGACGAGGAGGGGATCGATCAACAGGACTGCAGTGACGGCAAGCGCGAGAAGCCGGATGCTCGACATCGGTCGACCAATGGTTGCGGCCACCAGCGCTAGTGCCGCCATCGCTTCGGCTCGCATTACCGATGGCTCCCATCGGGTGAGAACGCCGAACAGGCCGAGGACAACCAGACCGATGACGAGGCGGGAACGAAGGCCTAATCGACTGAGCACCGGCGCGAAGAGGGCCAGCACGAACGCCACGTTCTCGCCGCTGACGACGAGCAGGTGCGAAAGTCCGGACGCCTTGAAGTCGTCGGCGATCTCGACCGGTTCTTCTCTGTCGTCGCCCAGAACGAATCCGGCGTAGAGCGACCGCCGCTCGGGCGGTAGCGACGCGGCGCCGTCGACCAGTGTGCGTCGCAACCCGTTGGCCAGCCGGGTCGCGGGGTCGCCCGGTGCCCACGCTTCCGCGGCAGTGACAGTCATCCGCGCGCCGATATGTCGACGGGCCAGATAGGCCCGTACCGCGGAAGGTACCGGCTGGAGCCGACCGGTGAGGGTGACCCGCTCGCCAGCCAGACGGTCGCGAAGCAAGCCGGCGGCACCCCCGCGGGCCCACGCTTCCACCCGCTTCCCCTCGATCCGGATCACGACTCGTGTCGCGCCCAAGACCTCCTCCGGGTCGCCGGCGAGCGTGGCGGTACCGGACCACTGCCGCATCTCGGTGAAATGAAGTCCGTCCCAAGCGCGAGCGGAGAGGGTCGAGGTGGCGAGAGCGACGCCGAGGAAGAGCAGCACTGGCCGCCGCAGAAGCAGGGCGGTGACCCCCAGGCCGATTGCGAGCGGCAACGGCACGGGGGTCGCGATCCACGCGCCAACTGCCGCCGACAGCGCCAACACCACCGCGGCCAGTTCGGTCATGTCACCCGCACAAGCGTGCGCAGGGCCTCAAACTTCGCTGGCCCTATTCCGCGTACCTCCAAGAGCTCGTCGACTGACTTGAACCGGCTATGCGAGGACCGATACGAGATGATCGCCTGCGCCGTCGCCGGGCCGACACCGGGCAGGGCGTCGAGTTGTTCAGCGGTCGCTGTGTTGAGATCGACCGGATTGTCCTTGGAGCCCGGCGCGGATCCGCTGCCACCTGGGCCGGCGCCAACGACGGCCGGAACCGGCTGGCCTACCCGCGGAACGAAGACACGATCGGCGTCGGCGACTCTGGCGGCCAGGTTCACCTGATCGAGGTCGGCGTCGGCGACGGTGCCGCCGGCGGCAGCGACGACATCGGCGACTCTTGACTTCGAGGGCACGACGTAGACACCGGGGCGCGCGACAGCGCCGGCGGCGGCGACAGTGATGGTGGCCGCGGCACCGTCTTGGGGCGCGCCCGGGGCGACCCCCGCACCGCCGCCCGCAAGTTCACCGGCCGCCTCCGCGCCGGCGCGCGGCAACTCGATCGGAACGGGCGCGGGCGGGCGCCGAAACAGCAACCACCCACCAACGACGAGGATGATCGCAAGGCCGGCAACAACTAGGCCGACGAGGAGCGCGACCCGAGGGGTGAACTTCTCGGGCAGGGCGGCGCGCAGCCTGGCCAGGCCGTCACGCCACGACGGCTGGGCCTGCGCTGGCAGGGAATCCGACACGGATGCTCTCCCATGATCCGGGAGCCGGGCGCGAGGAAGCACACCGGGGAAGCAGCGCGGGGAAGCGGGGCCGGCGAGGAGTCGCCGGGGGGAGGAGCCTCAGCTTATGGCGGGAGGAGCCCCATCGCCAGAGGCCGATTCGGCATCGATGGCGGCCCGTTCGGCTTCCACCTCGAAAGGGATCCGACGGTAGGCCGCGCCGTGTCCATGACCGGCAAGCCGCAGCGCGAGGTACGCGCCGACGTACCGGCGCAGGAAGCCGATCGGGCCGTACTGGTGCCATTGGCGCACGTGCTCGAGCTCGTGGCGCAACAAGTGGTTGTCGCCGGCGACGTCACGGCGTACGGAGATCAGCGACCAGATGGTGATCCCGCTGTAACCGGGTGGTACCGGCCCGCCGACCCACAGCCAGTACCCGTCGCGCCGCTCCAGGGCCAACCGATCAGTACAGGCGCGCCGTGAGCGCCTTGCGATAGGTCGGGGTGCGCGGGTCTTCTGGCCCGAGCACCTCGAGGAGGTCGATGAACTCCTGGCGGGCAGCGGCGTCGCCTCGGACCTTGTCGAGAAGCGCATCCAGCCGGGCCTCGACTTCGCCATCGGTTGCGGCGGCGTCGCCCACTCGGACCAACGCCGCAACCCGCCTCACCTCCGCCGTCTCCGGCACCCGGGAGAGAAGCTCGAGGGCTCGCTCGTTGTCGCCCCGTTCGGCGAGCAACTCAGCCAGCGCGACCACGGCCATGCCGTGGTCGGGCTCCAACTCCAGTGCCTTCTCCAGCGACACCTCGTCGCCGAGGTCGACGAGCCGGTCGGCCTCCGACGCCCCTGGAGCGAGGCGGGCGATGAACTCCTCCACGGACTTTTCGGGCAGGGCGCCGACGAACGAGTCGACGACCTGGCGATCGCGAAGCGCGAACACGGCCGGGATCGACTGCACCTGAAAGGTTGCGCTCACCCGCGGGTTGCTGTCGACGTCGACCTTGACCAACTCGACCTTCCCATCGGTCGCCACGACCACCCGCTCGAGGATCGGCCCGAGCGTTCGACACGGGCCACACCATTCGGCCCACAGGTCGACCACGACGGGCACCTGCGCCGACCGGTCGAGGACATCGCGTTCGAAGGTGGCATCCGTTACGTCGATCATCGCAGTCGTCAACGCCTCCCCTGCGGACTCGATTCCGTCGGGGCGACGGTAGCGTGGGGCCGATGGACGATTTTCAACGCCGCCCTGAGGACCTCTACGTCCTCCATGATCATCCCCCCCTCGACAAGCCGGTTCTCGTCATGGCGCCGGAGGGATGGATCGACGCGGGAATGGGCGGAGCCGCCGCGCTCGGCACCCTTCTGTCAGCAGCGGAAACCGAGGTGGTCGCCTCGTTCGACATCGATGAGCTGCTCGACCACCGGGCTCGCCGTCCGGTCGCGCACATCGTCGATGGGGTGTACGAGACGCTGTCATGGCCGGAGATCGAGCTGCGCGCCGGGCACGACGCCGAAGGAAACGCAGTCCTTATCCTCGTCGGCCCTGAGCCCGATCACCGCTGGAAGGGGTTTGCTGAGGCGGTCAGTCAGCTGGCTCTGCACTTCGATGTGCGCTTACTGGTCGGCATGGGCGCGTTTCCGGCACCAGTTCCGCACACCCGCACCGCCAAGCTGGCGGCGACCGCCACGTCGTCCGAACTGGCAAAGGAGGTGGGGGTTGTCAGTGGCTCCCTCGACGTCCCGGCCGGCGTTCTTGTCGCCATCGAGCGTCGCTTCGCCGAACTCGAAATACCCGCGGTGGGCTTGTGGGCCCGCGTCCCACACTACGCCGCGCCGTGGCCCTATCCCGAGGCCAGCCTCCTGTTGCTCGAAGGATTGACCCAGGTTTCGGGGCTCGCCATCGATATATCCGCTTTGCGCGACGCGGCCGAATCGACCCGCCAGCGCCTCGACGACCTCATCGCGAACAGCGCTGAGCACACCGCCATGGTGCAGCAGCTCGAGGCGCGTGCCGATGCTGAGGCCAATGATCTGGCGCCCAACGGTTGGGGTGATCTCCCGTCCGGCGATGACCTGGCCGCTGAGGTCGAACGCTTCCTTCGCGACGAAACCTCGTAGCGGCCCGAGGAAGTTTCCCGGCAGCTGTCACCCGCGCGCCGGGGACGGCACGTCTGTTGCTTGTAGGGCCCCAGAGCGGGGACTGGGTCTGCGGGCCTACAAGCAAGGAGACACCTTGAGACGATTGGCGAAGTACGGACTGGTGGCATTGGTTCCAATCGCGACTGCCGTGGCCGCGCTCACAATCGTGGGCGCGGAGGGCGGTACGGCGGCAACGGCCGTGCTGAGAGACGGAACTGGAAAGAATTCGGGGGTTGTACGACTGGCGAGCGTGAAGGACGGGGCGCAAGTGGTCGCCCAGGTGACGTTGCCGGCGTCGGCCGCGGGCTTCCACGGGTTCCACATTCATGCCAAGGGTGTCTGTGACCCGGCATCGGTCGACCCCGCGTCGGGGCAGGTTGTGCCCTTCTTCTCCGCCGGCGGCCATCTGGGTGGCGGTGCCGGTGGCCAGAGCCATGCTGGCCACGACGGTGACATGCCGTCGCTGCTGGTGAACAAGGACGGCACCGCAACGGCCACCTTCCGCACTGACCGCGCCACGTTGGCGAAGATCTTGGACGCCGACGGCTCGGCCGTGGTGGTGCACGCCGGCCCCGACAACTTCGCCAATATTCCAACCCGCTACAGCGCCGGTGGCCCTGACGCGGCGACCCTGAACACAGGTGACTCAGGTGCCCGCACGCTGTGCGGAGTGCTCAAGTAGCACGCCCGGCGTAAGCTCGCCGACCGTGACGGCACAGGTCCCCGATCTGGGGGCCGCATTGCCCTCGGCGGTCGGCGAGCGAATCGCGGACGCGTTGCGTGCTGCGTGTCACCAGCGCATCGTGAGCATCGTGGGCCCGGGCCCGCTGGCCTTGATGACCCGCGCCGTCAGTCTGCCGAGCGGGTCGGTTGTCGTGGACGCGCCGGCGATACCGGTGATCGACGTCGACCGGTTGGTTGTCGAGCTCTTCGAACGGGAGGGCCGGTCATTGGTGCGCATGGCTCGGCTCTTCGTCGACGACCGCAACGCGGCCGAAGACCTCGTCCAGGAGGCGTTCATCCGGCTTGCGCGCTCGGCGGACAAGATCAAGGACCAGAGCAAGGCGGCGGCCTACCTCCGATCGATCGTGCTCAACCTGGCGCGCGATGAAAATCGGCGGGGCCTCGTTTCCCTGCGCCACCACCTGCCGTTCGATCCGGTACGGGCATCCTTCGAGGACGAGCTCGTCCTGCGCGACGACCAGCGCGTCGTCATCGATGCCCTACGCGACCTTCCCCATCGCCAGCGTGACTGCCTGGTGCTGCGCTACTACCAGGAACTCGGTATCGATGACATTGCCGAGACGCTCGGAATCTCCCGCAACTCAGTGAAGACTCACCTCAAGCGCGGCCTCGTGGCGATGGAAAAGGGAGTGACGTGACGGTTCTCGAGGACCGTTTGCATTCGGCGCTGCTGGAGGGCGCTCGCGACGTCGACGAGAGCGCTGATCTGTTCGCCCGGGTGCAGTTGAGCATCGACGACGACCGCCGGCTACGACGCCAGCGGCGGAGGGGGATCGCCGTCATTGGCTGCGCCGCCGGTGCCCTTGGCGCGTTGCTAATTGCTGTGACCGACTACCAACAAGGAGAACTGCTCATGGACTGGTGGCTCTTGGAATTGTTGACCACTGCGGTGTTGGTGGGCGTGGCCCTGTGGCTTGGGCCCCTCATCAAGCGCTTCGGCAAGAGCTACGCCGCTGACGTGTTCCGGGCCAACCCCCGCACGGGCAAGAGCTTCATCGTGCTCACTGACATCGCGTACTACCTCATCTTCTTCGCCTACATCCTGTTCACGGTGAGCTTCGAGCCGAAAGGGAACTGGGGCCAGGTGGTCACCGCGCCGCAGCTCCAGCATGAAGTGGCGCGCATTGGCGGAATCCTCCTGATCCTTGGGATCCTCCACGGCGCGAATCTCGTCGCCATGCCGATGATGGGGCGCCTCCTGACCCTCAACCGCCACCTCGACGAGAGCAACCCGCCCCAAGCACCGGCGGGGACACCAAAGGCCTAGCAACCGTGGCCCGCCCGTCACTCCGGCTCCCTGCACTTCTTGTCGCGCTTGGTGCCGCTGTTGCGTTGCTCGTGCTGGTGGTCGGCGCGCGCCTCATGTTGGGGATGCTCGGTGTCGGCAACGATGACCACCTGGATGGCGCGCCGCCAACGGACGCACCCAAGTCCTCTACTGCCCCGCTGGCGACGTCGGTGGCGCAGAGCACGATCGGTGAGAGCGCACCTTTGCCGGTCGTTGCGCTCCAGACCGCTCAGGCGGGTAGTTCTCTCCGATCCGCGATTTTTGCCAGCCTGTCGGCTGACGGCGTAGTCCGCATCCAGGCTTCCGGTTTTGTTCCGTTCGAGGCTGGCTTCGTCGAGCAGTGCGTCACTGAGCTTGGCCGCCTGAAGTCCTGTACGGGGCGTTTCCCGGTGCAGATGGGCGAGGACGGCGGCGCCGACCTGCAGTATCTGCTCAACAGCTCGACGGTTCCTGGAGGCTGTATGTACGCCCGGGCAACGTGCACTCTTGAGATGGTCGGTGCGGCATCGGGCCGGCGGGCAGAGGCGCAGACCGTGGTTGGCGAGACGCGCCAAGGGCAGATCCGGGTGACCCCCCGATCAGGACTTCGTGATGGCGAGGCGGTGGCAGTCGCAGTGACCGGCTTTCCGGCCGGCAGTTCGGCCACGGCCTTGCTGTGCGCGCCGCTCGGTGGCTACGACGTGCGCCACTGCGACCCCCGTGCCACCAGCGAGTTCCACGTTGGTGCCGACGGAAGCGGGGCGACCGAGCTAAAGGTGCGGACTGGTCGGCTCGGCACCGCGGGCGCGCGCTGCGGCCCTCGCGACGATTGCGGCGTCCAGGTGGTGACGAGCGCCGGTTTCGTGGCCGCGCCGGTGGTGCCGCTCCAGTTCTCGCTGGGGCCCGGAGCGTCCTACAACCGCACGCGGCTAGCCGTTGGTTTCGGCGTCGGCGGACTGCTGTTGCTCTTAGCGATTGTCCTGGTGCGGCGCACGGACTGGACCAAGCCGACTGAGGCGGCGACGCCAGAGGTGGATGCCGCCGATCTCGAGACCGAGAAGAGCCTCGACGAACTGTTCGGCACCGACGAGGAGCTCGAGGCGAGGGACCCGATACTTTTCTGAGCGGCTTGTCACCCGCGCCGTCATCGACGGCGTCTGTAGGGGCAACACCCAATCAAGAGAGGGACGAGATGACTGACTGGCGCTGGACCTGGTGGATGGTTGTAGCGGTTGTGATCGGCGTCGGGGAGCTCGTACTCGGGATCGGCAACATCGTGTCGTACCTGACTGACGACAAGAGGGACGCGGTCAGTGCCTTCGTTGCCTTCCTCGGCGCCACGGGGGCGGCCGCCCTGGTCTTTGGAGGCCTGGCCATCCGGCGCGGCAACCGGGCTCGCGGAAGTGCGGTGATGGCGTTGGGGATGTTCCCCGGGTGCCTGGCCATCGTGTTCTGGTGGTTTCTGCCGGCGGTGGCCGTTGGACTGGTGTCCATTGTCGCCACCACCTTCGCCATCGTGGACGCGACAAACAGTCGCCAGGAGCTCAGCGAGGCGTGAGTTGGAGCTTGGTGAGGACGAAGTCGAGTTCGGCCTTCATCTGCTTGACCCGCTCGTCGATCACCATCGAGCCGTGGCCGGCGTCGAAGCGGTACACCTCGACCGGTTTGCCCCGCTGTTCCAGTGCGCTGACGTAATTCAGCACTTGCTGGATCGGGCATCGCGTGTCGTTGTCACCGGCGATGATGAGCACCGGTGCCTGGACGGTGTCGACATAGGTCAGGGGCGACCGTTCCTCGTAGAGAGCGCCGACCTCGTCAGGGCTGCCGCCGAAGAGTGAGCGGTCGAAGGACTGCAGCGCTGGCGCCTCGTCGTTGTAGGCGGTGACGTAGTCGGCCACCGGGACGGCGGCGACACCGGCGGCCCAGCGCTCCGGCGCGCGACCAAGGGCGAGGAGGGTGATGTAGCCGCCCCAGGAGCCGCCGGAGACCACGGCGCGCGCCGGGTCGGCGATGCCCCTCGTGACCAGGTCGTCGAGCCCGGCGGTGACGTCGGCAACCTCAGGAAAGCCGGGATCGCCGATGAGCGCGTCACGAAAGGCGACCCCGTAACCGGTCGAGCCTCTGTAGTTGACCATCGCCACAGCGACCCCATGGTCGACCCAGGCCTGGACGTCGGACATGAAGCTGTCGGTGTATGCCCACGTCGGCCCCCCGTGCACCAGCATCACGGTCGGGGACGGCGCCGGCGTGCTCGGCAGGGCCAGGAAACCGTGGATCTGCTGGCCAGCATCGTTGGTGAAATGCCAGGACTCGAAGGGGACGCCACGTGGAGTTGGGGCGCCATTGGGCGCGCAGACCACGTCGCCCGTCGTCGACAGGACGGTCGGTGGAATAGCGCCACTAGCGACTTGAAACCACACATCACCGTCGGGCCGGACCGCGGCGCCCGAGATCGTGCCGGTCGGGTGGTCGATGGGAGACAAGGCTTCGGTGTCGAGGTCAAAGCGGAAAAGCTGGTCGCGGCCCTCGTGCTCGTGAACGAGAAGGAAGGCGGAGGCGTCAGGCCACCAGTCGGCGACACGCACATCTCCCGGTAGGTCGACGGGGAGGTCCCGGCGCGCGCCCGTTGCAACGTCCCACACTGCAGGGCGGTCAAGTCCTTCTCGCTCGTGCGCGAGAGCCAGCCGTTGATCGCCTGCGACTGGTGACCAGCCCGCGACGGAGAGCCCCAGTCCGGAGCCATCCCACTGCTCACCGACCGTCTCGCCCGTGCCGACGTCGAGGACGCGCACGGCCAGGTGGATGTTGTCGCCGTGCTCGGCGTGCTGGAGCGCGACAAGGTTCGAGTCGCGCGAGGTGCCGCCGACCTCGACGACCTCCTCATGGCGGTGGACGAGGCGCGCCGGGCCGTCGCCGGTCGAGATAAAGACGCTGTACCCATCGTCGTCCGCGGTTCCGGCGATGATGGTGCCGTCGGTCGCCAGTGCGAGACCGGTTGTCCATGCGTCGGGGACCCCCGGCACGAGCGACCGTTGATCGCCACCGTCGAAAGGCTCGACCATCCACCGGCCGACCTCGTCGCCAGTCGAGTCGTGGAACCACACTACTCCGCTGCCATCTGGCGCCACGGCTCCGCCGGCGACGCCGATGGGATCGTCGGTGACCTGCCGGCGCGCGCCGGTAGCGCGATCCCAGGCGTACACCTGCCAAGCGCCGCTCTCGTTGGAGGCAAGCGCCAGACGCTCCGGCGCGTGCCGGGCCCAGTGGGGAAACGAAATCCGAGGAGCCCGGAACCGCTGCTCCCACACCGGTATCTCGTCGCTCAAGCGACGACCAGGTTCAGCAGCTTGGGCGGCCGGGCCACCACGCGCGCCGGCTCGCGGCCACCAAGCGCGGCGACAACCTTCGCCGACGCCAGCGCGAGCCGCTGCATCTCGGCCTCGTCGACATCGGGGCTCACGTCGATGCGATCACGAACCTTGCCGTTGACCTGCACGACCATTGTTTCGGTTACGGCGGTGACCAGATTCGGATCGGCCTCCGGCCACGGTTGGGAGTGGACGAGTTCGCCCTCGCCGTGGCGTCGTTCCCACAACTCGGCGCTGACGTGGGGCGCCATCGGCGCCATCATCAGCAGCAGTTGATCGACGGCGAACTCGAGGTCATCGCCGACGTTGCCACCTTGGACCGCCTTGTACAGAAGGTTGGTGAACTCCATGCAGGCGGCAACCGCGGTGTTGTACGACCAGCGATCGAGGTCGTCGCTGACTCTGGCGATGAACTGGTGGGTGGCGCGCCGTACGTCGGAGACTTCGGCTGCCGTGCTGGCCGCGGAGGGCGCGACCTCGCCGTTTGCCAGCCGCCACACGCGCGCCAAGAACCGGGCGCAGCCATCGATCACCTCGTCGGTCTGCTCGCCCCAATCGAAGTCGTCCGCCGGTGGTCCGACGAACAGGTGGAACAACCGCAGCGCATCCGCACCGACCGTGTCGAAGTACTGCTCGGGACTGACCAGGTTGCCCTTCGACTTCGACATCTTGGTGCCGTCCATGCGGATCATGCCCTGGGTGAACAATCGCCGGAACGGCTCCCGCAGGTCCTTCGGTGCAATCCCGAGATCGGCCAGCGCCTTCACGAAGAAGCGGGCATACATCAGATGGAGGATGGCGTGCTCGATGCCGCCGATGTACTGGTCGACCGGCAGCCAGTGCGCGGCGGCTTTGGGGTCGAACGGCGCGCCGTCGTTCCACGGATCCGTGAAGCGCAGGAAGTACCACGAGGAGTCGACGAACGTGTCCATGGTGTCGGTCTCGCGCGTCGCCGGCTGGCCGCATTCCGGACACACCGTGTTCAGGAATCGTTCGTGGAATCGCAACGGCGACTCACCCGTCGGTCGGAACTCAACGTCGTCGGGAGCCAGCACTGGCAGTTGGTCGTCGGGCACGGCCACGACGCCGTGTTCGGAGCAGTACACCATCGGGATCGGGCAGCCCCAGAACCGCTGGCGCGACAGCAACCAGTCCCGCAGGCGGTAGTTGACGGTGCGCCGGCCAATTCCTTTCAGCTCCAAGAACTCGATGGCGCTGGCGATGGCCTCGGCCTTGGCCATCCCGTCGAGCCACTGGCTGTTGATCGCAGGACCATCGCCGGTGTACGCCTCACCCTGCCATCCATCGGGCGGCTGCACGGTGCGCACGATGGGCAGCTCGTGGGCCGTGGCGAAGTCCCAGTCCCGCTGGTCCTCACCGGGGACGGCCATGATCGCACCGGTGCCGTAACCCATGAGGACGTAGTCCGCCAGGTACACCGGCACCGACTCGCCGTTGAAGGGGTTGACGACCCGGGAGCCGGTGAAGACGCCCCGCTTCTCGATCTCGCCCTCGGCAGACTGGCGCTCGACGTCGCTCTCCATGCTGACCCGGGCCACGAACGCCTCGACCGCTTCGCGCTGGTCGTCGGTCGTCAGCTCATCGACCAGGGAATGCTCTGGCGCCATGACCGCGTAGGTCATTCCGAACGTCGTGTCCGGCCGGGTGGTGAAGACGCGCAGGCTGATGCCGGCGCGCCCTTCGACGGCCAGGTCGAACTCAGCGCCCTCGGAACGTCCGATCCAGTTGCGCTGCATGGTCTTGACCCGCTCGGGCCAGGCGAGGCCTTCGAGATCGTCGAGCAACTGATCGGCATAGTCGGTGATCTTGAAGAACCACTGCTCGAGATCGCGCTTGGTGACGGCGTCGCCCGAGCGTTCACAGGTGCCGTCGGCGAGCACCTGCTCGTTCGCGAGCACGGTCTGGCAGCCGGGACACCAGTTCACCGGTGCCTTCTTGCGATAGGCCAGGCCGGCTTCGTAGAGCCGGAGGAAGATCCACTGGGTCCAGCGGATGTACCTGGGATCATGACTTCTGACCTCCCGCCGCCAGTCGTAGACCGCGCCGAGTCGTTCCAGGGAGGCCTTCAGCTCGAGGATCTTGCCGTCGGTGAACTCCCGCGGGTG
>DATLEI010000020.1:0-3155 GCA_035525375.1 Acidimicrobiales bacterium
CGAGGGATTGCTGCCCGACGCAGACCTGGCCGGGGTTACGGTCTTGGTCGTCGGCGACAACGGCGCGCAGCGGAGTGTGGTGGCCGAGTATCTCAGCGGATGGGGCATGACCGTGAGAACGGCCGACTTCGGTGCCGCCGCACTTGCGACACTGAGGACCGCAGCGGCCCAGGGCCGTCCGTTCGACCTCGCCCTGCTCGAGCCCATGCCCCAGAACCAGGCCGAGGAGCTCGAAAGAACCATCCTCGCCGAAGCCTCGCTCACCGCCCGCCCCGTGGTCAGGCCCGGCCGGTTCGCGCCAGTGTCCGAGATGCTGGACCGGGAGATGTTGCGGGCAAGCCTACGCGTCGCTCTCGAGGCGCCGGCGGCGGACGTCGCCCTCGTCGGGCCCAGATCATCAGAGCGGAGCGGACCCGCCGGCGGCCGGCTCCTTCTGGCCGAGGACAACCTGATCAACCAGAAGGTCGCCGTCGCCATGCTGTCGAGCGCCGGCTACGAGGTCGACATCGTCCCCAACGGCGAGGTCGCGGTGCAGGCGGCTTCGGCCCAGCACTACGACGTCATCTTGATGGACTGTCAGATGCCGCTGCTCAACGGCTACGACGCGACCGCGGCGATCCGCGCTCGCGAGGGCGTTGTGCGGCACACGCCCATCATCGCCCTGACTGCCGGCGCCCGCAGGGAGGACCGCGAACGCTGCCTGGCGGCAGGCATGGACAACTATCTCGCCAAGCCGGTGAGCAAGGACGCGTTGCTCGCCCTCGTCGGCCGATATGCCAGGAAGGAGCCGGCGGCGAGTGGCTCGATGTCGACCAACGGCGCCAGGCCGCCTGCAGTCGGGCGGGAGGAGGACCTTCAGGACGCGTCGAGCGCACCCCGCTGGCACTCAGCGGGATGATCCCGATCCGTCGAGGCGGCGGGGCGGGAAGCGGTTTTCCAGTCCTGCGCCTGGTGTGTCTGTGCACGCTCCTGTGCCTGGTACCCCTGGCCTTCCTCACCTACTTCACCGTCCACCTGGCCAACCGCGCCGTGGTGCACGAGGTGAACGCCCGGATGCGGACGACCTCGGTGGTGACGGCAGTGCTCGTGCAGCAGCAGATGCAGGCCGTCGCCGACCTGACCGCCTCCTACGCCAACCGCGCCAGCCTCATCGAGGCACTCGGCGACGGTGACCGGGCGGCCTTCCAAAGCGACGAGATCGACCGGCAGTTGGGTGGGTTGTACGCCGCCCAAGCCGGCACGGGCGGCGCCTTCTTCACCGACATGGATTGCCGGCTGACGAACGTGTACCCGCCGACCCCTGCCATCGTGGGCGTGGACTTCAGCTTCAGGGACTGGTGCCGCGGTGCTCGCGAGACGGGCCGCCCGTACGTGTCCGACGCCTACCGCTCGGCAATTGCCGGACTTCCGGTCGTCGTGGCCGCCGCGGTGGTCGTGCGGGCGCACAGCGACGACGGGTCGGGGCGGCCGCTCGGCATCGTGGCGGTGGTGTACACCCTCGACGCCATCCGAGCCTTCGTGGCGCAGGTCGCCCGGGCGCAGGGAGCCCACCTGACCATCACCGACAAACGGGGCGCCGTGCTAGCCGGACGTAACGAAGTTACCGACGCGACGGGACTGACCTTCGAGGTGGACGATCGAGTCACCCAAGCGCTGGTCGGGCGCTCGGGTACGACCCGCACGACGACGGAGAACGGCGACACCCTCTCGGCGTTCGCACCCGTCGGCACCATCGGCTGGACAGTGACTGCTGAGGTGCCAACCGATCAGGCACTCGCAGGGGTGCACCGCTTGCGTTCAACGGCGCTGAGCCTTGCCCTCGGCTTGGGCGTGGTGCTGCTGATCGGTATCGCGCTGCTCACCCGTACGCTCCGCCAGCGCCGGGATGCGGATCGCTCCTTGCGGGAGCGGGAGGCCAGCACGCGCGGCATCCTCGAGGCCGCCACCGACGCCTTCCTCGCCATCGACCAGAGTGGCACCATCACCGCTTGGAATGGTCGGGCACTCCAAACCTTCGGATGGACGGAGGAACAGGCCCTCGGGCGGAACGCCATCGAAACCATCATCCCCGAGGCCCTCCAGGCGGAGCTCCAAGCCAGCATGGCCGAGTTCCTGGCCAGCGGTGACACGCGCCTCGTCACCGATCGCCTCGAAATCACAGCACTGCACCGTGACGGCCATCAGTTCCCGGCCGAAGTGGCGGCCTGGCCGGTCAGGGTGGGTGACTCGTGGGGATTCAATGCGTTCGTCCACGACATCACCGATCGCAAGGCCGCAGAGACGGCGATGGCCACCGCTCGGGACCGGGCGGTCGAGGCGTCTCAGATGAAGTCGGAGTTCCTGGCCAACATGAGCCACGAGATCCGGACCCCCATGAATGGCGTCCTGGGCATGACGTCACTTCTCCTCGACACCCCGTTGACGGATGATCAGCGGAAGTTCGCCGAAACGGTGATCGTGTCCGGTGAAGCACTGCTCGCCATCCTCAACGACATCCTCGACTTCTCCAAGATCGAGGCCGGCCGCCTCGACCTCGAGTGCATCGACTTCGACATTCGAGGCCTCGTCGAGGAAATCACCAGCCTCCTGAGCGTTCCTGCGCACAACAAGTCGCTGGAGCTGGCCTGCAGACTCCCCTTCGACATGCCGCCGACTGTCTGCGGCGACCCAGGGCGGTTGCGGCAGATCGTGACCAACCTGATCGGCAACGCGATCAAATTCACCCCCGCCGGCGAGGTGCTCCTAGAGCTGACGATGACCGAGATCGACGACCAGACCGTGATGGCTCGTTTCGAGGTGGTCGACACGGGCATCGGTATCGCGCCCGAGGACCAGTCCGCGATGTTCGAGTCGTTCTCACAGGCGGACGCCGGCACCACCCGCCGATACGGCGGAACGGGGCTGGGGCTCGCCATCTCCCGCCAGCTGGTGGAGCTGATGGGCGGGGAGATCGGCGTGCGCAGCACGCCGGGCGAGGGGAGCACGTTCTGGTTCGCCATTCCCCTCCGGCGGGGCCAGCCCCTCCCCGCCTCGCCGGCGAAGGCCGCTTTGACCGAGCAGAACATGCTCGTCGTGGACGACAACGCCACCAACCGGGCCATCCTTGTCCGGTTCCTCCAGTCCTGGGGGATTCGATCGGAGGCGGTCGAGGGCGG
>DATLEI010000027.1:0-88048 GCA_035525375.1 Acidimicrobiales bacterium
GGCGCCACGCCCGCGCCGAAGAGGTCACGGAGCTGGTCGAGCGTGCGATCGAAGTTGGCGCGCTCCCGGTCGAGCTTGTTGACGAAGAACATCCGTGGGATCCCACGATCGGCGGCCAGCCGCCAGGCGGCCTCCGTCTGCACCTCGGGGCCCTCGACGGCGCTGACGACGATCACGGCCAGATCGGCCACTCGTAGGGCGGCGTCGACGTCGCCGATGAAGTCGGCATAGCCCGGGGTGTCGATGACGGTGAGCTTGAAGCCGTCATGCTCGAAGGGCGCCAGGGCCAGCGACAGTGAGATCCCCCGCTTGACCTCTTCGGGCTCGTAATCGGTCGTCGTGGAGCCGTCCTCGACCCGTCCCTGGCGGTTGATGGCGCCGGCGCAGAAGAGCATTGCCTCCGTGAGCGACGTCTTCCCGGCGCCCCCATGTCCGACCAATGCCACATTTCGGATCTTGGCGGGAGGGAAGCTCTTCACAAGGCGCCTCGCTTCAGAATCGGGGTTGCCCGAAGACTAGTGGTGCGTCCTGGTACGTTGGAGAGGCAACATTGTCCCGTAATGGAGCGTGCATGTTCGACAAACGCTGTCGGGCAGGTGTGGAGCGAGGTCTCCGGCCTGTCGGCTCCACCCTCGACAAGGCGGGCATCAGCGCCGACCAGCTGACAGTCGCCGGACTCGTGATCTCAGCAGGCGCGGCCGGTGCTATCGGCGCGGGCTGGCTCATCGTGGGTGTGGTCCTCCTCGCCGCCTCCGCGCTGCCTGATGTTCTCGACGGAGCGGTCGCCAAGGCTTCCGGCACCGCATCGCCCCGGGGCGCGTTCTTCGATTCCGTTTCCGACAGAATCAGCGACTCGCTCGTGCTCGGAGGCGTGGCCTGGTATCTCGCCGAGACTCAGGGCAGCGTTGTCGCGGTACTGCCCATGGCCGTGCTGGCCGCTTCGTTCCTCGTCTCCTACGAGCGGGCCCGGGCCGAGTCACTGGGGTTCACCGCCCGGGGCGGGCTCATGGAGCGCGCCGAGCGCATGATCGTCATCGGCATCGGCCTGGCCTTCAGTGTGGTGCTGATTCCGGTGCTGTGGCTGATGCTCGCACTCACGCTTTTCACGGCTGTTCAGCGCTTCGTGATGGTCTGGCGCCAGGCCACCCCGGGGCGCGCCGGCGACCCCGAACCACTGCTCGCCAGATGGCGGGCGCGCCGCCCGGCCGGCCGTTACCGTCCCGGAGGCGAGCGTGAGGTCGCCCGCTGGCGCGCCGCTCGCAACCCCGACGGCCGCTCTCGAAGCCGCCGCACCCGCACTCGTCCGTAGTCACCCTGCCGAGCGTCCATCACCTCTACCGGGCCGGGGCCTGGGCTGCTGGGCGCTTGCCGGCTGACGCCGTCCTGCCATTGGCAGGCGTGGCCGGCTCCGGCGCGTATGTGTTGTCGCTCGGAGGCGACCGCCAGTTGGTCGCCCGCAATATGCGGCGCGCTGGTGCACCCGGCGCGACCCGGCGCGCCTTCATTTCCTACGCCCGATACTGGCTGGAGTCCCTGCGCCTCGGGTCGATGAGCGAGGAGGAGATCGGCGCCGACTTCTCCATCGATGGTCAAGACCACATCGAGGCCGCTCAGGCCCAGGGCCACGGCGCGGTTCTGGCCATTCCACATGTCGGCGGGTGGGATGTGGGCGGCGCGTGGCTCGTCGATCAGGGCTTCCCGTTGACCGTTGTGGCCGAGGTGCTCGAGCCCAAGGAGATGTTCGAGTGGTTCGTCAATCTGCGTCGCAATGTCGGGCTCACCGTCGTGCCACTCGACTCACGGGCGGGAACGGCCGTTGTCCGCACACTTCGGGCCAACGGCGTCGTGGCCCTCCTATGCGACCGTGACATCGATGGTAGGGGAGTAGAGGTCGACTTCTTCGGCGAGCGCACCCTGCTGCCCGGCGGCCCCGCGGCTCTGGCGCTTCGGGAAAACTCGCCGTTGTTGCCCACCGCTGTCTACTTCGACGGGAGGGGCCACCGAGCCGTCGTGTGCCCCCCTTTGGAGTTCGAGCGCCAAGGCACCCTGAAGGAAGACGCCATCGCCCTCACGCAGCTGCTGGCCTACGAGTTGGAGCGCCTCATCCGGCGCGCGCCGGAGCAATGGCACATGTTCCAACCCAACTGGCCCAGCGACCGGGTTCTGTGACGTCTCAGCTACCACTGCGGTAGCTGTGTGCACTTAGAACTGCGCGCCGACTACGTGGTGCGGCTCTCCGGGCCCCACCGGTCGAGCTTCGCGCCGAAGCGGCGGCCGAGCCGGGTGCCGGTCACGGTCGCAGCGACCATCAGCATCAGCGCGAGGCCGAGGAGGGCGATGTTCGTGACCGCCGACGAACCCGAGGTCGACGGAGCCGAGTGGCTGAAGTTGATGGATGAGCCGCTGACGTCAGTCGCGTCATCGATAGCCACGGGCTGCGAAGCCGCGGTCACGGTGGCCACATCGGCCGTACTCAAGGCTGCCGACACGCCGCCAGAGGAGCCCGAGTTGCCAACCGGGGTCGCAGCTTCGGCGGTGGTCACGCCACCCGCAGCGGACACTGTCTGATTCGGCGTGATTGCAATCGCCGTCCCGAGCGGAGCGGTGTTGACCGCGGTCGGGTTGGACGAGACTGGGCCCGAGGCACCAGTCGTGCCAGAGCCACCGGAAATGGCAACGGGGGCGCTGTACGCCTCGGAGTAGGCCGGGCCGGTGTCGCCGGTGTTGGTCGATGAGGATCCGGCGCGCGCTTCGCCCGAGCTACCAGAGACGGCTGTTGGTGTGGCAAGGACGGTCGCGCCGCCGCCAGATGCGCCTTCGGCACCGCCCGAGCCGATGCTGGAGCCACCCGTGCTCGTGGTCTGGGCCTGAGCCGGCGAGGCGAGGAGGAGGACCGCGCTGGCAAGCGAAGCCAGCAGCAAGAGTGCTGCGTTCCGCGTCTTGTGCGTCATGGCCAACAGGCTACTCATGGTCAGCGGCGCGCGCCCGCAAGGCCCGCTGCACCCCATCCTTGTTCTCGAGCAGGATACGTCGAAGGGGCCCGGGTAGGGAATCGTCGGCGAGCGCCGAGTCGGTGATAGCCACGGTGGTCTCCTCGACCAGCACGCTCGGAAACAGGCCCTTGATCAGTACCAGCGCTTCCTCGCGGGTGCGCTCGTCCCACCACTGTCGGAAGTTCTTGAAATACGGATCGACGTAGGGCCGGACCAGGTCGACCTGTCCCCAGTGAGCGAATCCACCTGTCAATGATCGCTGAACGGCAAGGCTGTATTCGCCGCCCATGAGCTGGTCCCAGGCCGACGCCTTAGCGTCGGCAGTCGGACGCCCCGCCCGGCACGCCGCGGCGCGCCGCTCGCCGATGTCGGTCGGATCCCGCTGTAGCTCGGCGTCTATTAGCGCCCCGCCGTCGTCGGCAGCCCGAGAGGACAACAAGCCCACGATCTGCCAGCGCAGGTCGGTGTCGACGGCGAGGCCGCCCAAGGTCTCGGTGCCGTCGAGCATGCCTCGGGCGAAGGCGAGATCGGAGTCGCTTTCGGCAGCCGACACTGCGTGGCGGGCCCACACAAGTTGACGGTCGCCGCCAGGCTCGGAGCGCTCGAGCTCTTCGCGGGCCCGGGCCGAGAGCATCTGGCGCGCCGCGGACCGGTTCGAGGGGTCGCCGTAGACGTCGAGCGCGGCCAAGGCCTGGCCGAGGAGGCGGGCGAGCACACTGTCGTCGGCCTCGGTCGCGGCGTGGTCGAGCACGAGCTGCACGAAGCGCCTGGTAGCCAGTTCGCCGTCGCGAACCATGTCCCAGGTCGCGGCCCAACAAAGGCTGCGGGCCAGCGGATCGCGAATCTCGCTCAAAGAATCGGAGAGGGTCGCAATGGAACGGCCGTCGAGGCGAACCTTGGCGTACGTCAAGTCGTCGTCGTTGATGATCAGGAGATCCGGACGAGCGAGACCAACGAGCTCGGCCACGTCCGTACGCGCGCCGGCGACGTCGACCTCCACGCGCTTCGAGCGCACCACCCCTTCGGGGGTGCGGTTGTAGAGACCGAGCGCAACCCGGTGCGACCGAAGCGTCGGCCAATCAGGGTGCGCCTCCTGAACGACAGCAAAGGACGTGAACGTACCGTCGTCGCCGCCGGCCTCAGCGGCCGAGAGCGGCGGCACCGCGAACGATGCACGAAGTGTGTTCACTCCCGCCGTCTCCAGCCACTCCTTCGACCACGCGCCGAGGTCGCGCCCGCTCGTCGCTTCCAAGGCGGCGAGGAAGTCCGACAACTCCGCGTTCGACCATTCGTGCTCGGGGAAATAGCCCCGCAGCGCCTCTCGGAACTGATCGACACCTACCCAGGCGGCCAGCTGCTTCAGGACTGACGCGCCCTTCGAGTACGTGATGCCGTCGAAGTGCAGGCGTACGGCATCGGTGTCGACGATGTCGGCGGAGATCGGGTGGGTCGAGGGCAGCTGGTCCTGGCTGGAGGCATGCATCTTGGTGCCCCATGCGAAGCGGGCCCACGCCGAAGTGAACCGGGTGGCCTCAGCCTGGGCGTGGGTCGCCATGTACGTGGCGAAGCTCTCGTTGAGCCACAAATCGTCCCACCAACGCATGGTCACGAGATCGCCGAACCACATATGGGCCATCTCGTGGAGGATCACGTTGGCCCGGCTCTCGTACGCCGACTCCGTCACCCGAGAGCGGAACACCATCTGCTCGTTGAACGTGACGCAACCAGGGTTCTCCATGGCGCCGAAGTTGAACTCGGGGACGAAGAGCTGCTCGTACTTCGGGAACGGATACGGGTACGCGAACTCCGAGCGGAAGAAGTCGAGCCCCTGGCGGGTGACCTCGAAGATCTCGTCCGGATCAAGGTGCTCGGCCAGCGACTTCCGGCAGTACAAGCCCAGCGGGATGCCGTCGTGTGAGTCTTCGACTACGTGATACGGGCCGGCAACAACGGCCATCAAGTAGGTGGAGATGACCGCGGTCGGCGCGAAGCGCCAGACGCCACCCTCGCGCGACACGACAGGGGAGTTGCTGATGACGGTCCATTGCTCGGGCGCAGTCACGCTGAGGGCGTAGGTCGCCTTGAGGTCGGGTTGGTCGAAGCAGGCGAAGACCCGGTGGGCGTCGAAGGGCTCGAACTGGGTGTGGAGGTACACGTTGCCGTCGACCGGATCGTTGACCCGGTGCAGCCCGACGCCGGTGTGCTGATAGGCGCAGTCGGCGACTACCCGCAGTTCATTGTTGGCCAGCAGTCCCCGCACCTTGATGCGGCTGGCCGAAGGGTCATGCGCCCAGGAAAGGTCGACCTCACGATTGTTGAACGTGAACTCGTGCACCGCCTCGGCATCGAGGTCGACGAAGGTGGCCATGCCGACGAGCGGTGCCGTGAAGTGGATCACCGTCTCGCTGCGAAAGGTCTCCTCCCCTGTCGTCAGGTCGAGCGAGATGTCATAGGAGATGCTCGAGACCTGCTTGGCCCGTTCCTCGGCCTCGGCACGCGTGAGGTTGTCCTCATTCATGGGCTCAGTATGCCCGGCGTCACTGCACCCGGCCGCCGGCGAGATGTACGGATACTCTTCGGGTGATGCGTGTTGGTCTCGTGTGCCCTTACAGCCTTTCGTTACCTGGGGGCGTACAAGGCCAGGTGCTCGGTCTGGCCCGGGCCCTACGGGCCAAGGGCCACGACGCTCGGGTCCTCGGCCCGTGCGACGGCCCGCCACCGGAAACCGGCGTGATTCCCCTCGGAGACACCGTCGCCACACTCGCCAATGGGTCGGTCGCACCATTAGCGCCCGATATCCCGTGCGTCCTGCGTACGATCCGAGCACTGCGCGACGAGGACTTCGACGTCGTCCACCTCCACGAGCCATTGGCCCCCGGACCCACCTTGACCAGTGTGGTGTTCACCTCGACCCCCACGGTGGGTACGTTCCACGCCGCGGGCACGAGCGCGGCGTATCTCTATCTTCGCCCCCTGACCCGTTGGCTCGGGCGACAGCTCAGCATCCGCTGTGCGGTCTCCGAGGACGCCCGCGACATGGCATCGCGCGCCCTCGGTGGTGAGTACCTGGTCGTGCACAACGGCATCGACATCGAGCGCTTCGCCAAGGCAAGCCCGTGGCCGACCGATGCTCCCACGATCCTGTTCTTGTCGCGCCATGAGTCCCGCAAGGGGCTCGCCGTGCTCTTGGAGGCGCTCGACTATCTCCCGGGCGATGTTCGCCTCTGGGTTGCGAGCGACGGACCCGAGACGGGGCGTCTGCGAGCCAAGGTCGCTGGCGACGCGCGGGTCGAGTGGCTCGGGCGGATTACCGAGGAGGAGAAGGCGCAACGCCTGCGCACCGCGGACGTCCTCTGCGCGCCGTCACTCGGCGGAGAGTCGTTCGGGATGGTGCTGCTGGAGGGTATGGCGGCCCAGACCGCGATCGTGGCCAGCGACCTTCCTGGCTACAGCAATGTGGCCCGCCACGAGAAAGAGGCCCTGCTGGTGCGGCGAGGCGATCCGCAAGCCCTTGCCGGCGCGCTCCGGCGCGTGCTCGACGAGCCGCAGTTGGCCGAATCTCTGGTCGCAGGCGGCGAGGCCCGCGCCGCCGAATTCTCGATGGAGTCTCTTGCCGACCGGTACGTCGAACTGTATGGGCAAGCGGCCCGCACTTCAGGACTGAAAGTCGATAACCACGCGTGACGGTGAGGGCAACAGTTGCACCTTGAATGGTGCCTCCCGCCGAAGCCCCACGGCCCAGGTCACGTAGCCCTCGAAGTCGCTCACCTGTACGAGCTCGGCGACGACCGGCGTCCCGCTCGGTGTGAAGCGCTTCGGCCCCGTGTAGGTCTCTCGCACACCGTCGACCCCGAGGTCGGCCGAGCCCGCGCTGGCGAAGACCAACTTCACGACGGCGGCGCCGTCAATGGGTATGGCCGCACCTGAGTCCTCGTTCCTCAGCGGCTCCGTGAGATACGCCGCGCTATAGCCCGGCGTAGGCCCCTCGAACTCGAACACGACTCTGTCGTAGCCGGGGTGGGAGTCGGCGCGAACGGCAGTGAGGAACGCCTTCGGACCATTCTGCGGGGGCGTTGACGTCGGCGTGGTCGCGGCTCCCGCCAGCACCTCGGCCGCCGGAGACGTCGTTGCGGAAGACGCAGTGGTAGCGGGCCTATGCACAGACGACGACGGACCCGACGAGGCGTTGGTCGAGTCATTGTCGGAACCGCATGCCGAGAGGGCGAGTCCGGCGACGGCCAGCACGGCCATGACGTTCCGGGGTGTGAGCACGGCCCGAGGGTACTTGTCAGCGACTACGCGCCGGTGGTCCGTATGATGGCGTCCGGTACCTAGGAGGACTCTCATGGTCGTGCTCATCATTGCGATCGCCATAGTGGTGATCCTCATTCTCTATGTCATCGTTTCCTACAACGGCCTGGTGCGGCTGCGGAACCGCATTGACAACGCGTGGTCGCAGATCGACGTCCAGTTGCGCCGGCGTTACGACCTCATCCCGAACCTGGTGGAGACGGTCAAGGGCTACGCGGCCCACGAGAAGGGCACCTTCGAGGCAGTCACCCAGGCCCGGGCCAACGCGCTCAACGCGCAGAGTGTCGGCGACCAGGCCCAGGCCGAGAACATGCTTACGGGGGCCCTCAAGTCGCTTTTCGCCGTCTCGGAGGCCTACCCCGACCTGAAGGCCAACCAGAACTTCTTGTCGCTCCAGGAGGAGCTGAGCGCGACGGAGGGGCGTATCGCCTACGCCCGCCAGTTCTACAACGACTCCGTGCTCAAGCTGAACACGAAGATCCAGAGCTTCCCCTCCAACATCCTGGCCCGGATGTTCGGATTCACCGAGCGTGACTATTTCGAGGCCGACGACGCGTCGCGTGGTCCTGTCTCGGTCCAGTTCTGAGCCGGTCCGCAGGGCCGAGAGCGGGATAGGCGCGCCCTGTACGAGCAGATCTCATCAAACAAGAGGCGGTCGGTACTCCTCGTAGGAGCGTTCGTGCTCGTGGTCGTCGCGGCCGCGTTTGCAGCTGACCTTCTCATCGGGTTTGGCTGGGTCGGGCTGGTGATCGCCCTCGTGGCAGTCGGGATCGGCTCGTTCATCGCCTACTGGAAGTCCGACGCCATTGCCCTCCGGATGAGCTTGGCGAACCCGGCTGATCCCACGACCTACGCCCGCCTCCACAACCTCGTCGAGGGTCTCTGCATTGCCGCCGGCCTGCCGAAGCCGCGCGTCTACGTCATCAACGACCCCGCACCCAATGCCTTCGCGACCGGTCGCAACCCGAAGCACGCCGCGATCGCCGTCACCACGGGTCTGCTGGAGAAGATGAACCGGGTCGAGCTCGAAGGAGTGCTGGCCCACGAGCTCAGTCACATCAAGAACTACGACATCCTCGTTTCGACCCTGGCGGTCGTCTTCGTCGGCACCGTCGCCCTGCTGGCCGATTTCACCCTGCGCTTCATGTGGTGGGGTGGTCCGAGGGAGAGCGACTACGACAGCGACAGTGGGCCAGGGGCGACGGCCATATTCGCAATCGTCGGGCTCGTGCTCCTGTTGATACTTCCGATTGTTGCCAAGCTGATGCAGTTCGCGGTGAGTCGGAGGCGTGAAGCGCTAGCTGATTTCAGCGGCGTGCAGATGACCCGGTACCCACCCGGCCTTATTGCCGCCCTCGAAAAGCTCAAGGACGACTCCACCGTCGTGCACTCATCGTCGCGCGCGACAGCGCACTTGTGGATCGAGGAGCCATTGGCTCGCAAGCCGGAAGAGGGTCGCCTAGCTTGGCTGAATCGGCTCTTCGAGACCCACCCTCCGCTGGAAGAGCGCATCCAGGCCTTGAAGGAGCTGTGATGAAGATGCCCCTCAGGTTCGTTCGCGGACGGACGCTCCTCATCCTTGCCGTGATCGTCGCCCTCGCCGCCGGCGCGTGCTCCTCGGACTCGAGCGCCGCCAAACTCGCAGCCCCGACAACAACGACACTCCCGCCGGTGTTCCCATTGACCGGCAAGCCGGTCTCCGACCCAGCGGCCGCGGCCCGCCCGGCAACCACAGTAAAGATCGACAACATCGCCGTCGCCCGTCCCCAAGCGGGCATCGACAAGGCCGACATCGTCTTCGAGGAGTTCACCGAGGGCATCACCCGCTTTGTCGTTGTCTTCCAATCGACGACCGCCGACAGTGTCGGGCCGGTTCGATCCGTTCGGCCTGCCGACCCCACGATCGTGACGCCGTTCGGTGGCGTACTCGCCTTCTCCGGCGGCGCGCCGGCCATCGTCGAGCTCGCGAAGGCGTCGCCGTTGACGATTGTCGATGAGAACAGTGCCGACGTCATGAAGCGAAGGTCGGGACGATCGGCGCCGCACAACCTCTACACCTCGACCGATGGATTGCTGTCGAAGGCACCTCCGGGCGCGCCGGCGCCGCCGACCTTTGCCAACTTTTTGCGCCCGGGGCAGTCCTTCGGGGGCGCCGGGGCCGTTCCCATTACGAACCTCAGTGTGGTGCCGGCCCCGTCGTTGAAGGCCGATTACGAGTGGGACGCGGCGTCGAGTGGCTGGAAGCGGGCGACCGACGGTAGAGCGCACGCGCTCGAAGGCGGCGGGCAGATAGCGCCGGCGAACGTCATCATCCAGTTCACGCCGTACTCGGTGTTCCCGCCCGATCCCAAGGTGCAGTTTCCCGAGGTCGTCGGGACGGGTGAGGCGTGGGTCTTCGCCAGCGGTCAGATGGTGAAGGGTCGCTGGACCAAGTCTGCTGCGGGCACGATGACGACCTTTACCGACACGGCCGGCGCGCCGATCGTGCTCCCGCCGGGTCAGACATGGGTTCATTTCGTCGCACCCGACGCGCCGGTCACACCCACCGGTCCCGCGCCGGCACCCGCCCCCGCCGCGCCGTAGCCCGGTTCGGTTACTCCGCCAGTCTTCGAGGGCGACCCGGGTACGATTACTGACGTGAGTGAGATACGGCGCGAAACCGGTACCGAGGCCGTCAAGCGCGGACTGGCCGAGATGCTGAGTGGCGGCGTGATCATGGATGTCGTCAACGCGGAGCAAGCGTCGCTGGCTGAGGACGCTGGCGCGGTGGCCGTCATGGCCCTCGAGCGGGTACCCGCCGACATCCGGCGCGACGGTGGCGTCGCCCGCATGAGCGACCCGACCATGATCGAACAGATCAAAAGTGCGGTCACGATTCCCGTCATGGCCAAGGCGCGCATCGGTCATTTCGTCGAAGCCCAGATACTCGAGGCGCTCGGCGTCGACTATGTCGACGAGAGCGAGGTGCTGACCCCCGCGGACGAGGCGCACCACATCGACAAGTGGGCCTTCACCGTCCCCTTCGTGTGCGGGGCCACAAACCTCGGCGAGGCGCTCCGCCGGGTCTCGGAGGGTGCTGCGATGATCCGGTCCAAGGGGGAGGCGGGCACGGGCAACATCGTGGAGGCCGTGCGCCACCTCCGCTCGATTCTGGGCGACATCCGCAAGGTCACTCAGGCCGACGCTGCCGAACGATTCGCCTGGGCCAAGCAGCTACAGGCGCCGATCTCGCTCGTCACCGAGGTCGCCGACACCGGGCGCCTGCCGGTTCCGTTGTTCTGTGCTGGAGGCATCGCCACCCCGGCCGACGCCGCCCTCGTCATGCAGCTCGGGGCCGAAGCCGTTTTCGTCGGCTCGGGAATCTTCAAGAGCGCCGATCCCGAGGCTCGGGCCAAAGCCATCGTCGAGGCCACGGCGCACTTCGACGATCCTCACATCCTCGTCAAGGTCAGCCGGGCGCTGGGCGAACCGATGCCTGGCGAGGAGATCGCCGGCCTGGGAACCCGTCTGGCCGACCGGGGCTGGTAGGTCGCACAAGGTGCCCCCAGGTGTCCGGGATGAAAGTCGGCGTGCTCGCACTCCAGGGAGCCGCTCAGCGCCACGCTGAGTCACTTGCGGCCCTCGGCGCCCACCCTGTGCTGGTGCGGCGTCCAGAAGACCTCTCGGACGTCGATGCGCTCGTGTTGCCCGGCGGCGAGTCGACGACGATGTCCCGACTCCTCACGACCTCCGGCTTGTTCGAACCCATTGCCGAGCGTCTGACCGGTGGCGTACCCGTCTTCGGCACGTGCGCCGGCATGATTCTGCTGGCGACTGAGATCCTCGACGGCCGCAAGGATCAGCGCTCGTTCGGGACTGTCGACATCTCGGTTCGCCGCAACGGTTTCGGGCGCCAGATCGACTCCTTCCAGGTCGCCATAGCCATTTCAGGACTTCCCGGCGACGCTTTTCCGGCCACCTTCATCCGGGCCCCCGTCGTCGACCGCGCCGGGCCCGGCGTCGAGGTACTGGCTGAGGTCGACGGTCGGCCCGTGCTGTGCCGCATGGGTCCGGCGTTGGTGAGCGCCTTCCATCCCGAACTCTCCGGCGACCTCCGCCTGCACCAACGATTCCTCAGCGAAGCCTGAGCAAGGAGCGAAGCGATGTCAGGACACTCCAAGTGGGCGACGATCAAGCACAAGAAGGGCGCTGTCGACAAGGCCCGAGGGAAGCTCTTCGCCAAGCTCATCCGCCAGGTCGAAGTTGCCGCTCGCGAGGGCGGCAGCGATATGGACTCGAACTCGACGTTGCGCACGATGTATCAAAAGGCTCGCGACGCATCCGTACCAACGGACACGATCGAGCGCGCAGTCAAGAGGGGCACCGGCGAGCTCGAAGGGGTCAATTATGAACCCGTCACCTACGAGGGCTACGGCCCCGCCGGTGTGGCGTTCATCGTCGAATGCCTGACCGACAACCGCAACCGCACTGGGGCCGACGTGCGCACGGTGTTTTCCAAGAACGGTGGTTCGAGTGCCGAACCGGGCTCGGTCGCGTGGCAGTTCGCCCGCAAGGGCGTGATCATGGTCGACAAGCCCGACGACGAGGACGCGCTGATGCTGGTGGCGTTGGAAGCCGGCGCGGAAGACATCGACGATCAAGGCGACACCTGGCAGATCACGACGGCTCCCCAGGACCTGGCCAAGATCCGGCACTCGCTCGAGGAGGCGGAGATCCCGGTGCAGTCGGCTGAGCTGACAATGCTGCCCAAGAACACGGTGCAGCTCGAGTCGGAGAGCGATGCCCGCAAGGTCCTGCGGCTCATCGACCTGCTCGAAGACTACGACGACGTCCAGGCCGTGTACGCCAACTTCGACATCCCAGATGAGGTCCTTTCCATCGTTTCTGCGTAGAGGTACTCCGCCACGAATCGTGTGTCCGACCGAGGTGGCAGGGAGTACGACTGGGCGAAATAGGTCAGTTGACCGATGTTTTCGGGAATCGGTGCCGCGATTATCCGATCATGGATCGAACGCGTCGTCGACTGGCGTCCGTGCGAGTACTCGTGGCCGACGACCAACCCGTTGTGCGTGAGGGGGTCGGTCTCCTGCTCGATGCGGTCGACGGATTTGAGACCGTTGGCCGTGTCGCGTCCTGCGAGGAGCTCCTGGTCGCAGTGCGCGAGCTGACGCCCGACGTCGTCCTCCTCGACATCGGACCGGCAGGGGACGAATGCCTGGCCCTCAGCCAGCGCCTCATGCTCCGGCACCCCGATGTCGGTGTCCTGCTCTTTCCTGCCGAAGCGTCCGACGAGCATGTGGGGCGGGCGCTCGCGGCCGGCGCGCGCGGCGTCGTGCTCAAGAACTCCCCGGCGCCGGAGGTCTTGGAAGCTCTCGTGACCGTCGCTCAGGGCGGCGTCGCCGTGGGCGCTGATCTTAGGGACAGATCCGACGATGGGGGCCTCTCGACGCGTGAGCGAGAAGTGGTGCAACTACTGGCCGCAGGGATGAGCAATCGAGACATCAGCCGAACGCTGTTCATCTCCATGGGCACCACGAAGCGTCATGTGGAGAACATCGCCAGGAAGCTTGGAACGACCAATCGAGCCTCAGCCGCCGCGGAAGCTATTCGCCGGGGTTTGGTCGCTTAACGCATCGGCGAGGCAAACAGGTAGGAGGCGGCCAGCATCCGCCCCTTGTTCCGGGCCGCTTGGTAGCGTAGGAACGCTTGTTCGTACTTGGGATCGATCCTGGGCTCTCTCGCTGTGGGTACGGCTGCATCAGCCGTGCGGGCGCTTCGACGCGGGTTCATGCGGTTGGTGTTCTAACCACGCCGCCCTCGGAGCCGCTGCCGCAGCGGCTCGGGGCCCTGCAGACGGATCTCACCGCTTTGATCGCCGATGTGCAGCCTGACGTGGTTGCCGTGGAGCGGTTGTTCTTTCAGGTCAATGTTCGTACGGCCATGTCGGTTGGGCAGGCCAGCGGGCTGGTGCTTGCCGCTGCCGCGCGCGCCGGGTGCGAGGTCGTCCAATACACCCCGAATGCGGTCAAGCAAGCTGTTGCCGGCTACGGCGCCGCCACCAAGGAGCAGGTGCAGCGCATGGTCGCCTCGCTCTTGGGGTTGGATGAGCCGCCGCAACCCCCTGACGCCGCTGATGCACTGGCGCTTGCGCTGTGTCATCTGGCGATGGCCCCGATGGCTGCCCGGGTGCAGGCGGCGGTGAAGCGATGATTGGCTCGCTATCCGGCACTCTTGTTGATCGCTCTCCCCGAGGGGAGGTCGTCGTGGAAGTTGCCGGCGTGGGCTACCGGGCCACGGTCGCGCCGTCCACGCTCGTGCGACTCGGCGAGCCCGGGGGAGCGGTGCGGTTGTTCACCCACCTCCACGTACGCGAGGACGCGCTGACCCTGTTCGGCTTCGTCAGTCGCGACGAGCGGGATTGCTTCGAGGCGCTGATCAGTGCTCACGGCGTCGGACCATCGCTCGCGCTGGCAATTCTCTCGGTGCATTCGCCCGTCGAGTTGCGCAATGCCCTTGTCGACGGTGATCTCGACGCACTGACACTGGTTCCCGGCGTCGGACGCAAGACGGCGGCGCGTCTTTTGGTGGAGCTGAAGGCCCGCCTCGACGTGCCCGGCCTCAGCGATCTCGACCTCGAGCCTTCCAGCGGTGCCGGCGCGAACGGGAACGGCAACGGCGCCAGTACCAAGCGGTCTGAAGTTCGCGCCGCGCTGTCCACCCTCGGTTACGAGCCGGAGGAGGTTCTTCCCGTACTTCGCCAGCTCCCGGCTGAGGGTGAAGTCGAAGACCTGTTGCGCTCCGCTCTGAAGCTCCTCGCCGAGGCCCGATGAGAAACGAGCTGCTCGTCGCTGCGGTCGAGCCCGAAGAGCAGGCGGCGGAGGCGAGTCTCCGGCCCCGCAAGCTCGCCGAGTTCGTCGGACAAGCACGCCTGCGAGAACACCTCGAGATACTCCTGGAGGCGGCGCGCCGCCGCCAGCAAGCCGTTGACCACATCCTGTTCGCGGGCCCGCCGGGCCTCGGCAAGACCACGCTTGCGGGCATCGTTGCCAACGAACTCGACGTGACCATTCGCGTCACCTCGGGTCCCGCGCTCGAGCGCGCCGGTGATCTGGCCTCGGTGCTGACCAACCTCGAAGAAGGCGATGTCCTCTTCATCGACGAGATTCACCGGCTGAGCCGGGTCGTCGAGGAGGTCCTCTATCCGGCTATGGAGGATTTCCAGCTCGACATCGTCATTGGAAAAGGGCCGTCGGCGCGTTCGATCCGCCTCGACCTCCCCCGTTTCACTCTCGTGGGGGCCACGACCCGCACCGGTCTGATCACCGGGCCACTTCGCGACCGCTTCGGTTTCGTCGCCCGGCTCGACTACTACGACGTCGACGAGCTCGACACGATCGTTTCTCGCGCCGCGCAGATCTTCGGCGTCCCCCTCGCTCCCCAGGGCAGCGTGGAGATCGCGCGCCGGGCCCGGGGCACGCCCCGCATCGCCAATCGCCTGCTCCGGCGCGTCCGTGACTTCGCTGAGGTGCGCGGCGACGGCATCGTGTCCTTGGCGGCTGCGAAGGAGGGCCTCGCCCTGTTCGAGGTCGACGAGCGTGGCCTCGACAAAGTTGACCGGGCCATCCTCGTTGCGGTGTGCGAGCGTTTCGGCGGTGGGCCCGTTGGGCTCTCGACGCTTGCAATCAGCGTGGCCGAGGAGCAAGAGACCGTGGAGGATGTCTACGAGCCATTCCTGCTCCAGCTCGGGCTCCTCAAACGCACTCCCCGAGGACGCGTCGCCACTCCGGCGGCGTGGCAACATCTGGGCCTCGATCCGCCGGAGCGAGACCCAAGCTTGTTCGGCTGATTCGCAGCCGCTCGGCCCCCCCGGGGTCGGCGCGATAGCCTCAACCCAGCCCTAACCGGCCCCACGATGGAAGCCCTCCTCCCCCTCATCGCGATGTTCGGCCTCATGTGGCTGTTGCTCATTCGGCCTCAACAACGCCGTGTGCGCCAGCACCAGGCCATCGTCGCCGCCCTCGAAGCCGGCGACGAAGTCATAACCGCGGGCGGGATTCACGGCACGATCACTGATGTCGAGGACGACACGGTGCTCATCGAGATCTCGCCCGACGTCGTCGTGCGAGTGCTGACCGGCGCGATCAGCCAGCGCCTCACTTCGTCGGACGAGCTCGACGACGATGACCTTGATGGCGACCTCGAGGACGACCTTGACGACATCGATGATGAGGACGACGACACCGGCCTAGCTGACGACGACACTGTTCTTGCTGGCGACACCGTTCGTGCCGACGACGACAGCGAAGGCGCCCGTACCCCCGAACCTGGGGACGGGAATCGGGAGAACGGCACGAAGCCGGGCAGGGTCGAGGCCATCGGAGACGACCAGCCCTAGTCATGCGTCGTCGTCCGGGCCTATCTGTCCTCATCGTCTGCATCATCGCTTTTGGCTCTCTCGCGTTCGTCGTGGGCACGAGCAAGTCTCCGCAGCTGGGCCTCGATCTCCAAGGTGGAGCCTCAGTCGTGCTCAAGCCCAAGAACAAGGTTCCGTCAGGCGTCCTCAACCAGGCCATCGAGATCATCCGGAGCCGAGTTGACGCCCTCGGCGTAGCGGAGCCTGAGATCAGTCGCCAGGGCAACAACATCATCGTGCAGTTGCCGGGCGTGAAGAACAAGGATCGGGCACTACAGGTCGTCGGCCAGACCGCCCAGCTCTACTTCCGCAAGGTCATTGAAGACCTTGGCCCGGAGACGCCACCAACCACGGTCGCAACCACACCGGAATCCCCTCCGACAAGCGCACCCGCCCCTGACCCAAACGCGACGACGCCCCCCGAGAAGGATGACCCCAAGGCCGAGGTGATCCTGCCCGACGCCAAGACCAAGGCGCACCGCTACAAGCTCGGGCCCGCCGATGTGACGGGCCAGGCGCTTTCGTCGGCCGCGGCCGAGATTGAACCAAACACGGGGGAGTGGCTCGTCACCTTCAAGCTCACCGACGAAGGCACGAAGCAGTGGAACGACATGGCCGCGGCCGTAGGCCAAGGCAACCGTATTGCCATCGACCTTGACGGACAGGTCAGGTCGGCGCCGTCGCTCAACGAGACAAATTTTCAGGGCAGTGGCCAGATCACCGGTGACTTCGGCGAACGGGAAGCCAAAGACCTCGCGCTTGTGCTTCGGTACGGTGCCCTTCCAGTTCAACTCCAGCCAGAGACCGTGCAGACGGTCTCGGCCAGCCTGGGCAAGGACTCGTTGCACGCAGGCATCGTCGCTGGCATCGTCGGCCTCGTATTAGTGGCGATCTACATGGTGCTGTACTACCGAGCGCTGGGCCTCGTGGTCTGGGCCGGGCTCTTGGTCACCGGCGCGCTCATGTACACGATCGTCACTCTCCTCGGCGAGAGTCGCGGCTTGGCCCTGAGCCTCGCCGGCGCGACCGGCATCATCGTCTCTGTCGGCGTCACCGTCGACTCCTATGTGGTGTATTTCGAACGATTGAAGGACGACCTCCGCGCCGGCAAGACGATCCGCTCGTCGGTCGATCGCAGCTTCTCCCGGGCCTACCGAACCATCCTCGCCGCTGACTTCGTCTCGCTCATCGGTGCCGTCGTTCTCTATGTGCTCAGCGTCGGCTCGGTGCGAGGCTTCGCTTTCTTCCTGGGGCTCTCCACGCTGCTTGACATCATCATCGCCTACTTCTTCACCAGGCCGATGGTCGTGCTGCTGGCGCGCAATCGCTTCTTCACCGAGGCTCGGTGGGTCGGAGTGGCTCGTGGCTTGGCGGCCTCTTCAACTGCGAGGGCGGCAACGGCGAGTCCGAAACCGGCGCCGGCGGGAACGCCGTCATGAGCGCTCGCAAGGCGAGCCTTTGGCATCGGCTGTACAACGGCGAGACGTCGTTCGACTTCGTCGGGAAACGGTGGTGGTGGTTCGGCGCCTCGCTACTGCTCATCGCCCTCGGCGCCGTATCGCTCCTCACTCAGGGCCTGAACTACGGCATCGATTTCAAGGGCGGTAACTCCTGGGAGGTGCCCGCGCCGCGTGTGTCGGTCGCCCAGGCCCGCGACGCCCTGCGGCCCCTCGGTCTGGCCGATGCGAAGATCCAGAAGATCACTGGCGGAACCGAGAAGCTGCGTGTGGAGGTGCGGCACCTCCCGGCTGACAAGCAGGAGGAGGTCACTCAGAAACTGGCGAGCCTGGCCAAGGTCGACGCCACTCAGGTGAGCAAGAACGACGTGGGTCCATCATGGGGCAAGGCGGTGACGAACAAGGCCCGCACCGCGCTGATCGTGTTCTTCATCCTGATCAGCCTGTACCTGGCGCTGCGGTTCGAATGGAAGATGTCGCTGGCCGCGATCATCGCCGTGGTGCACGACATCTTGATCACGGTCGGGGTCTATTCGCTGTCGCGTTTCGAGGTGACGCCGGCAACGGTCGTCGCTTTTCTGACCATTCTCGGTTACTCCCTCTACGACACTGTCGTGGTGTTCGACAAGGTTCAGGAGAACACGCGTGGGCTCGCGGCCCAAGGCCGCGTTACCTACTCGCAAACGGTCAACCTGTCGATGAACCAGGTCTTGATGCGGTCACTCAACACGTCGTTCGTGGCGATTCTGCCGATCCTTTCCGTGCTCGTGATCGGCTCGGGATTCCTCGGCGCAACGTCGTTGAAGGACTTCGGGCTCGCGTTGCTGGTCGGACTCCTCACCGGCGCGTACTCCTCGATCTTCATCGCCGCGCCGGTGCTCGCCATGCTGAAGGAGCGCGAGCCTCGTTACGCGGCTATACGGGAACGGGCCAAGGCCAAGGGCGCCACGGCGGTGTTGACGCCAGCCGAGGCTGCCGCGATGTCGGGTGGCGGGAGTGGGGGTAGCGGGGGATCGGGCGGCCGCAACAAGTCGACAGACCGCGATGAGGTTCTGGTGCCGGCAGGCGACGGCGATGGTGCGACCACCGGTACCCGAGTCGCACCAGTGCAGCGGCCCCGCCCCGGGGCGCCGAGGCCGCGCAAGAAGGGCAAAAAGCGCTAGTTCTGGTTGCTCTGTAAACGTTTGAGGGCGCGCCGGGCTTGTAACGGGTATGGACGACAACGAGATACGAGATGCCCTCGGGAAGGTCGCGCCCGCGCCGCCTCCCGCGACCAACGACTTCGAGGCGATTCTTGCGCGCGCCAAGCGGGGGCGGGCCCAATGGCTTGGACTTGCGTTGGTTGTGGCACTTGTCGCCGGGCCGGCCGCAGGGTTGCTGGTCGGGCTGAATATCGACGACGGGAAGAACCCGGTGACAGTCGCGTCCGGCAATGACCAGGGCAGCCGGCGTGATGCGGCGGTCGCGCCGGAAACCAGCACGGCATCGGGTTCGGCCTCGGCCGTCGCCGGGAGCGCAGGGGGCTTCTTTGGTTCCGAGAAGCTGACTCCGCTGTTCAAGCGGACGACCGCTGATGGCATCGCCATACGGGCCTACCGCTCTGACATGGACGTGGCTGCCCTCGATCAGCGCGCTGGCCTCGACCAGAGCGTAGTTATCGACTGCGCCGCAGACGCGCCGTGCCCTCTACCGGCCAAGCCCGAACTGCCTGACGAGTGCCTACCAACCGCGATGCTGCGCGCCGAGCTCTCGAACGACGCCGCGGTCGAACCCGGGTACATGAGCGTCAACAAGCTCACCGCCGACCAGTCGATGGCGCTGACCCAATCGGGATATTTCGGGGTCTCCGAAGGATCGCCGGCCGCCTGGACAGGCGTTCACACGAGCGACGCCGTCTCGAAGGTGCGAGTGACGTTCGCCGACGGTGCGGTTGATGAGATGGCACCCGTCGAGGGTTACTCGGTGCTGGCGCACCAGATCGCACCTCCGCCCCAGCCCCAGCCCCAGCCCCAGCCGGCCCCGGCCCCGCAGCCCGCGCCGTCGGACACGCCCAATGCCGCTTCCCCCTCGGACGCGACCCAAGCCTCGCCTCCGGTAGATCCGGAGGAGTTCCGGAAGGCGACGCTGCCCGGAGGAACGGTTGAGGCTCTCGACGCGTCCGGCGCGGTGATGGCGACGACTTCACTGACCGACGCAGGAGCTCCAGTCGCTTCCTGCATGGTCGCACCGCCCGCGCCCGGTCCTTTCCCCATACCGGCTCCCGACCAAGTGCCCGCCGGTGGTGGTGTCGTCCCAGGAGAACGTCCGGCGGCGACGATCGAGCCTTTCCCGGCCGCGCCGGCCCCTCCCGTCACGACGGCGTCCTGAACTCCACCCCGGTGCTCGGCGTCTGGCACGCTGAGGCGACGCAGCCCGAGACAGCCCAGCCCGAGACAACCCAGACGGTCGCCCCCGTCGCCGAGAGCCACGACGGAGGCTTTGTCGACCTTTACCGCTCGCACTATCCCCGTCTCGTCAGCGCGTTGCGCCTTGCCGGTGCGCCGCCCGCTCAGGCCCAGGATGCGGCTCAAGAGGCGTTCGCTCGCACCTACCGCCATTGGCGTCGCGTGCGCGCCGGCACCAATCCGCGTGGCTACGTCACAACCGCAGCATTTCGGATACTTCGTGGCGGCCATGACCTGGCCGGCACCTCGCTCGTCGCCGACAACGACGCGCCGGTGACGAGCCACGAATCGCTCGTAATCATGCGCGCCGGCGTCGAGCACGCCCTACGGGCGATGCCATCTAGGCGGCGGGCCTGTGCCGCCTTATGCCTCTACCTCGACCTGCCGATCGACGAGGCCGCCGAGTCGCTCGGAATTTCGCCGTCAACGGTGCGGGTGCAGCTCCACCGGGCCCGTCACGACCTTCGCGCTGCGCTGGGGGAGCCCGTCACCGATTGAGCTCGCCACCAGGCGGTACGTTTGAGGGGGATGGGAGACTCGGCTTGGCTCAAAGACCACGTCCGGGACATCCCTGACTTTCCGAAGCCGGGCATCGTCTTCAAGGACATCACCCCGCTCCTCGCAAACGAGGAGGCTTTCCGGTTCGCGGTGGACGAGATCGCCGACCACTTCACTACCCCCACCTTCGACAAGGTCTTGGGCGTCGAAGCGCGCGGCTTTATCCTGGCCGCGCCGATCGCATACCGTCTGAGCACGGGGTTCGTTCCCGTGCGCAAGGCCGGAAAGCTGCCCTGGGAGATCGAGCAGGAGGAGTACGAGCTCGAGTACGGCACCGACCTTCTCGAGGTTCACCGTGACGCGGTTTCACCCGGCGAGCGGGTTCTGATCGTTGACGACGTGCTCGCGACGGGAGGCACGGCCGCGGCCACGGTGCGGCTCGCCGAGCGGCTCGGCGCGATCGTCGGGGGCGTGGCTGTTGTCCTGGAACTCGGCTTTTTGGGTGGACGGGCCAAGCTCGAGGGCAACGAGTTCGTATCCCTCGTGAACTACGAGTAGGAGCGAGCGTGGCTGCCGTCGACCGCGTGTTGCCATGGCGTAGGAGCACCAGTGCGTCGTCGTCCGAGCCCGACGAACTCCGCGAGGTTCTCGGCATTTACCGGGCCCGCCATCCAAAGGCCGCCACGGCGCTGATCAGTCGCGCCTACGAGGTAGCAGAAGAGGCGCACCGAGAGCAGCGACGGGTCTCGGGCGACCCGTACATTCAGCATCCGCTGGCAGTTGCCGCGATCCTGGCCGACCTAGGCCTCGATGACATCACGATCGCCGCCGCGCTGTTGCACGATGCAGTCGAGGACACCGGAATCAGTGTGGAAGACGTGGTCGCCGACTTCGGCAGCGAGGTGGCCGCCATCGTCGACGGCGTGACCAAGCTCGACCGGGTCAGGTTCGAGTCCAAGGAGGCGCAACAGGCCGCGTCGATGCGCAAGATGCTCGTCGCCATGGCGAAGGACATTCGGGTCCTGCTCATCAAGCTCGCCGATCGTCTCCACAACATGCAGACGATCGCGGTCATGCCTGCGGAGAAGCAGCGACGGACAGCGCAGGAGACCCTCGACATCTACGCGCCGCTCGCGCATCGCCTCGGTGTCTCGGGTATCAAACTGCAACTCGAAGACCTTGCCTTCGCGACTCTTTATCCGAAGCGCTATGCGGAAATCGAGCAGATGGTCTCAACGCGCGCGCCGGAGCGCGACCGCTACCTCGACCAGGTGCTCGACACCGTGCGAGGGCGCCTTGCCGAGCTGCGAATCGACGCCGACGTGACCGGCCGTCCGAAGCACAACTGGAGCATCTACGAGAAGATGGTCGTCAAGGGCAAGGAGTTCGACGACATCTACGACCTCACGGGCATCCGGGTGCTCGTCGGCAGCGTCAAGGATTGTTACGCCGCCTTGGGCACGATTCACGCCAGCTGGAAGCCCATCCAGGGTCGGTTCAAGGACTACATCGCAATGCCCAAGTTCAACCTCTACCAGTCGCTGCACACGACGGTCATTGGGCCGGGCGGTAAGCCCCTCGAGGTGCAGATCCGCACCCGGGAGATGCATCAGCGAGCCGAATATGGGATCGCGGCGCACTGGAGCTACAAGGAGGGTGCGCCGCACGCCGACGTCGCGTGGCTGCACCGCATCGTCGACTGGCAGCAGGACACTGCTGACCCGGCCGAGTTCATGGAGACGCTGAAGGTCGATCTCGAACACGATGAGGTCTTCGTGTTCACGCCGAAGGGCGACGTCGTGACACTGCCGGTTGGCGCCACACCTATTGACTTCGCCTATTCGATCCACACCGAGGTCGGCCACCGCTGCATCGGCTCCAGGGTGAACGGCCGGCTCGTGCCGCTCGACTCGCGCCTGTCGTCGGGCGACACGGTGGAGGTGTTCACGTCCAAAGTCGAGGGCGCAGGACCGTCTCGCGACTGGCTCACCGTCGTCGTCACCCCGCGGGCCCGCAACAAGATCCGGCACTGGTTCAGCAAGTCCCGCCGCGACGAGGCCCTGGAAAACGGACGGGAAGACCTCGTGCGGGCCATGCGCCGCGAGGGCCTGCCGGTGCAGAAGATCGCATCGTCGTCACTGCTGGCCACCATCGCCGAGTCGTTGAACTACGCCGATCTCGACGCCCTTCATGTCGCCCTCGGCGAGCACCACGTTTCGGCCCAGTCGGTTGCTCAGCGGGTGGCGCGGGAGTTGCGAGGCGGTGACCACGAGGAGCAGTTGCCGACGACGGCGCGCCGTCCGCTCAACCGCACCAAGCGCCAGGCGACGGGTGTACACGTTGAAGGCCTCGACGACCTCATGGTGCGGTTGGCGCGCTGCTGCACACCGGTGCCAGGTGACGCAATCGTCGGGTTCGTCACCAATGGCCGAGGCGTGTCGGTGCACCGGGCCGACTGCGCCAACGCCACCTCGTTGTCCTCGACGATGGGCGAGCGCGCCATCGAGGTGGAGTGGGACCAGGAGCGCGCCGGGATGTACATCGCTTCCATCGAGGTGGAAGCACTCGACCGCTCCCGGCTCCTGCGCGACGTGACGACGGTCTTCGCCGACCATCACGTCAACGTCGTCTCTTCCTTCACGCATACCGGCACTGACCGGGTGGCGCGCCTGCGGTTCGACTTCGAACTGGCCGACCCGTCGCACCTCGATTCGATCCTCACCACCCTGAAGCGAGTGGACTCGGTCTACGACGCCTTTCGGGTGCTGCCCGGCGCTGGCAACAAGCAGTCGTAGCTGCATGCCGCGGAGGGCCCTCGGCGCTTCGCGATACCCACGACAGCCAATCCCGGGCGGCGGGGCCTGCGTCGCTGCAACTCGGCCGATCCGACCTACCCTCAACGAATGCATCGGCGCAGGCTGGTCACGGTGGCGGTCGCGCTCGCCGTGCTTGGCGGTTGTCGCAACAGCGACACGGCAGCGGCGCCAGCGCCGTCTACGACGGTCCCGAAGTCCCCTGTCCTAAGCATCGGGATGCGCACAGAGATGTTTGTCGACGCGAGCCGGCGAACCGACGATCCGAGCTTCGGAATGGGGTCAGAGTCACCCACGCGACTTCTTAAGACCGCGGTGTTCTATCCCGCTGGCCCGCCCTCGACTGCAGCCCCGCGGGAGCAGCCGCCGGTGAGAGCCGGAGGCCCATTTCCTCTTGTGATCTTTGCCCATGGCAATACGGTGTCGGATCCGGCCGAGGCGTACGCGGGTCTCCTCCGCAAGTGGGCGAACTCTGGGTACGTCATCGTCGCGCCGACCTTTCCGGTGTCGAGCACCAGGGTGCCCGGCGGTCTCGCGGATTTGGTAAACCAGCCTGCGGACGTCAGCTTCGTCCTTACGCAGATGCTCCAGCTTTCGGCTGCGGCCGACGGCCGATACAAGGGCCTAATCGACCAAGGCCGTATTGCCGTGGCCGGCCACTCGCTTGGAGGGATGACTGCGTTGGGCGTCACTGCGAACACGTGCTGTAGCGACGACAGGATCAAAGCCGCCATCGTCCTTGCCGGCGAGGAGCGATCCTTTGGGCGCGGCTCGTTCTTCACCGGCTCTGGGCGGGTACCGACGATGGTCGTCCATGGCGACGCCGACGCCACCATCCCTTTTGAGGCGGGCCACAAGGTGTTCGCTGACGCCTCTCGGCCGAAGGTGATGCTCACGTTGGTCGGAGGCGACCACGGCGCCCCGTACAGCGGGGCCGAAAGCTATGGCCCGGCGCGCCTTGTAGCGGCGGCAACACTCGATTTCCTCGACTACTACGTCCGGGGGGACGCCCAGAGCCTCGATCGCCTCCGTGCAGCAGTCGCTGGCAGCCCCAATGCCCATCTCGAGGTCGAGGAAGAGCCGTCCTGAGTCCCTCCGCAGCCGTAACCGGCAGCGAACTGGTGACACTCGCTCGCCGGGAGCCCTGTTAAGTGTCACCACTTCGCTGCGGTTCGGCCTAGCCTCGCCGACCGATGGACTCCTTCCGTGCTCCGCCGGGCACCCATGACGTCTTGCCGCCGGAGTCGGAGCGCTGGAAGCGGCTTGTGGGCATGTTCGCGCGCACCGTCACGTGCGCTGGGTACGGCTTGGTCGTCAGCCCGATGTACGAGGACGTGAGCGTTTTCGAGCGGGTTGGGGAGGGCACCGACGTCGTCCGCAAGGAGATGTACGACTTCGAGGACAAGGGGGGGCGCCGGATCGCCCTGCGTCCGGAGGGCACTGCGTCGGTGGTGCGCGCCTACGTGCAGCACCGGCCGACGGTGCCCTTCAAGGCGTGGTACGCCGCGCCGAGCTTTCGCTACGAGCGACCCCAGGCTGGCCGTTACCGCCAACACCACCAGCTCGGCGTGGAGGCCCTCGGTACCGATGACCCCGACCTCGACGTAGAAATCGTCGCGTTGGCGTGGTCGTTCGTCGGTCAGCTAGGACTCACTCAGGTGACCCTCCTGCTGAACTCTCTCGGCGACGCCGTGTGCCGGCCCGGCTACTTGGACACACTCCGGTCCTATCTCGAAGACCACAACGGTGAACTCTGCGACGAGCACCGCACTCGGGCCCCCGAGAATCCGCTGCGGGTCCTCGATTGCAAGAAGGACCCTTGTCGCGCCGCCACCGCGGCCGCGCCGCAACTGGTCGACCACCTGTGCGACGAGTGCCGGCAACACTTCGAGTCGGCCCAGTCCGGATTGAAGACGCTCGGTGTGCCCTTTCACATCGAGCCTCGCCTGGTGCGAGGGCTCGACTACTACACCCGCACCACATTTGAGCTGCAGGCCGAAGCGCTCGACACGGCGCAGAACGGCGTGGGTGGCGGGGGTCGGTACGACGGCCTAGCCGAGTCACTCGGGGGCCCCGCCACACCCGGAATCGGATTTGGTTTCGGAATTGAGCGGCTCCTTCTCGCGTGCGATGGCGAGGGCGTCTTCCCCGCGCCCGAGCGAACTGTCGATGTATGGGTCATCGACACGACAGGTGGCGATCCCGCGCTGACGATCACCCACGAGCTGCGGGGTCACGGCATCCGCACGGATCGGTCCTTCGGCGCCCGATCGATGAAGGCCCAGTTCAAGTCGGCTGACCGTTCGGGCGCGCGCGTCGCGGTCGTCATCGGGGAGCGGGAAGCCTCCGAGGGCACTGTGACCGTACGCGACCTCGGGTCGGGCGAGCAGACGGTCGTAGTCCGCGACGGCCTGGTCGATTGCCTCAACAGGATGCTCGAATGACGATGCGAACGCACCACTGCGGCGAATTGCGGGCCGAGGATACCGGGGCACAGGTCACCCTGTGTGGCTGGGTCGACCGCCGGCGCGAGCAAGGCAAGCACCTGGCGTTCGTCGACCTCCGGGACCACACCGGCGTGATCCAGTGCGTCGTTGATGATGCCCATGATCTGCGCTCGGAGTACGTCGTGCGGGTGACAGGCACGGTGCGGGTCCGGCCTGCGGGCACCGCCAACCCGGGTCTCGCGACTGGCGAGGTGGAGATCGGCGATTGCGAGGTGGAGGTGCTCTCCGTTGCCGAGCCGCCGCCATTCCCGATCACCGACCGCATCGAAGCCGACGAAGCCGTGCGCCTTCGCCATCGCTATCTCGACCTGCGCCGACCGGTGATGCAGGCGCATTTACGCCGACGCGCCGCGATCAGTTCCGCGCTTCGGCGGTCCATGGACGAGCAGGGCTTCGTCGAGGTCGAGACGCCGCTATTGATCGCGTCGACTCCCGAGGGGGCGCGGGACTTCGTGGTCCCGTCTCGGCTCCAGCCCGGCAGCTTCTACGCACTGCCCCAGAGTCCTCAGCTGTTCAAACAGCTCCTCATGGTGGGAGGAATTGATCGCTACTACCAGGTCGCACGCTGCCTGCGCGACGAAGACCTGCGCGCCGACCGCCAGTTCGAATTCACCCAACTCGACATCGAGGCCTCCTTCGTCGACGCCGATGACGTGATCGGCTTCGTCACCGAGGCGGTGCGCGCCGGAGTGCGAGCGGCGGTTGGAGAAGAGATAGCCGACGTCCCGCACATGACGTGGCATGACGCCCAGGAACGCTTTGGCACCGACAAGCCCGATACCCGTTTCGGCATGGAACTCGTCGACCTCACGAACGTCTTCAGCACCACGGACTTTCGCGCCTTCCAACCTCCGGCGGCGGTCAAGGGCATTCGCGTGCCGGGCGAGGGCGACGCCACCCGGGCGCGGCTCGACCGGCTCACCGACAACGCCAAGAACGCCGGCGCGGCCGGGCTGGTGTGGGTGCGGGTCGGAACAGACGGTTCGCTTGACTCGCCGGTGGCCAAGTTCATTTCCGAGGATGAGCGGGCTGCGCTGGTGAAGACGCTCGATGCCGAGGCGGGCGACCTTCTCCTCCTCGTTGCCGGCGACCGGTCAGTCGCCAACCGCACTTTGGGCATGTTGCGCCTCGAGCTGGGCCGTCCGCCGGTCGACGAGGGTGGCAGAAGGCTCCTTTGGGTCACGGACTTTCCGCTGTTCGAAGGGGTCGATGGCGAGGGGAACCCGACCCCAGCCCACCACCCCTTCACCATGCCCCATCCCGACGACATCGACCTCCTCGAGACTGAGCCCCTCGCGGTGCGATCCCAGGCCTATGACCTCGTCCTCAACGGGTGGGAGCTGGGCTCGGGCAGTGTGCGTATCCACCGCTCCGATATCCAGCAGCGCATCCTCGCGTTCCTCGGGATCGGGGCCGAGCAGGCGCAGGCCCGATTCGGGTTTCTGCTCGATGCCTTCCGCCACGGCGCGCCACCTCATGCCGGCTTCGCGCTCGGCATCGACCGCCTGGTCGCGATTCTTGCCGGCGAGGAGAACATCCGGGAGGTCATCGCCTTCCCGAAGACACAGTCGGGTGGCGACCCGCTGACCGGCGCGCCCACGCCGCTCGACCCCCGCCAAGTAAAGGAGCTGGGCCTGCGCGTGCCGCCTCGCGACTAGGTCCGGCGCGGCCCTGTTGCCCGGGTACCGTTGGGCGTGTCGTCCGACGGAAACGATCTGTTCGGTCACGCCCTTCAGGAGCGCTTGGCGCGCCAGGCCCCACTTCCCGCCCGCCTCCGGCCCAAGGCGCTCGACGACATGGTCGGCCAGCAGCACTTGCTCGGGGCGGGCAAGCCGTTGCGCACCCTCATCGAGGCCGACCGCCTGTCGTCAGTCATCCTTTGGGGGCCACCCGGCACGGGCAAGACCACCCTCGCTCGCCTGATTGCAGAGACGACGGCCAAAGCTTTCGAGACGCTCTCGGCGGTGAGTGCCGGCGTCAAGGACGTCCGAGAGGTCGTCGAGCGGGCCCGCCGCCGGCTGGGCGAAACCGGGCAAGGCACGATTCTCTTCCTCGACGAGGTTCACCGCTTCAACAAGTCACAGCAGGATGTCCTTCTACCGTGGGTCGAAGAAGGGGTGATCGTTCTCATCGGCGCGACGACTGAGAATCCGTACTTCGAGGTGAACGCGCCGTTGCTGTCTCGCTCGAGCCTTTTTCGGCTCGAGCCCCTCGCCAAGTCCGCGACCATGGAACTCCTTCAGCGTGGACTGGCGAGCGAAGGAGCAGCCGCCGACGAGGACGCCCTTGAACACCTGGCCAACCGCTCCGACGGCGACGCCCGGGTCGCGCTCAATGGCGTCGAGGTCGCTGTGGTGCTGGCGTCGGCTCGGGAGGAAGAGCCGGCGCGCGTGACGATTGCGGACGCGGAAGCAGCCCTGAATGCGCGCGCTCTGCGGTACGAGCGCGACGAGCACTACGACGTCATCTCCGCGTTTATCAAGAGCATCCGTGGCTCGGACCCCGACGCCGGTTTGTACTGGCTGGCGCGCATGCTCGAGGCCGGGGAGGACGCCCGCTTCATCGCCCGCCGGCTCGTGATCCTCGCATCGGAGGATGTCGGAATGGCTGATCCAATGGGCATCGTGGTGGCCGACTCAGCCGCCCGCGCCGTCGAGTTCGTGGGCCTGCCCGAGGCCCAACTGAACCTGGCTCATGCCGTGATCTACCTGGCGACTGCACCGAAGTCCAACCGCGTGATCGAGGCTCTTGGCCGGGCCCAGGACGATGTGCGCAGCCAGCCGGCCGGAACCGTTCCTGCCCACCTGCGCGACTCGTCCTACCGATCAGCTCGCAAGCTCGGACACGGCGTGAGCTACGAGTATCCTCACAGCGATCCCCGGGGTTGGGTTCCCCAGGAGTACCGTCCAGCCGAGGTTGCCGGTCGGGTCTACTACGAGCCTTCCCAGCACGGTATGGAGCGGGAGATCAACGAGCGGATGCGACGAGCGGACGACAGCGAGAACGAGGGGTCGACGTGACGGGTGAAGGAGTAGCCGCGATCGGAGCCGTTGCCATCGTCATCGTCTCCGGCGGGCTCCTGTTCACAATGGCGTCGATTATCCGCACCATGAAGGTCATGCGGCGCGTTGTCGAAGATGTGCACGACGAGACCGTGCCCTTGCTGGTCGACGTCCACAGCGGGGTTGTGCAGACCAATCAGGAGCTCAAGCGAGTGGATGGGCTGATTGATCGAGCGGAGTCGATCGGCGCGACAGTCGATTCGACTTCGAAGCTCACCTACAAGCTGCTTTCCAGCCCCGCGGTCAAGGTGATGGCGCTCGGCGCGGGCGGGACGCGGGCGTTCCGGCAGCTCCGCAGGCGCAAGGGCTGAGTCGGGGTGTTCAAGCGACTTTTCTGGCTCACCTCGGGCGCGGTCATCGGCGTGGGCAGCTCGTTTTGGGTCATGCGCACGATCCGTCAGCGCATCAGCCAGTACGCGCCGGATCGCCTGGCCGACAACGTCACCACCGCGGCGCGAACCGCTCGCGACGACCTGAGGACCGCCCTTACCGAAGGACGCGAGGCGATGCGCCAGCGCGAATCCGAGCTGCGGGCCGAGCTCGAGACACCGTTCTGAGGTTCGGCCACCCGGCGCTACCGGTAGGCTGCACAAGGGCATGACCACCTCTGCCGCCGACCTGCGCCGCGCCTTCACCGACTTCTTCGTCGCGCGCGCCCACACTCTGGTTCCGTCGTCGGGGCTGATCCCACACCACCCGCTGGCGCCCCTGTTCACCAATGCTGGCATGAACCAGTTTCTGCCCTACCTCCTCGGCGAAGAGCCGCCACCTTGGCCTCGCGCCACATCGGTGCAGAAGTGTGTTCGGATTCGTGGCAAGCACGACGACATCGAGATCATTGGGCGCACGTCGCGCCACCTCACCTTCTTCGAGATGCTCGGCAATTTCAGTTTCGGCGACTACTTCAAAGAGTCGGCAATTCCCTGGCACTGGGAACTGCTCACCGAGGTGCTGGGGATCGAAGCTGATCGCCTGTGGGTCACCGTGTACCTCGACGATGACGAGACCGCTGAGATCTGGCGCGATGCGGTCGGTGTTCCCCCCGACCGCATCCAGCGCTTGGGCGAGGACAACTTCTGGGAGATGGCGGAGACCGGCCCGTGCGGTCCGTCGTCGGAGATCTTCTTCGACAAGGGTCCGGAACACGGCGAGGACGGCGGCCCACTGCACGGTGGTGAGGAGAGGTTCGTCGAGATTGCCAACCTGGTCTTCCTGCAGTACGAGCGCCAGCGGGGCGGCGCGCTCGAGCCTCTCCCGCGACGCAACATCGACACCGGGTCCGGACTCGACCGAATTCTCCCCGTGATGCAGGGGGTCGACTCGGTCTTCGACACCGACGTCCTGAAGCCGGTTGTCGACGCTGCCGCTCGAGTGACCGGGCGCCGGTACGGCGACGATGAAGTCGCCGATGTTGCGCTGCGGATCCTTGCTGACCACGCCCGGTCCATGACCTTCCTCGTCTCCGACGGCGTCTTCCCGTCCAACGAAGACCGGGGCTACGTGCTGCGGCGCATCATCCGGCGCGCCGTGCGCCACGCCTTCGCCCTCGGGGTGGAACGGGAGGTATCGCCGACGCTCGTCGAGGCCACTGTTGACGTCATGGGCGACGCCTACCCCGAGCTGGTCAAGAACCGTGACTTCGTGCTCGGTGTCGTCACCCGGGAGGAAGCCAAGTTCCGTCAGACACTCCGTTCAGGGTCGGCGATCCTCGACGAGGAGCTCACAGGAGTACGCGCCGGTAACAGTTCCGGAGGGGCCGCGGGCGCTGACCGGCCCACCCTCTCCGGGAGCGTGGCGTTCCGCCTCCATGACACCTTCGGATTCCCGCTCGAACTCACCCTAGAGGTCGCCGGCGAACACGGCGTAGAGGTGGACCGCGCCGGCTTCGACGAGGAGATGGAGACCCAACGCCGGCGCGCGCGCGCCGCGCAGGCGGGTGGGGGAGCCGAGACCGATCCGGCGCGCGCCGCTTCCTACCGCGACCTCCTGGAGCAATTCGGTCCCACGGAGTTCACCGGTTACGTCGAGTCGGAGAGCCAGGCGCGAGTAGTCGCCGTTTTGGAGCAGGCGGGCAACATTGAGATCTTCCTCGACCGCACGCCCTTCTACGCCGAGTCCGGGGGCCAGCTCGGCGATACCGGCATCGTCCACACCGACACGGGAACCGCACAGGTCGTGGACACCACCTACGCCCTTCCCGGCCTCCGCCGCCACCTGGCGGTCGTCACCCAGGGTCACATCACGACCGGCCAGGTTGCGACCGCCAGCATCGACGCCGACCGCCGCGAGGCGATCAGGCGGAACCACACTGGCACCCACATCCTGCACTGGGCACTGCGGGAAGTGTTGGGCGAGCACGTCAAGCAGGCGGGCTCACTCGTCGCTCCTGACCGGCTCCGCTTCGACTTCAGCCATTACGGCCCGGTGACGCCCGAGGAGCTTGTCGCGGTCGAGGACGCGGCCAATGCCGAGGTGATTGCCAATCAACCGGTCAGGGCGTACGAGACGACCCAAGAGGAGGCGTTGCGGCTCGGAGCCATCGCATTCTTCGGTGAGAAGTACGGCGATGTCGTACGCGTCGTTGAAGCCGGCCGTCGTTCGGTCGAGCTGTGCGGCGGCACCCACGTCGGCGCCCTCGGCACGATCGGCCCGATCAAGATCGTCTCTGAGGGATCGATCGGATCGAACCTACGTCGGATCGAGGCCGTCACGGGAACCGGCAGCCTCCAACGCATTCGGGAGGAGGAGCAGATCCTCGGACGCGCCGCCACCCTGTTGCGGGTGGCGCCCCCTGAGGTGCCAGAGCGAGTCGAGCATGTGCTCGGCGAGAACCGGGAACTGGCCGATCGGTTGAAGGCCCTTCGCCGCCAGCAGGCGAGCGATACCGCCAGATCTCTTGTCGGCGCCGCTACCGACGGCGTCATCGTCGCTCGGGTCGACGGCACCTCGCGCCAGGATCTCCAAGACCTCGCGGTCGCGGTACGAGACCAGCCCGACGTGCGGGCGGTCGTGCTCGGCAGCGTCCCTGAAGCAGGGGGCGTGACGCTCGTAGCTGCAGTCGCGAAGGGCAGTGGTCTGGTGGCCTCCGACCTCATCGCTGACGCTGCTCGCACCGTTGGCGGGGGTGGCGGCAAGAGCCCCGAAATCGCCGTTGCCGGTGGACGTGACCCGAGTCGTCTCGACGAGGCCCTCGATCAGGCGCGGCGCGCCGCCAGTGCCGCGTCAGCTGACGACGCATGAGAGTGGTCGGTATCGACCTCGGCACCCGCCGCATTGGTGTCGCAGTCAGCGACTCGGGCCGCACGGTCGCCACTCCCCATACGGTCATCGACCGTTCGGGCGACGACCGCGCTGATTGGGCCGCGATCGGAGCCGTTGTGCGAAACCTCGGCGCGGAGTTGCTGGTCGTGGGTCTTCCGCTCTCGCTCGATGGATCAAGAGGCCCGGCTGCGACGCGCGCCGAAGGCGAGGCCATCGCGCTGGAGGCCGCCACCGGCATTCCCGTCGAGTTGCACGATGAGCGCCTTACGACCGTTGCCGCAACACGCGCGCCGCGCCAGCAGTCCCGAAAGGGAAAGCGGCGGATCGTCGACGACGCCGCCGCCAGTCTGATTTTGCAGTCCTGGCTCGACGTCAACGGGGTACGAAAGGTTCCATGAGCGTGGACACCGCCTTTGACATTGAACACAACGACATGCCACCGGAGCGCTCTCGGCGCCCGCGTTGGGTGCTCGTCCTCCTCGGCATCCTCGCCGTGGCGGTCATTTTCGGGGCACTGGTCGTGTCGTGGGTGCGGGGCCAGATCAACCCTTCCGGTCCTCCGGGCAAAGAGGTGCAGATCACGGTGACCAAGGGAATGTCGACGGATTCTCTGGCTTCCTTGCTCGAGCGCGAGGGAGTCATCAAGAACGCGACCGTGTTCACGTACTACGCCCGTTTCAACGGCGCCGACGCCATCAAGGCCGGCGACTTCACCTTCCGCGCCAACTCCGATCTGGGTGAGGTCGTCAAGGTGCTCGATGCCGGGCCCAAGGTCGAGATCGACAGGATCACCATCCCCGAGGGCCTGACCCTGAAGGAGACCGCGGCCAAAGTGGCCACCCTTCCAGGACGTACGGCCGAGCGCTTTCTCGCCCTTGCCACCGACGGCACCATCCGGTCGCGTTATCAGCGGGCAGGCTCGAACAACCTCGAGGGTTATCTGATGCCCGAGACCTACTTCATCGATCGCAAGGACGACGAGGCCCGGATCTTGACTCGAATGGTGTCCGCGTTCGACGACACTGCCGCACAACTCGACATCGCTGGCGGCGCGGCGAAGTTGGGTGTCACCCCCGACCAGGTCGTTGTCGTTGCCTCGCTCGTCGAACGCGAAGCCCGCGTTGACGAGGACAGAGCCAAGATCGCCCGGGTGATCTACAACCGCCTGGCCAGGAAGATGCCGTTGCAGATCGACGCGACCGTTCAGTACGCCCTCGGCGAGCAGAAGGCTCGTCTGCTCAACAGAGACCTGGAGATCAACTCGCCATACAACACCTACAAGGTGAGCGGGCTACCGCCAGGACCAATCGCCTCGCCCGGTCGCGAGTCGTTGGAGGCGGCCCTCAACCCCGCCGCCGGCAACTGGCTCTACTACGTGCTGGCCGACGCCAATGGCCGGCACAACTTCGCCGAGACGTCGGCGCAGTTCGAGAAGTTCAAGGCCGAGGCCAAGGCGAAGGGCCTTCTCTGAGATTTCAGTGGGACGGTCTTGGGCGGACGGAGAGTGGCAATCGTCTCGTCGCGGTCATCGGTAGTCCGATCAGCCATTCCTTGTCACCGACAATCTTCAACGCTGCCTTCGAGTCGCTGTCGCTGGACTTGGAATACGTCGCCGTCGAGGTACCTCCCGGGCGGGCCGAAGAAGCCATCGACGAGGCCCGCGCCCTTGGCGTTATGGGCCTCTCCGTGACGATGCCGCACAAGGCGTCCGTGCTGCCTGCGCTGGACCGGCTCTCGGCCGCTGCGGAAGCCCTGGGCGCGGTGAACACAGTCCTGCGCGTCGGTGACGAACTGGTCGGCGACAACACCGACGGCCCCGGGTTCCTCGACGCCCTGGCGGCTGATGAGGGGTTCGATCCAGCCGGACGGCGCTGCGTTGTCTTTGGCGCCGGCGGCGCGGCCCGCGCCGTCATCCTGGCGCTCGCCGCCGCCGGCGCGGCTGAAGTCTCGGTCGTCAATCGGAACGCCGAGCACGCGGAGGTTGCCGTGCTGCTTGCCGGAGCCGTGGGACGTATCGGTGAGCCAGCCGACGTCAAGGGTGCCGACCTGATCGTCAACGCAACGCCAATCGGCATGCAAGGCCAACCCGCGGAACCGCTCTTCGAGACGTCGATACTGGCCGAAGGCCAGCTCGTGGCCGATCTCGTCTATCACCCGTCGATCACGCCGCTCGTAGCCGAAGCCCGATCGAGAGGGGCTCGGGCCGTCAACGGCCTCGGCATGCTGATCCACCAGGCAGGACACTCGTTTCAGCTGTGGACGGGCCAGCCGCCCCCGCTGTCGGTGATGTCAGCGGCCGCAGTCTCCGCACTACGCCGCGACGGCCGTTGATCGTCGCTGGGGCAGTCCTCTGCGGGCTCCTCGGTCTCGGCGTTGGAGTCTTCCTCAACCGCGCCATAGACCACTGGTGCAAGTCGGGCGCGCTGGCGCGCTACGTGGTCGTCGACATTCTGACCGCGAGCCTGTTCGCCGCCACCGTCTTTCGCTTCGGTGATTTCGATGACGCCGCAATCCCGGCGTACCTGGTGTTCTTTGCGTCGCTCGTCGCCGTGAGTGTGATCGACTTCGACCTGCGTATCATTCCCAACCGCATCGTCTACCCGACGATCTTTGCCGCCATCCCGCTGCTTGCCCTCGCGGCCGCCATCAATGGCGACTTCGAACCGCTCAAGAACGCCCTTCTCGGCGGCGTGTTCGCGTTCGCGGCGCTGTTCGTCATTCATCTCATCTCGCCGGCCGGGATGGGGTTCGGCGACGTGCGGCTGTCGTTCATCCTCGGGCTGTTCCTCGGTTGGCTCAGCCTGCAACACGTGCTCGTCGGGATCTTCCTCGGCTTTCTGCTCGGCGCGTTCATTGGGCTCGCATTGGTCGTCACCCGCCTTCGATCCCGAAAGGATGCGATCCCGTTCGGGCCCTTTCTCGCCGGTGGCGCCGCCCTCGCTGTCTTTGTCGGATCGCCGCTCATCGACTGGTGGCTGCACTCCTGACGCCGGGGGCAAAGGCGCGGTCCCGGGTAGATTGACTATGTGCTCCGCTTCCTGACCGCAGGTGAATCGCACGGTCGCGCCCTCATCGTCACCATCGAGGGTCTTCCGGCAGGCCTGCCTGTACGTGCCGAGGAGATCCAAGACGAGCTGGCCCGCCGCCGACTCGGCTTCGGGCGGGGCCCGAGGATGCGCTTCGAGAAGGACACACTGACGATTGTCGGCGGGGTTCGTCACGGTCGCACCCTCGGTTCGCCCGTCTCCATAGAGATTGCGAACACCGAGTGGCCGAAGTGGGAGAAGGAGATGGATCCCGCGCCGGGCCACACCGAGAAGCCGCTGACCCGACCGCGCCCTGGCCACGCCGATCTCGCCGGCATGCAGAAGTACGGATTTGACGACGCTCGTGACGTGCTCGAGCGGGCCTCGGCGCGCGAAACGGCAGCCCGAGTGGCGGCCGGCGCCCTGGCCAAGGGCCTCCTGCGTCGGATCGGCATCCAGATCCTGTCCCACGTCGTGCAGATGGGACCGGTCGTGTCGAAGTCCACTCGGCGACCTGAGCCGGCCGATCAGGCCCAAGTCGATGAGTCGCCCGTGCGGTGCTTCGACCCTGAGGCTGAAGCGGCGATGATCGCCGAGATCCAGGCCGCGGCCAAGGCGGGCGACTCCCTAGGAGGCATCGTCGAGGTCTTGGCCTACGGCGTCCCCGTCGGCCTCGGGAGCCATGTGCACTGGGACCGTCGGCTCGACGCCCTACTGGCTCAGGCGCTGGTCAGCATCCCGGCGGTCAAGGCGGTCGAGCTCGGGGAGGGCTTCGACGTGGCCGCCCGACGGGGCTCAGAGGCGCACGACGCGATCCTTTGGGACACCGAGGACGGCACCTACCGTAGAGCTACATCCAGGGCCGGTGGCATCGAGGGAGGCATGTCGACGGGTGACATCCTCGTGGCCCGTGCCGCCATGAAACCTCTCTCTACGTTGAACCGCCCCGTCCTTCGCACAATCGACACCGAGACCAAGGAAGAAACGGTCTCGTTCAAGGAGCGCACCGACGTCACTGCTGTCCCTGCGATGGGGATCGTCGCCGAGACGATGGTGGCTCTGGTGCTGGCGTCGGAGGCGCTGCGAAAGTTCGGGGGGGATTCGGTGGAGGAGGTCGTGCGCAATCGCGACGGCTTCCTCGACTCCCTCACCTAGGCGTGGGCCACATCGTGCTCGTGGGGATGATGGGAGCGGGGAAGACGACGATCGGCCGCGCTCTGGCCCGCAACCGTGGTTGGGCGTTCATCGACAGCGATGCTCAGGTGGAGGCGCGCGCCGGCAGGACAGTTGCCGAGATCTGGGCTGCCGAAGGCGAGCAAGAGTTCCGCACGCTGGAGTCCGCTGTGTTGCTGGAAGCGCTGGCGGCCGACGCGCCGGCGGTGATTGCGGCCGCTGGGGGCACGGTGCTCGACCGCAACAACTCGGATTTGCTTCGTTCACACCGTCCCGTCGTCTGGTTGCGGGCCGATTCCGGCACACTGGTCCAGCGTCTTGGTGAGGGGTTGGGTCGCCCGTTGCTTGTCACCGAGCCCGCGGCGGCCTTGAGGCGCCTTGCCGCTGAACGGGAGCCGCTGTACGCGCAGGTCGCCGACGTCACCATCGATGTCGACCTCATGGAGCCGGAGCGGGTTGTCGAGTTGATTGAGGAAGCGCTCGGCATCGACGGGGCCCCCAACTCGTGATCACGGTTTCCGTGCCACTGGAGGGCAAGGCGTACGACGTGCTCGTCGGCGCCGGCGCTCGCCATCGCCTGGCCGAGGTTTTGCCGATTGGCGCGCGACGAGCGGCGATCGTCACCCAGGAAGCGATCGGCATGCCGGTCGATAGCGGTGTCGAGCAGCGCACCTTCACCATCGACGGCGGCGAGGAGGCCAAGTGCCTCGAGACAATCGAGGAGCTGTGCCGGGGATTTGCGCGGTGGGGGCTCACCCGGGCTGATGTCGTCGTCGCCGTGGGTGGGGGAGTCGTCACCGATGCGGCCGGCTTCGCCGCCGCCGTGTACCACCGAGGCGTTCCCGTTGTGCACGTTGCAACGACACTCCTCGCTCAGGTCGACGCGGCCATCGGCGGGAAGACCGGTGTGAACTTGCGCGAGGGGAAGAACCTCGTGGGCGCGATCTGGCAACCGGCGGCCGTGCTCTGCGATACCGAGGTCCTCGAAACCCTGCCCCCCGAGGAATACCGCAGCGGACTCGGCGAGATGGCGAAGTACCACTTCCTGGCGTCCGGTCCCGATCTGGCCGATCTCCCACTCGACGAGCGGGTGGCGCGCTGTGTCGAGATCAAGGCCGAGTTCGTCTGTGCTGACGAACGCGAGGCGATACGACCTCAGCCCGGGTCACGACGGAGCCGGGCGATTCTCAACTACGGGCACACCCTGGCGCACGCACTCGAGACCGCGGACAACTACGAACTCCGTCACGGCGAGGCTGTCGCCATCGGGCTCGTCTTTGCGGCTCGGCTTGCACGGCGCCTTGGCCGCATTGACGAGGCGCGGGTCGAGGAACATCTGCGGGTGGTGCGGGCCTACGATCTTCCCGACAGCATCCTGCCTGGCCACGACCCCGGCCGGCTCATCGACCTTATGGCACATGACAAGAAAGCGGTCGATGGATTCACCTTCGTGCTCGACGGGCCCCGCGGCGTTGAAGTCGTCGCGGGCATCGGCCGCGAAGCCATAGAAGCCACTCTGGAGGATATGTAATGACCTGGATCAAGACGTCGACCGGCCAGGAGTGGTCGTCTGAGATGCCCGCTGAGGCGCCCGTGACTGAAGAGCCGGTCGATCACGAAGCCGCCGCGGTCGAGCCCGAGCCGGAGGCCATGGATGTTGCCGAAGGCGAGAAGCTCATCGCCGGACCGCTCGTTCTCCTGCTCTCAGGGCCGAATCTCAACCTCCTCGGGGAGCGGGAGCCCGAGATCTACGGCACCGATACCCTCGACGACCACGTCGCCCGGGCTGAGACAGCCGCGGTGGACTACGGGCTCGTGTTCGAGCACTACCAGTCGAATCACGAGGGTCAGCTCGTGGATGCGGTGCACGGTGCTCGGGAGCGAGCATCGGCGATCATCGTCAACGCCGGCGCGCTGACGCACTACGCCTGGTCATTGCACGACGCTCTTGGGTCCTTTGACGGTTACGTCGTCGAGCTACACCTCTCCAACCCCAACGCCCGGGAGCCGTGGCGACAGACCTCGGTCATCGCACCGGTGGCCCACGGCACGATCAGCGGGTTCGGCGGCCTGGGTTACGAGCTCGCCATAGAGGCCGTCGCTCGGTTACTCAGCTAGCGCCCCGCCTGATCCAAGACCGCACTTCTGACTCGAGCACATCGAGGGGAAGTGGGCCATGGCGGAGAACCTCGTCATGGAAGGCGCGGAGGTCGAACAGGCGGGTTTGGTTGTCGGACGCCAGACGGCGCAGCTCGCGAAAACGAATTGCTCCCAGCGTGTACGCAAGTGCCTGGGCCGGCCAGGCTATATAGCGATCGACCTCGACCTCGACGTCGTGGCCCGGCTTCCCCGTATTTTCGGCCATGAAATCGATCGCTTCTTGGCGGGTCCAACCCATGGCGTGGATGCCGGTGTCGACCACAAGGCGCGCCGCCCGCCAGGCTTCGAACACCAATGAGCCGTACGCGTCGAATGGGTCATCGTAGAGCCCCATGTCGTGACCAAGACCCTCCGCATACAATCCCCAGCCTTCGATGAAGGCGGTTTCGTCGAGGTTGCGGCGCCATGGGTGAAGGTCGCCCATCTGCTGGGCCAGCGCGAATTGAAGATGGTGCCCGGGAACGGCCTCGTGGAGCGCCAGCGGCACCATCTCCCACAGCGGCCGCTGGTCGAGCTGATAGGTGTTGGCAAGGAAATAGCCAGGGCGCCCGGCGGCGACTGCGCCGGGGAGGTAGTACGCCGCGGGTGCTGTGCGTTCGGCGTGGGCGGGCATCGGCAGTACGCCGTAGGGCAACCACGGCACAGTGCCGAACAGCCGGGGCAACTCCGGGTCAATGCGCTTGCAGAGCGCGCGGTACTTGTCCACCAGATCGTCGGGGGTGGCAGCGAAAAAGCGGGTGTCGTGGTGGATGTGGTGCAAGAACTCGTCACGGCGACCGCCGAAACCGGTTTGCGCCATGGTCTCGGCCATGGCGCCGGCGATGCGGTCGAGTTCGTCGTGCCCGATTCGATGAATTGTCTCGGGGTCGAAGTCAGTTGACGTCTGCTGGCGAATCCGCCAGCGGTACCAGGCTGCACCGTCGGGCAGATCGGCGATGGCGATCGTCTCGCGGCAGCCGGGTACATAGGTCTCGACCAGATAGTCCCGGAGCCGGACCAACGCAGGAAAGACATCGCGGGCCAGAACGGCCGTAGCGGCTTGGCGCAGCCGCTTCTGGGTTTGCGGATCGATCGATGACGGAAGTCGCCCTAGAACCGCGGCCATGCCCGACTCCAGGGGGTCATCGGTGACGACTTCATCGATCTGAGCCGGCGCGGTTGCGACGGTCACCCTCGGTGGCACGATCGCGGTCGCCAGGCCCTTGCGAAGGAGCTCGATCGTCTGATCCACGAGCGTTGGCACCGCGGCAAGGCGGGCCAGGACCATTTCCACGTGGTCGACAGATTCAAGGGACATGTCCGAAAGGGAAAGGGGGACTTCCTGCTGCGCGCCGCTGAGCTGACCAACCGGCAACAGGTGCGTTGGAAACTGCAGCCCCTCTTCGTGGATGCGAGAGTCTCGGAGGAACAGTGCATGGTTCAGTCGCCTTTGGTCGGTCAGCCGCTGGGGATCGATCGACTCGATTGCGGCAAGGCGTTCCCGCACCCGCTCGTGCCGACGGGCGACCGCATCTGTCGAATGGTCGGTCCATGTCGCGCCCGGTTGGGGCTCGCCCACCGCAAATGCGAGCTCCGGGAACTCAGCGAGGTCGTAGGCCCACTGCTCGTCCATGAGGCGATCAAGGCGCGCCGAGTCGTCGGTCATTCGTCGGTCCTCAGTGCGTCCCGAAGAAACCGCACCTGGAGGAGTAGGAGGTTCTCGGCCACGACTTCTTGAGGGGTCATGTGGCTGATGCCGGCGAGCGGCATGACCGTATGGTCGCGGCCCGACTCGAACAGGGCGCAGGAGAGCCGCAGGGTGTGGGCGACGACAACGTTGTCGTCGGCGAGTCCATGAATCAGCAGAAGCGGCCGCGACAGCTTCGAAGCGTCGTCGAGGATCGAGCTGCGCCCATAGGCATCGGGCTCTTCGTCAGGGTGACCCAGATAGCGCTCGGTGTAGTGAGTGTCGTAGAGGCGCCAGTCGGTGACCGGCGCGCCGGCGACGGCCGCATGGAAGACGTCAGGTCGGCGAAGCACCGCCAGTGCCGCCAGGTACCCGCCGAACGACCAGCCCCGTATCGCAACGCGCTCGAGATCCAGCCGTGGATGCTTATCGGCCGCTGCTTGCAGGGCGGCAACCTGGTCATCAAGCGCGGGCCCGGCCAGGTCGAGGTGCACGGCCCGGTCCCACGCCCGGCCGCGACCGCCAGTGCCGCGGCCGTCGGCGATCAGCACCGCGAACCCCTGGTCCGCAAACCACTGCGACTCGAGGTAGGCGTTTCGTGCGCGAACGACCCGCTGATGGCCAGGGCCACCGTAGGGGTCGAGCAGGACGGGGAGCTTCGCCGTGTCGTCGGCCCCAGTCGGGAACAGGACAGCCGTCTCAATGTGTCGGTTGCCGGCGCGCAAGAAGCTGACCTCGGGAGAGACGACCGGGGTCTCAGCAACGGTCTGGATCTCCCCGAGCGGTTGGCCGGCTCGGTGGACGGTGACACGAGATCCGAAGGTGGTGAGGTCAGTGGACGACATGATGGTGACGTCACCAGCGAGCACGGCACCGTGGAGCCCGGCTCCGCTCGTGAGGGGACTCGCTCCTCGCCAGACCTGCACCTCGGCTGGGTCCTCCGACCCGGCGTAGACGAGGTCAGTCTCGGTTGAGATGACACCCATCACCTCGACGCCCTCGGGTGTCACCGGCCGGCCATCAACGAGCAATCGCATCGTGTCGTTGACATGGGCGGCTGTCACGAGCTCGCCCGCCGCTGTCCACGCCGGGACGCCAGGCACCAGGTCGAGCCATGCGTCGTCGTGATCCTCGCGGCGCACCTCCGTCGTCCCGGTGTGAGGATCGACGACAAGTACCTGCGCGTGACGTTGATCACGTGACTGCACCAGGAGGGTCAACGGAGAACCCTCCGCCCAGTTCACCCTGGCCAGGTACGGATAGCGAGCCCGGTCCCATGCGACCTCAACGGTCGCGCCGTCGAGCCAGACGACATGCAACGAGACGTCGGCGTTCGCGGTACCAGCGGCCGGGTACGCGACGACGACCGGCGCGCGTGATGGCTCGGTCGGGTCGGATAGATGCCATTTCTCAACGCCGGCGATGTCGACGCGAGCGACCGCGACTGCGTCGCCGGACGGCGACCACCAGTACCCCCGGCTCCGGCCCATCTCCTCGGCGGCGACGAACTCAGCCAGCCCCCAGGTGACCTCGGCGTCGCCTTCCTCCGACGGCGTGACGACCTCATCCCGTCCGCCACGGTGGACGACGTGCAGCCGTCCGTCGCAGACGTAAGCGACCCGGGCTCCCGTCGGATCGGGCCGGGGATCGACGACCGGACCGGGCGCGGGGATGGTGGTCGAGCTGCCGCTCACCAGGTCGGCGCGGAACAGCTCGCCGCCGATGGCGAAGGTCGCTGTCGTCAGGAGACGATCAGTGCCGTAGGCGACAACCCCACCTGCCGACTCACGAGCTCGCTCCCGGCGCGCCCGCTCCTCGATCGGAAGATCTTCGATGGCGGCACTGGTTAGCTGGCGTGGATCTGCGACGAGTCGCTCCGCGAACGGATCGACGTCAATCACCCACACGCAGTTGATCGGGTCGTCACCGGCGCGGGACCGAAGGTAGGTAATGCGTGAACCGTCGGCGGCAACGCGGATGTCGCGAGGTCGGCCAAGGGAGAACCGGCGCGTGCGCGCCTGCTGTCTGGGAAAGCTCGGCACGGAGTCGGACTCTGTCGTCACGCCCGGTACGCTACGGGACGATCACACGATGAATGTCTCAACGAACGACCTCAAGAACGGGATGGCGCTCAACCTGCCTGACGGGCTCTACACCGTCGTCGAGTTCCAACACGTGAAGCCGGGCAAGGGCGGCGCCTTCGTCCGCACAAAGCTCAAGAACGTGCGCACCGGAGCGGTCATCGACCGCACCTATCGTGCCGACGAAAAGCTCGAGCAGGCCATGATCGACAAGCGGGAGATGCAATACCTCTACCGCGAGGGCGTCCACCGCGTCTTCATGGACAACGTCGACTACGACCAGATCAATGTCGAAGACGGCCCCCTCGGTGACGCGGCCAATTATCTCGTCGAAGGCAACTCAGTCGTGCTGCAAATGCATGACGGCAATGTGGTTGGCGTCGATCTCCCGGCTGCGGTCGAGTTGCGAGTGACTGAGACCGAACCCGGCGTGCAGGGTGATCGCGTCTCCGGCGCGCGAAAGCCGGCCACCCTCGAAACCGGCATCACTGTGCAGGTACCCCTCTTCGTCGGTCCGGGCGAGCGCATCAAGGTCGATACGCGCACCGGCGAATACCTCACGAGGGTGGGTTGACGGCAGGCGAACCTCCTTCGGTTCGTGGAACCCGCCGTCAGGCAAGGGAGCGAGCGCTCTCGCTGCTCTACGAGGCAGAGACCAAGGGTGTTCATGCCAGCGAGGTCCTTTCGGAACTTCCTGTCGAACCGGCGCGCTTCGCTGATGACCTCGTGCGGGGCGTCGCCGAGCACGAGGTCGAGCTCGACCGGTACCTCAACGACTATGCCCACGAGTGGACGGTTGACCGGATGCCGGCGCTTGATCGGGCTTTGCTGCGAATGAGCGTGTTCGAGCTGCTGTACCGGCCTGACGTGCCGACCGGCGTCGTAGTTTCCGAAGCCGTCGATCTGGCCCAGGACTACTCCACCGAGGAGTCGGCGCGCTTCGTCAACGGCATGCTGTCGAAGATCGCCGAGGCCGTCCGGCCCGAGCCGGTGGTCGAGCTCTAATCCGCTCGTTCTGCGCTACAGTCTCAGCTACACCGTTAATTCTGGTCCTGTGAGGCCAGCACGGAGCAGGAGTCAGATTGGCCGAACGAGAACGATCTGCAGCGCCCCCGCATGGGGGCGTTTTTTCTGCCCAAGCCCAGGTCATGAACGCCGATGACCTGCGGCGGGCGATCACCCGGATCGCCCACGAGATCGTTGAGCGCAACCAGGGCCTTGCGTCCGTCGTGCTCGTCGGCCTTCAGACCGGGGGTGTGCGTCTGGCGGCCCGACTGGCCGAAGCGCTGGCCCAGGTAGAGCACACCGAGGTGCCCGTTGGAACGCTCGATGTCGCCTTTTATCGCGATGACATCGGCCTCCGTCCGGTGATGCCGGAGGCGGTCACCGACATCCCGTTCGACCTCACCGGCAGTGTCGTGATCCTTGTCGACGACGTGCTGTTTACGGGCCGTACAGTGCGCGCCGCTCTCGACGCGCTGAACCACTACGGGCGCCCCCGCGCCGTCCAGCTCGCGGTCATGGTCGACAGGGGGCACCGCGAGCTACCGATCCGACCCGACTTCGTGGGGAAGAACCTGCCGACACGCCACGATGAAATGGTCGACGTGCGTGACGACGGCGTCGACGTAGGCGAGATGGTGCCCCGCGCCAAGAGGGCCAACTGAGTGGTCGGCAACCTTCTCTCGGTGGCCGACCTCGGCGCGGAGGGAATTGAGGAGGTGATGGCTGTCACCGATTCGTTCGTGGAGGTGAGCGAGCGCGCCATCCCCAAGGTTCCGACACTTCGAGGCAAGACCGTCGTTTCTCTTTTCTACGAGGACTCGACCCGCACCCGCTTGTCGTTCGAAGCGGCTGCAAAGCGGCTCTCGGCGGACACGATGAACTTTGCCGTTTCCTCGTCATCGGTGAGCAAGGGCGAGTCGCTACGCGACACGGTGCAAACCATCGAGGCAATGGGTGTCGACGCGTTAATAGTGCGCCACTGCTCCGCCGGGGTGCCCTGGCAGATTTCCTCGTGGGTGGACGCATCGGTCATCAACGCCGGCGACGGATGGCACGAGCACCCCACACAGGCACTTCTCGACTGCTACACCGTCCGGGGAAAACGGGGTTCACTCGAGGGCCTCCGCATCGCGATCGTCGGCGACGTGAAGCACTCGCGGGTCGCCCGCTCGAACGTTCTCGCCTTCGCCCTCCTTGGTGCCGAGATCACCCTCGTCGCCCCGCCGACACTGCTGCCGCCGAGCCTCGACGGCTGGCCCGTCACTGTTAGTCACCGGATCGACGACGTCCTTCCCAAATGCGACATCGTCTACCTGTTGCGGATGCAGTCCGAGCGCCAGAGTGAAGCACTCCTTCCGTCGCTCCGGGAGTACACGGCTCGTTATGGCCTGACCCGAGCACGAGCCGACCTCCTGCAGGATGACGCACTCGTCATGCATCCGGGGCCCATGAACCGGGGCGTGGAGATCGCTGCTGACGTGGCCGAGTTTCCTTGCTCGGTGATCACCCGTCAGGTCGCCAACGGCGTGGCCGTGCGCATGGCTGTTCTCTTCCTCCTCCTCGGCGCGTCGCCGAATGCCTGATTCGATTGTCGTCATCAGAGGCGGCACGGTCGTCGATGCAACCGGCTCGCGCCGGGCCGACGTCCTGATCCGTGACGACCGCATCGTCGCCGTCGAAAGCGCGGTTGATCCACCCGGGGGGGCCACAGTGCTCGACGCCGGCGGCTGCATCGTCGCTCCCGGTCTCGTGGATCTCCATGCCCATCTGCGTCAACCCGGCGCCGAGCAAGCGGAAACGGTCGAGTCCGGCTCACGCGCTGCTGCCCTCGGCGGGTACACGGCGGTAGTGGCGATGCCCAACACCAATCCGGCCATCGACTCGGCGGCGGTGGTGCGCGAGGTACAGGAACTGGCGGTGACGGCGCTCTGCGACGTCCGCGTCGCCGGCGCGATCACTGTTGGGCGCAAAGGCGAGGCGTTGTCGCCGCTGGGGGAGATGGCCGATCTCGGCGTCAAGCTGTTCACCGACGACGGCACTGGCGTGCAGGACTCCCGTCTCATGCGCCGTGCCCTCGAATACGCGTCGGCGCTGGGCGTCACGTTGGCCCAGCACTGCGAAGATCTTTCGCTCGCCGCCGGTGGTCAGATGAACGAAGGCGCCTGGTCGAGCCGCCTCGGACTGCCGGGCGCGCCGGCGCAGGCGGAAGAGGTCATGCTCGCCAGAGATCTTGCGCTCCTTCGCGTGACCGCCGGGATGGGCGCTCGTATGCATTTTCAGCACCTGAGCACCGAGGGCTCGATGGACATGGTCAGGGCGGCGCGCGCCGAAGGACTTCCGGTGACGGCTGAAGCGGCGCCGCATCACTTCACCCTGACCGACGAACGGGTCCAGTCCTACGACCCCGTGTTCAAGGTCAACCCGCCGTTACGCAGCGCCCGTGACGTCGAAGCGGTCAAGGTCGCACTTCGGGCCGGAACGCTTGACGCCATCGCAACCGACCACGCCCCTCATCCGCAGGAAGACAAGGAACGGCCTTTCGACCAGGCGGCTCCGGGGATGGTGGGCCTCGAGACCGCGCTGGCTCTGGCGATCACTGAACTCGATTTGCCCATCGAGCAAGTCCTCGCCCTCATGAGTTGGCAACCAGCACGAATCGCGGGCCTGGAGGCGACGCAAGGCAACAGTTTTATCGAGGGGTCCAGCGCGAACGTCTGCATCTTCAATGCGCACGAAACCTGGCTGGTCGACGCTGCGACGTTGGCGAGTAGGAGTAAGAACACTCCCTACGACGGCATGAAGCTCACGGGCCGCGTGCGCCACACCGTGTACGAGGGTGAGATCGTCGTGAAGGACGCCGAGGCGCAGAGATGACGAGAGTGGCTCATCTCGTCCTTGCCGATGGCACCTGTTTCGAAGGTGAAGCCGCAGGCGCGCCGGCTGCGGTCACGACCGGCGAGGTCGTCTTCAACACGGTGATGAGTGGCTACCAGGAGGTCATCACCGATCCCTCCTACGCCGGCCAGGTCATCGCCTTCACGTACCCGCAGATCGGCAACTACGGCGTCAGTGCGATAGACGATGAGAGCCGGCGCGCCCATTGCCGAGGCATTGTCGTGCGCGACCTGGCTCGCCGTCCCTCGAACTGGCGAGCGAATGCTGACCTCGACACCTGGCTGCGAGCGAACGACATACCGGCAATCACTGGCATCGACACTCGCCGCCTCACCCGCCACATCCGCGACGCCGGTTCCATGCCGTGCGCGTTCGGCACTGCTGACGAGGTGACATTGAAGGAAGCGGCACGTGCCGAGCCGGGCACCGACGGGGTCGACCTCGTCGCCACGGTCACCACCGACGAAGCCTTCACAACCGGCACAGGACCGTTCCGTGTCGTCGCCTACGACTTCGGAATCAAGACCAGCATCCTGCGGCTGCTCGAACAGCTGGCGACGGTAGAGGTCGTTCCGGCGGCGACAACCGCCAGTGACGTTCTCGCTCGCAACCCTGACGGTGTCTTTCTCTCGAACGGTCCCGGCGACCCGGCGGCAGTGGCGTATGCCACAGAGTCGATCGGCGTACTGCTCGGCGCGGTGCCGGTGTTCGGTATCTGTCTCGGCCACCAGCTTCTCGCTCACGCCCTCGGCGGCCAGACCCACAAGCTCTCGTTCGGACATCACGGCGGCAACCATCCGGTGCGTCGCCTCTCCGACGATGCGGTGGAGATTACGAGTCAGAACCACAACTACGCCGTTGTCGAAGGCTCCATCGCCTCGGCCGACGTCACCCACGTAAACCTCAACGACGGCGTCATCGAAGGTCTGCGGTGTCGCGACGTCCCTGCCTTCAGTGTCCAGTACCACCCCGAAGCCGGGCCCGGACCCCATGACGCTCGCTACCTGTTCGATGACTTCGTCGACCTCATGCGAAGCGGTACCCGGCCGCCGCGTCCCGAGGGTGGCCGCTAGTGCCCAAGCGCACCGACATCGAGTCGATCCTCATCATCGGCTCGGGTCCGATCGTCATCGGCCAGGCCTGCGAGTTCGACTATTCGGGCACCCAGGCTTGCCGGGTCCTACGCGACGAGGGCTACCGGGTCGTCCTCGTCAACTCCAACCCGGCCACGATAATGACCGACCCCGACTTTGCCGATCGCACCTATATCGAGCCCCTCGACGTCGATGTTCTCGCCGCAGTGGTCGAGCGAGAGCGGCCGGATGCTGTCCTGCCAACACTCGGCGGACAGACGGGGTTGAACCTCGGCCTCGCCCTGGCCGACAGGGGTGTCCTCGAAGCCTGCGGCAGCGAGCTCATCGGCGCGTCCGCGGAGGCGATTCGAACAGCAGAGAACCGCGAGCAGTTCAAGGCGGCGATGATGGAGATCGGATTGGCGGTTCCTTCGTCGGGGTTCGCCTATGCGCTCGACGAAGCCACCAAGGTGGGCAACGAGGTCGGCTATCCGGTCATCGTCCGGCCATCATTCATCCTGGGCGGCGGCGGAACAGGCATTGCGTTCGACGATGACGAGCTCCTTACCCTTGCCGCTGCCGGACTGGCCGCCAGTCCGATCTCGGAGATCCTCATCGAGCGATCCATCGTTGGTTGGAAGGAGTACGAGCTCGAGATCATGCGGGACCACGCCGACAACTGCGTGATCGTGTGCTCGATCGAGAACTTCGACCCCATGGGCGTACACACCGGCGATTCCATAACCGTCGCCCCCGCCCAGACGCTTTCTGACTTCGAGTACCAGCACATGCGCGACGCCGCCATCGCTTGCATCCGCCGCATCGGTGTCGACACCGGCGGATCCAATATCCAATTTGCTGTCAACCCGGCCGACGGCGACATGGTCGTGATCGAGATGAACCCTCGAGTGTCGCGGTCGAGTGCTCTCGCTTCGAAGGCCACCGGCTTCCCCATCGCCAAGATCGCGGCCCGGTTGGCCGTTGGTTACACGCTCGACGAGATCCCCAACGACATCACCAAGAAGACACCGGCAAGCTTCGAGCCGACAATCGACTACGTCGTCACCAAGATCCCTCGGTGGGCTTTCGAGAAGTTTCCCGGAGTTTCGGAAGCGCTCGGCACGAGGATGCAGTCAGTCGGCGAGGCCATGGCGATCGGCCGTACCTTCGCCGAGTCGCTGCAGAAGGGGCTCCGATCCCTGGAACACGGGCGCCTGGGTCTGAACTGCGACCCCGGCGAGGCCGCGCTCGATGCCCTTGGCGACGATGAGCTCGTCCGGCGCGCCGCGGTCGCCACACCCGACCGCCCGTTCCAGATCGAGGCCGCCCTACGCCGGGGCATCGACGCCGGCCGGCTGCACGAGGTCACCCTCGTCGACCCTTGGTTTCTCGACCAGATCACGGCGATCGCAGAGGAGCGCGCGACGCTCGCGGCCACGGGGCTCGATGGCATGACGAAGCCCGCCTGGCGCAGGGCCAAGCGCATGGGATTCGCCGACGCCCAGTTGGCATGGCTGTGGGGTTCCACCGAGGACGACGTTCGTCAGCAGCGACGCGCAGTTGGCGTGCGGGCCACCTTCAAGACGGTCGACACCTGTGGTGCCGAGTTCGCGGCCAGCACGCCGTACCACTATTCGACGTATGAGGACGAGGACGAGACGGTCGCAGCAACCCGTCCGACGGTCATCATCCTGGGGTCGGGGCCCAACCGCATCGGGCAGGGAATCGAATTCGATTACTGCTGCGTGCACGCCAGTTACGCCCTCGACGACGCTGGCTTCGACACCGTGATGGTGAACTGCAACCCCGAAACCGTTTCGACCGACTACGACACGAGTGACCGGCTCTACTTCGAGCCGCTGACCTACGAGGACGTACTCAACGTCATCGAGGCCGAGGCCGCTTCGGGCCACCTGGTCGGGGTGGTCGTGGCCCTTGGAGGGCAGACGCCCCTCAAGTTGGCCGACCGGCTACGGCCCGAGCTGGTTCTCGGCACCTCGGCCCGCTCGATCGATCTCGCCGAGGATCGCGAGCAATGGAATGCCCTATGCGCACGACTCGAAATCCCTCAGCCCGCCGGGGGCACGGCACGAACCTTCGACGAGGCCCGCGTGATCGTTGAGCGCGTTGGGTATCCAGCACTGGTGCGCCCGTCCTACGTTCTCGGTGGCCGGGCAATGGAGATCGTCTACGACGATGACGGACTCGGCCGGGCGATGGCCGAGCTGGCGGGCTTCGGCTCCGCTGAATATGGCGCGCCGGGCACCCTCGGGCGTGAGGGCGGGCTTTCGGCCGAGCGACCCGTTCTCGTCGACCGGTTTCTGGAGGACGCGATCGAGGTCGACGTCGACGCCATCCGCGACGCCACTGGCGAGGTCCTCATCGGGGCGGTCATGGAACATGTCGAGGAGGCGGGCGTGCACTCCGGCGACAGCGCGTGTGTCATTCCGCCGCCCACGCTGAATTCGAGTGTGATCAGCGTTATCGAAGGTCACGCCCGTGCGATCGCGCACGCGCTCGACGTCAAGGGTTTGATCAACGTCCAGTTTGCGGTCAAGAACTCCCACGAGGTCTTCGTGATCGAGGCCAACCCCCGGGCGAGCCGCACGGTGCCGTTCGTCTCCAAGGCCACCGGCGTGCCGTTGGCCAAGGTCGCCGCCCGGGTGATGGTGGGCGCCACCCTTTCGGAGTTGCGCGGTGAGGGGCTCCTGCGTCCACCCGTCGGAGGCGCGCAAGTCGCGGTGAAGGAGGCGGTCCTTCCGTTCAACCGGTTCCCCGACGTTGACACCCTTCTCGGTCCGGAGATGCGGTCAACGGGCGAGGTTATGGGCATCGACACCACGTTCGGTCTCGCATTTGCCAAGAGTCAGCGGGCAGCCGGCGACAAGTTGCCCGAAAAGGGAACGGTCTTCTTCTCACTGGCCGATCGCGACAAGCAACCGGGTTCGGCGGCGGCGCGGCGCTTCGCCGCCCTGGGATTCAAGATTGCCGCCACCGGCGGAACGGCGCGCAGTTTGGAGGCCAACGGCATACCGGTGGCACGCATTGTCGCCCGAGTGGGCATTGCCGACCACGGCGTCGCCCCCGACCTCCCGTCGGCCCTGGATCTGATCGCGAGCGGGGAGATTGACTTGGTGGTGAACACGCCGAGGGGACGAGGATCCCGCGCCGATGGCGCCTACATCCGTACCGCCGCCAACGTGCACAACGTCCCGTGCCTGACGACAGTCGCCGCCGCGCTCGCGGCCGTCGCCGGGATGGGCGACTGGGCCGAGCAAGGGCTCTCCGTTCGCAGCCTCCAAGAGTGGCACGGTCGGGCCCAATCCCGGCTCGACCTCTAGGCGATCACGCTGCCTGACGCCGTTGATCTGTCGGCGCGAGTCGGCGCCCTCACGCTGCCGAACCCTGTCCTGACTGCGGCCGGGACCTCAGGGCACGGCGCGGAACTGTCAGCGTTCTTCGATCTGTCGTCGTTGGGCGCCGTCGTCGTGAAGTCGATCTCGGCACAACCGTGGGGCGGGAACGCAGCGCCGCGAGTACACGAGGCTGACTTTGGCATGCTCAACTCGGTCGGGCTCCAGAACCCAGGCGTGGGGGATTGGCTCGCCGAGGAGGTGCCCGCTCTCGTTACTTCCGGCGCGCGCGTTGTCGCCTCGATCTGGGGGCGCGCCGTCGACGACTACGCGACTGTCGCATCCGCCCTTCGCGACGCGCCGGCGGCGGTGATCGCGGTTGAGGTCAACCTGAGCTGCCCAAACCTCGACGGTGGCCGTCACATGTTCGCCCACTCGACGTCAGCCACCAGCGAAGCCATCTCTGCCAGCCTCGGGTGTGGTCGTCCGGTGTGGGCGAAGCTGAGTCCGAATGTTGCCGACATCACCGAGATCGCCGGCGCGGCGATCTCCGCCGGTGCCAGCGCGCTCACCCTCGTCAACACGGTGATGGGGATGGCGATCGACACCGAGACACGCCGCCCCATTCTCGGGGCAGGCACGGGGGGTCTAAGTGGACCTGCGATCCGCCCCGTCGCCGTTCGGGCGTTGCGCGAGTGCCATCTCGCGTTTCCCGACGTCTCGCTCGTCGGGGTCGGCGGAGTCAGCCGCGGTGAGCACGCGGTCGAGCTTCTGCTCGCCGGTGCCAGTGCCGTACAGGTCGGTACCGCCACCTTCGCCGATCCTCGCGCGCCGGCACGAGTCCTGGCCGAACTTCGGGACTGGTGTATCCGCCATGATGTCACCGCCGTGTCTCAACTCGTGGGGAGTGTCTATGGAGCTTCGTGACCGACTGGTTCTGGCCCTCGACGTCGACGACCTCGTCGTCGCCTTGCGTCTGGGCCATCAACTGCAACCGTGGTTCGGTGTGGCCAAAGTCGGGCTCGAGCTGTACGCCGCGGCCGGCCCTGATGCGGTAGCGAGCCTCAGCGAGGCCGGCTTCAAAGTCTTTCTCGATCTGAAGTTGCACGACATTCCGACGACCGTTCGTAAGGCAGCTCGCGTCGTCGGCGCGTTCGGCGCCAGCTATCTCACGCTCCACGCACATGGCGGACCGGTCATGCTGCGCGCCGGGGTCGACGGCCTCTCTGAAGGCGCGGCCGCCGCCGGTATGCCGCTACCGATGGCCGTAGCGGTCACGGTCCTCACGAGCGACGGGGACGCGCCACCGCACATCCTCGGGCGGCGTATCACCGCGGCAGTCGAGGGAGGATGCGGAGGTGTGGTCTGCGCCGCCGCTGATGTGCGAGAGGCCAAGCAATTGGCGCCGCGACTGAAGGCTGTGGTCCCGGGGATCCGGTTGCCGGGCTCAGATCCCAATGACCAGGCCCGGGCATCCACCCCGCAGCAGGCGCTCGCAGCGGGAGCCGACCTCCTGGTGGTCGGGCGGGCGGTGACAACCGCCGCAGATCCAGCCGCGGCTGCCGCCGCCCTGAGCGAGTCGCTGACCAGCTGATGCAACCCTGAGACGGCCCGGAAGGCAATGAGCTGGGCGCGCTAGGGTGCCAGCCATGCCGCTGCCTCCCACACTTTCTCCGGACGAGCGCCTGGCTGCGCTTGACAAAGCCGCCGCCGCTCGCCGCCAACGGGCCGAGCTCAAAGACAAGCTGAAGATCGGGTCCATCAATCTCAAGGAGCTGCTCGACCAGAGCACTCGCGACGAGGTGGTGGGCAAGATGAAGGTGGTTGCCGTGCTCGAGTCCCTCCCCGGGGTGGGCAAGGTGCGGGCCCGTCGGCTGATGGAGGAGCTGCATATCAGCGAGGCCCGTCGCGTTCGGGGCCTCGGCGCTCAGCAGCGAGAAGCGCTTCTTCGGCAGTTCCCCGCGACGTCCTGAGCAAGACGCCTTCTCGACCCCTCCTCTTTGTCATCGTCGGTCCATCCGGCGCCGGCAAGGGATCGATCGTCGCCGGTCTGTCGCGTCGCGTGCCCCAGCTCTGGTTGAGCCGATCCTGGACAACCCGCCCGCCGCGCGTCGGCGAAGCGGCCGACGCCTACAAATTCGTCGACCGCGACACCTTCCTTGCTCACGCTGATTCCGGCGGGTTCGTCGAGTCGGCCGAGGTCTTCGGGCATCTGTACGGAACGCCCATTCCCGACCCGCCGGTGGGAAACGACCTGCTGCTCGAAATCGACGTGCAGGGAGCAAACCAAGTTCGGACGTTGCATCCCGATGCCGTGGTGATCCTCATCGACGTCCCATCGCGTGCGGCTCAGGAGGAGCGCCTGCGGGCGCGAGGCGACGACGAAGCGCTGATCGCGCGCCGCTTGGCGCGCGCCGACGCCGAAGCTGAAGCGGGCAGAGCCCTCGCCGACTACGTCATCGTCAACGAAGACTTGGACCGGGCCATCGAGGAGTCGGCTGCTATCGTGGAGATGCACCGCAGCGTAGGTTCGCCTCCGAGCTGACCGCCTGATCAACCCGACTGGAGTTACCCAGATGTCCGAACGCGCGACGATGATCTACCCGCCGATCGAAGACCTTCTCGACAAGGTCGACTCGAAGTTCAGCCTGGTGAGCCTCGCCGCCAAGCGCGGACGGCAGATCAACTCGTACTTCAGCCAGCTCGGTGAGGGTCTGGGCTCCATTGTGCCGCCGCAGGTCGCTTCGGTTTCCCGCAAGCCGCTGTCCATCGCGCTCGAAGAGATCGCCGCGAGCAAGATCACCTACACCCGTCCTGAAGAGGTCGAGGACACCGAGAAGTGACCCCACCCGCAGGCCGGAGGATCGTCCTCGGGATCTGCGGGGGAATTGCTGCCTACAAGGTCGTCGAGGTGTGCCGCCAACTGGTCGACGGCGGGGCGCACGTCACACCGGTGATGACCCACGACGCCGCCCGCTTTGTTGGCGAAGCCACTTTCTCCGCCCTGGCATCCGAAAGGGTGCAGTCGTCGTTGTGGTGCGAGCACGACCCCATTCCGCACACTGCTCTGGCGCGCCGGGCCGACGTCGTTGTGGTTGCGCCTGCGACGGCCAACTTCCTCGCCCGCTATGCGGCCGGAATTACCGACGACCTGCTGACCGCCACACTGCTCGCCACCCGCGCGCCGGTCATCGTTTGCCCGGCGATGCACACCGAGATGTGGGAGCACCCGGCAGTGCAGGACAACGTCGCCACCCTGAGAGCCCGAGGCGTGCAGATCGTCGGCCCAGCGTCGGGTCATCTCGCCGGTGGCGATGAGGGCGCAGGTCGCCTCGTCGAACCGGACGCGATCCTCGCAGCCGTCGAGGCGACGCTCATGCCGCACGATCTGACCGGTCGCAAACTCCTTGTCACTGCCGGTGGCACCCGCGAGCCCATGGACGCGGTGCGCTTCATAGGCAACCGCTCTTCCGGAAAGCAGGGCTACGCCTTGGCGGCCGAGGCCGCGGCACGCGGCGCGAAGGTAACGCTCGTCACGACGGTCGACCGGCGCGTGGCTGCCCCTATCGACATCGTGCGGGTCCAGACCGCAGCCGAGATGGCCGACGCCGTCTCGGAGCGGAGCCAGCAAGCAGACGCAGTGATCATGGCCGCTGCCGTTGCCGATTTCCGACCTCAGTTCGCCGCATCGGGGAAGATGACGAAGGCTGACGGCCCGCCTGCGCTCGTGCTCGAGCCAACTGCCGACATCCTGGCCCAGCTCGGTCAGGAGAAGCGTCCGGGGCAGGTGCTAGTTGGGTTTGCGGCCGAGGCCGGCAGTGATGAACTCGCGAGCCGCGCCGAAGCCAAGCTGCGACAGAAGAATCTCGACATCATCGTCGCTAACGACGTCACCATGGCCGGTGCCGGTTTTGACACCGACACCAATCGCGCCATGATCATCCGTGCCGACGGCACCAACCAAGAAGTGCCCTTGGTCGACAAGCGGGAGCTGGCCAGGCGCGTCATCGACGCCGTCGCCAGTCAACTATCGGAGTCAGTCAGGAGGAAGTCATGACGGATTGGACATTCACTTCGGAGTCGGTGACTGAGGGTCACCCCGACAAGATGGCTGACCAGATCTCTGACGCTGTGCTCGACGCCATCCTGCAGGAGGACCCAGAAGGCCGGGTGGCGTGCGAGACCCTCCTGACGACCGGCCTCGTCGTTGTCGCCGGAGAAATCACGACGCGTGCCTATGTCGACATTCCCAAGATCGTGCGCAGCACCGTCTGCGATATCGGCTACGACCGTGAGTCGTACGGATTCGACGGGAACACCTGCGGTGTCATCACCGCGATCGACGAGCAGTCGCCTGACATCGGTCAGGGCGTGAGCGCGGCCTATGAGGTTCGCACCGGGCGCACGGCCGACGACGAACTCGACAATCAGGGCGCTGGCGATCAGGGAATGATGTTCGGGTACGCGTGTGATGAGACCGCCGACCTGATGCCGCTACCGATCTGGCTGGCGCACCGGCTCGCCCAGCGGCTGGCCGAGGTACGGAAGGCGGGCGTGCTGCCCTACCTACGGCCCGACGGCAAGACCCAGGTCACCATCGAGTACCGCGACGGCAAGCCGGTCAGGTTGAAGACCGTCCTCATCTCCAGCCAGCACCAGCCGGGGCTCGACATCGAAACGTTGCTCAAGCCCGACCTTCGTGAGCACGTCATCCACCCACTTCTGCCGCCGGAGCTGGCGAACGACGACTACGAGCTCCTGGCCAACCCGACCGGGAGCTTCGAACTCGGCGGGCCGCACGCAGATACGGGCCTCACCGGCCGAAAGATCATCGTCGACACCTACGGCGGCGCGGCGCGCCACGGTGGCGGAGCGTTCTCGGGCAAGGACCCGAGCAAGGTCGATCGCTCGGCTGCCTACGCGGCTCGTTGGGTTGCCAAGCACATCGTCGCTGCCGGCGCGGCGCGCCGCTGCGAGATCCAGGTCGCGTACGCAATCGGCGTGGCCCATCCGGTGTCGGTCATGGTCGAGACATTCGGCACCGAGACGGTGGATCCCGCCCGCATCGAGGAGATGGTTCCTGAAGTGTTCGACCTGCGCCCTGCTGCCATCATTCGTGATCTCGACCTGCGCAAGCCCATCTACCGTCGTACGGCCGCGTACGGCCACTTCGGCCGATCAGACAAGGAGTTCTCGTGGGAGCGTCTGAGCCGCCTCGACGACGTGAAACGGGCACTCGACCTGACGTAGGCCCCAGCGGCAAGCGCGAGCCAGCCGTCGATCTCCCCATTGCCCGAGTACTCCCCGACGTCAACGCCTTGGCGCGACCTTTTGACTATCTGGTACCAGCGCGACTCGACGCACGGGTCGGCGTTGGCAGCATCGTGCGCATCCCCCTTCACGGTCGTCGAATCAGAGGATGGGTCGTCGACCGTGTTGCTCACCCCGAGACTGACCGACGCTTGCAGGCAGTCGCAGGGGTCACTGGATGCGGCCCATCCGCCGACGTCATCGAGCTGACTGAATGGGCCGCATGGCGCTGGGCCGGTCCCCAAGCATCCTTGTTGCGCACCGCATCGCCGATTCACGCCGTCCGTTACGTCGACCGGATGGATTCGTCACCGGAGCCTCAACCGTCAGTGGGGACAGCGCACTCTGCCATCGCCCTCGATGCGCTCGAGGCACCGGTGACGACAGTGCGCCTACCGCCCGGCGACGATCCCTTCCTGTTGGTTCTTCACGCCGCGGTTCGAGGGGATGCCCTCGTACTCGCGCCGTCAGTGGGTGACGCTGCGTACCTGGCGGCCCGGCTCCGACATGCCGGGCATCGCGTCGCCCTACTTCCCGACGATTGGGCTATGGCGGCGGCAGGAGGCTGCGTCGCTGTTGGGCCCCGCCGCGCCGCGTGGGCGCCCCGTCCGCGTCTCGGGGCTGCCGTCGTGATCGATGAACATGACGAGGCGTATCAAGAGGAACGAACCCCGACGTGGAATGGCCGAGACGTCGTAGTGGAACGTGCCCGCCGCGCCCAGGCACCGTGCGTGCTCGTGTCGGCCTGTCCCTCTCTCGAGGCGCTCGCGACCACGCGGCTGCTCACGGTGTCTCGCGCCGACGAGCGCGTCGGCTGGCCGCTCATGGAGGTCATCGACCGTCGTCACGAGCCTCCGGGTACGGGTTTGTACTCCGAACGCCTCGTCGCACTCGCGCGACAGGCGGATACCGATGAGCGGGTGGTGTGCGTCCTCAACCGCAAAGGCCGGGCCCGCCTACTTGCATGCGCCGCATGCTCCGAACTGGCTCGTTGCGAGAAGTGCGATGCGGCCGTCGAATCGTCGGCCAAGGACGACGCTGACAAGCTTGTCTGCCGGCGGTGCCTCACTGTGCGGCCCCTGGTTTGCCTTTCGTGCGGAGGCGGCCGGTTCCGGGTCCTCAGGGCGGGAGTCAGCCGGGCCCGCGAAGACCTCGAACGCCTGGTTGGCCGGCCCGTGGCCGAAGTCAGCGCCGACGTGGCGCCCGGTCCACCTCCGTCGGCGCCCGTGCTCGTGGGTACGGAGGCCGTGCTGCACCGGGTGAGTCACGCCCAGGTCGTCGCCTTTCTCGACTTCGACCAGGAGCTCCTTGCCCCCCGGTACCGGGCCTCGGAGCGGGCCTTCGGCTTGCTGGCGCGCGCCGCCCGCATCCTCGGAGGGCGTTCGGATAAGCGACGGCTCGTCGTCCAGACCCGGCTTCCGGATCATGAGGTGATCGATGCTGCGGTACACGCCGATCCGGCGCGCCTGACTGTCGTCGAGTCCGCCCGCCGGTCCGCGCTCGGTTTCCCTCCCGAGCGAGCGCTAGCGATCGTGTCCGGAGAAGGGGCTGGAGAGTTCACGTCCGCCTTGCGGTCGATTCCTGACATAGACATCGCCGGGCCTGCCGGCGGCCAGTGGATGGTTCGTGCGGCAGATCACCGACGGTTGTGCGACGCGCTGGCGGCGACGCCGCGCCCGAAGGCTCGCACGCGGGTCACCGTCGACCCCCTGCGCTCGTGAGAGCATCAGCGCGATGAAGCGATTGGTGGTCCTCCGCCACGGCGAGACCGAATGGTCGGCGTCCGGCCGTCACACAGGCCGCAAGGACATACCCCTTACGTTCGAGGGGGAACGTAAGGCTCGCCTATTGGGTCAGCGGCTTGTGCATTTCGGGATCGAGCCGGTTCGGGTGCTGTCCAGTCCTCGCCAGCGAGCGCTGAAGACTGCGCTGCTTGCCGGTCTCGATCAGCACCGAATCGAGGCCACCGAGCTGCTTGCCGAGCTCGATTACGGCGAATACGAGGGGAGGACGACAGAAGAGATCCGGAGCGAAACTCCGTCGTGGAACCTCTTCAAAGACGGGTGTCCCGGCGGGGAGACGCTGGAGGCGGCGGGTGATCGAGCTGATGAGCTTCTCGCTGAGGTTGCTCCGGAGGACGGCGCCGGCGACGTCGCTCTGGTTGGGCACGGCCATTTCTCCCGCATCCTTGCCGCTCGCTATCTGGGCCTCGACGCGTCATCGGCGTCCGGTTTTGCGCTGGACACCGCCAGCCTGTCGATCCTGGGCCACGAGCACGAGTGGCGCGCCGTGCTTCTCTGGAACCACGGAGCCGGCATCCGGTAACGCCCGGTACTCTCGACCCGTGGCCCTGTTCGAGATCCGTACCTTCGGCGACCCGGTCCTGCGCCAGCGCGCGACCGAGATTACGACGCTTGATGCGAGCCTCGCTCAGCTGGCGGCCGACATGATCGACACGATGTACGACGCGCCGGGCGTCGGTTTGGCAGCTCCCCAGGTTGGCGTTCAGCGGCGAATGTTCGTCTATGACATCAACGACGACAATGGCCCGCACACAGTCATCAACCCGGTATTGATGGGCCATGAGGGCGAGCAGACATCGGAGGAAGGCTGCCTCTCTGTTCCGGGCCTGTCCTGGCCACTCACGCGCTATGAGAAGGTGCATCTCACCGGCGTCGACCTCGACGGCAAGGAGCTGTCGATCGATGCCGAAGGGCTGCTGGCGCGGTGTTTTCAGCACGAGGTCGATCACCTCGACGGGATGCTGCTGCTCGAACGACTCGACAGGAGAGATCGCAAAGGGGCCATGAAGGAGCTGCGCGGCCGCACCCTGGGATTCTCCGATCCGGCCGGAGATTCGCGAGCTCCGTCCGTCGGCCAGGGCACCTGAGCCACGGGTGAAGCTGGCCTATCTCGGCTCCCCACAGGTGGCCGTCAATCCCCTGAAGGCGCTTGTCGCCGACGGTCACGAGGTCGCGCTCGTCGTGTCACAACCCGACCGTAAGCGAGGCCGCGGTGGGAACCTACTGCCGAGCCCGGTCAAGGCCGCCGCACTCGAGCTGGGCCTTACCGTCAGCGATCGAGTCGACGACGTCATCGATGTCGGTGCCGAGCTCGGCGTTGTCGTTGCCTTCGGCCGGCTCATCAAGCCTCATGTTCTGTCGGCGCTACCCATGGTCAACCTGCATTTCTCGCTCCTGCCGAGATGGCGCGGCGCGGCTCCCGTCGAGCGCGCCATCCTCGCCGGCGACACGACGACCGGCGTGTGTTTAATGGCGCTGGAAGAGGGACTCGACACCGGGCCGGTGTACGCGCGCGCAGAGACCCCAATCGACAGTGAGGACACGGCCGACCAACTGCGAAGCCGCCTCGAAGGCCTAGGTACGGCAATGCTCTTGCAGGCACTTCTCGAGGGGCTGCCGGAGCCCGAACCTCAAGTGGGGGAGCCCACGTACGCCGCGAAGCTTGCGCCGGGTGAACACGAGCTTGACTGGGGGCGTCCCGCCATCCATCTCCATCGGGTCATTCGCCTTGGCCGGGCGTGGACGACCTTCCGGGGGAAGCGGCTGAAGGTTCTGTTGGCCAGGCTCGTCGACGGGCCGGTCACGCTTGCCCCGGGCGCAATCGATCCCGTGACCTTGCAGGTGGGCGCCGGCGAGGGTGCTGTGGAGCTCGTGGAGGTGCAACCGGAAGGCAAGCCCGTGCAGGAGGCCTCTGCGTGGCGCAACGGTGCGCACTTGATCGCCGGTGATCGTCTGGGCTGATGGCAGGGTACGGGCGTCGACTCGGGTAAGCTCTGCTCAATTCCGGATCGCCGCTTGGTGTGAACCCACAGGCTCGACGCGCACTCGGCTTATGCAGCATGAGAAGGCGTCATGGTCGGAGAACCGCGACATACCCGCGGAGAAGTGCCGTCTGGGCTCGCCGAGAGCCTCGACCGCATAGCAAGCATCGTCCTCACTGACTCGAATCTCGACGGGATTCTCCAGTATCTCGGCTGCTGCCGGCGTGCAACAAGCGCAGCTCGAGGAGGCCCTGACAACGCGCGACGTGATCGGACAGGCAAAGGGCATCTTGATGGTGCGCCAGTCGTGCAGCGCTGACGAGGCCATCGACGTCCTTCGCCGGGCTTCGCAGCGCGCCAACCGCAAGCTACGGGATATCGCCCAAGATCTCGTGGACGCGACGACAAGCGTGGAGGAAGACGAAGAGCCCTAGCGCGCGAGGTGCCCCGGGGTGCCCTGGCCTAGGTTGGCCCCATTCTTGCTCTCAGCGTCCTTGATCAGACACCGGTTCCCGAGGGCACGGATCCGGCTCAGGCCTTAGCGGACACGATCCGGCTCGCCCAGGCCGCCGACCGCTTGGGATACACCCGCTACTGGCTAGCTGAGCACCACAACACCCGGTCGTTGGCCGGTACGACTCCCGAGGTCATGGTCGCTGCAGTTGCGAGCGCCACGTCGCGTATTCGGGTCGGATCGGGCGGGGTGCTGTTGCCGTACCGCAACCCGATGATGGTGGCCGAAGCGTTTCGGATGCTGCATTCACTCTTCCCGGGCCGCATCGACCTTGGTGTCGGTCGGGCGGCAGGAACGGACCCGGCGACCGAGGAGCTGCTACGCCGCGGACCGGTTGAACTGGGCGAAGAGTGGTTCCCGCAGCAGGTCGCGGACCTCGTTGGTTACGTTCACGACAACGAGACGATGCCTGCCGGTTCTGGCGCGCCTGCGGTCTGGCTGCTCGGATCGAGCAGCCAAAGCAGTGGCTGCGCCGCCTATCTCGGTCTGGCCTTTTCGTTTGCCCACTTCATCAGTCCCACCTACGGGCCTCAAATCGTGAATGCCTACCGGCGCGGCTTTCAACGTTCGGAGGTGCTTGATGAGCCTCGGGTGAGCGTCGCTGTGTCGGTGGTCTGCGCAGACACCGACGAAGAGGCCCGGCGCGTGGCCTCAACGGCTGATCTCTGGCGACTGGGTCCGGAGGGTGCGGAACGGGCCCCCATCGTGCCCAGTGCTGATGCTGCCGCTGTAGTCGCCACCCTCACTGACCTACAACGCGAACGGTTGGCTCAAGCGAAGTCGAAGGTCATTGTCGGTGCCCCCGACGTGGTCAGGGCGAAGATGACCACGCTCGCCGATGAGTTCGGGATCAATGAACTCATCGTGCTGACGGTGTGCCATGACCCGAGGGCGCGCCAACGCTCCTACGAGCTCCTGGCAGAGGCCTTCAGTCTCAGCTCTGGGGCGCGCTGACTACCGCAGAGGTAGTCCATCCGCCCGGTTCGTCGGAGGCGTGGTTATGCGGTGCGGACGAGTTCTACGTCGTATTCCTCGTTGAGCTCGTACGACAGCTCTTCGATCAGCCGGCCGAGGAGCTGTAGTCGCTTCACATCCTTACGAAGCTGCGCGCCGCGGTTCACAAGGGGGCCGTTGTAGCCGTTAAGCGGCGCCGCCAGCGTGGCCGCTCGCCGGTGCAGCACTTCGGCTGCCATCGACGGGTCGCCACCCGCCTCCCACGTGACCTCGCTAGCCACCTTCGCCCCGAGAGTGATCTCGAGCAGGACCTCCAACTGTTCTGCGTTCACACGCGCCTCCCAATCCCGGAACCGACTATCGCCTAGAAAGAGTCGGCACATCAACGACACAACTTGAGTGGCGTGGCCGTACGATTCGCGGCATGGGCACTCTGCAGGCAAAGGTGTTGACCGTCTCCGATGGTGTTGCCGGCGGGACGAGAGACGACCACTCTGGCCCCGCGCTCGTCGCCCGGCTCAGGGAAGCGGGCTATGCCGTGATCGATCACCAGGTTGTCGGTGATGGTGCCGGTAGGGTCGCCGATGCCCTCCGCACCATGGTCGCCGACTATTCCGGCCTGATCGTGACGACTGGAGGGACAGGCTTCGCGCCGACCGACCTCACGCCAGAGGCCACAGCATCGGTCCTAGATCGGCAGGCGCCAGGTCTCGCCGAGGCCATGCGTGCCGCCAACCCGGCCAAGAGGCCGTTGTCGCGCGGGGTCGCCGGCACCGCAGGTCATTGCATCATCCTCAATACGCCCGGGTCGACGGCGGGGGCGATCGAATGTCTCGACGCTGTGCTCGCCGTCCTGGCTCATGCCCTCGCCCTGCTCGAAGGCGAGCCCACCCCCCATCCCGGATGACGACACCTGTCTCGCCGTACGAAACGGCGATGCGGCGCGCCATTGAACTGGCCGCGGGCGCCCGGTCAACGGCGTCGCCCAACCCCTGGGTCGGCTGCGTCATTGTTCCCACCGGGTCCGAGGGCGCCACCGAAGCCCCGGGCGGACGGCACGCAGAACGAGTTGCCCTCGACGTCGCCGGCGACCGAGCTCGCGGCGCCACGCTGGTGGTGACGCTGGAGCCGTGTGGTTTCCATGGCCGAACCCCGCCATGCACGACGGGGATAATCGACGCGGGTATCGAACGGGTGGTGGTGGGAACTGCCGATCCCGACGAGCGGGTCAGCGGGAATGGCATAGCTCAGCTACGGGCCGCAGGGATCGACGTCGACGTGGGCGTCTGTGAGAGCCAGGTGCGTGAGCAGCTCGCGCCGTACCTCACGCACCGGGCGACAGGGCGACCCTGGGTCGTCCTGAAGATGGCCCTGAGCCTCGACGGCCGGGCTGCGGCGCCGGACGGATCGAGCAAGTGGCTGACTGGCGACGCGGCGCGCGCCGACGCCCACCGCCTGCGCGCCGAGAGCGATGCCATCATCGTCGGAGCCGGCACCGTGCGTGCCGACGACCCGGCCCTCACCGTCCGTAGCGTCGCTGGCCGTGACCCCCTCCGGGTCGTCCTCGGCGAGGCGCCCGATGGCGCGAAGGTCCACCCTGCCCTCGAGGTCGAGGGTGATCTCGGCGCGATCCTCGACGATCTCGCCGATCGTGATGTGGTTCAGGTTCTCGTTGAGGGTGGCCCGACAGTGGCCGCTGCCTTTCACCGCGCCGGCCTCGTCAACCGCTATGTCCTCTACCTCGCCCCGATCCTTTTTGGCGGAGCCGACGGTCTTCCGCTGTTCACCGGGCCCGGCGCGTCCACGATCGACGAGGCTTGGCGGGGGCGGATCATCTCGGTCGCGCGCCTCGGCGATGACCTTCGGGTCGAGCTCGCGCCGTAGCCTGAGTACGTGTTCACCGGCATCGTTGAGGAGTTGGGTCGGGTGGTGACGCGCCATGACCATCGGTTCACCTTCAGCGCGGCCGTTGTGACTGACGACGCTGAGGTCGGCGGCTCGATAGCGGTCAATGGGTGCTGCCTCACCGTCGTTGAGCGAGGCGACGGGTGGTGGCGCGCCGACGTCGTCGATGAAACCCTCGGGCGCACCAATCTCGCTGCTCTGCGGCCAGGTGACGACGTCAATCTCGAGCGCCCAGTGCGCGTCGGCGACCGGCTCGGCGGCCATCTTATGCAAGGTCACGTTGACGCTATCGGTGAAGTGATTACCCCGGCGCCCGACCTCAGCATTCGACCGCCCGACGACCTGTTGCCGTACATCGTGGAGAAGGGCTCGATCGCAGTTGATGGCTGCAGCCTGACGGCGGCCAGCGTGGACAGTGGCGTCTTCCGAATATCTGTCGTCCCCCATACGGCCGGCGTCACTACGCTGGGTCGACGGCGTCCCGGTGACCAGGTCAACCTCGAGGTCGACCTGGTGGCCAAGTATGTTGAGAGCCTCTTGACGCGAGGCGAATCCGGAACAGGAGCCTGAGTCGGACATGGCCTTCGCCAGCATCGAGGACGCGATTGTTGCCTTCGCGCGTGGCGACATCGTCGTCGTGGTCGACGACGCCAGTCGCGAGAACGAGGGCGATCTCATCATGGCGGCCGAGTTCGCGACCTCCGAGAGGCTGGCGTTCTTTCTCAATCACACGTCGGGCGTCATCTGTATTCCCATGACGGGAGATCGCCTCGACTCCCTCGAGCTGCCGCCCATGGTGTTCGAAAACACCGAGAGCAACCGCACCGCCTTCACGGTGTCGGTCGATGCTCGCGAGGGGGCGACGACGGGGATCTCGGCCGCGGACCGGGCGGCGACGATCGCCGCCCTGATCGATCCTGCGACGAAGCCGGTCGACCTCGCTCGGCCGGGTCACATGTTTCCGCTTCGCTATCGCGACGGCGGCGTCCTCAAGCGGGGCGGGCACACTGAGGCCGCGGTCGACCTGGCCCGTATGGCCGGCCTCTTTCCGGCCGGCGTGCTCTCGGAGGTCGTCAGCGAGGACAAGACGGGTATGGCGCGGCTTCCAGAACTCGAACGCTTCGCGGCCACTCACGGCTTACTGATCATCTCCATTGCGGACCTCATCCGCTATCGCCGCCAGTCGGAGAAGCTCGTGCGGCGAATTGTCGAAGCCACCCGGATCCCCACGCAGTTCGGCGACTTCAGCGGCTACATCTACGAGTCGCTCCTCGACGGCGACCAGCACCTTGCCCTCGTGAAGGGCGCAGTGCAGGGCGAGGAGAACGTGCTGGTGAGGGTCCACTCTGAGTGCCTCACCGGCGACGTATTCGGCTCCATGCGCTGCGATTGCGGATCGCAACTGGGTGCCGCAATGCAGATGATCGCCACCGAGGGGCTGGGAGCCGTCGTCTACTTGCGGGGGCACGAGGGGCGCGGTATCGGTATCGCCCACAAGCTCCGCGCCTACACACTGCAAGACCAGGGCCGCGACACCGTCGATGCCAACCTCGACCTCGGGCTGCCGATCGACAGCAGGGAGTACGGCATCGGTGCCCAGATACTGGTCGACCTCGGCATCACCACGATGCGGCTGCTCACGAACAACCCCGCCAAGTACGGCGGCCTCGAGGGCTACGGGCTCGAGATCGTCGAGCGTGTCGGGCTGCAACCCACATCGAACCCCGAGAACATCGCCTACCTCCGTACGAAGCAGAAGCGGCTCGGGCACCTCCTCGAAGGGCTCGACTGATGAGCACCATCTACGAGGGACAGCTGCGCGGCGCAGGACTGCGCGTTGCGATTGCGGCGAGCCGCTTCAACCGAGTCGTCACCGACGGTCTTGTCGATGGCGCGCTCGACGTACTTCACCAGCGCGGGGTCGACGACGACTCGATCACCATTGCCTGGGCGCCAGGCGCATTCGAGCTGCCCTTGATTGCCCAGCGCCTGGCGCTTTCGGGCGACCACGACGCGGTCGTGTGCCTCGGCGCGGTCATCAAGGGAGGCACCGACCACTACGAGCACGTCGCCGGGCAGTGCGCCGCGGGTCTTACCAGGGTCGCTCTCGACACGGCTATTCCTGTCGTGTTCGGCGTCCTCACCACCGAGACACTCGAGCAGGCGCTCGAACGCAGCGGTGCCCGCTCAGAGGGCAGCGCTGATGCGGCCGGCTCGTTCGACAATAAGGGGGCAGAGGCGGCCGACACCGCCGTGGAGATGGCCGACCTCATGCGCCAGCTACCCAAACCCAGCTAGCGCGGAGGACTCATGCTGAAGCTCGTACTCCCAAAGGGGTCTCTCGAACGGGCCACTCTCGATCTATTCGAGGCGGCCGACCTCGCAGTGCAGCGGTCGTCGAAGGTCGACTACCGGGGAACCGTCGACGACCCTCGCATCGACGAGGTGCGCATACTGCGTCCCCAGGAAATCGCTGGCTACGTCGCCGAGGGCATTTTCGACCTCGGGATCACGGGGCGCGACTGGATAGAGGAGCCGGCGTGCGACGTGGTCAGCTTGGGGGAGCTGCACTATTCCAAGGCCACGGCGCGTCCTGTGCAGGTGGTTCTGGCTGTCCCGGCTGACTCGCCGGTAAAGCGGGTGGAGAATCTGCGCGACGGCGTGCGGGTCTCGACCGAGTATCCCGAGCTGACCCGCCGGTTCTTCGAGAGCCGGGGAATCGCGGCCGATATCCGGCTGTCATATGGCGCCACGGAGGCAAAAGTCCCCGACATAGTCGACGCCGTCGTCGATCTGACCGAAACCGGTCGTGCCCTACGCGCCGCCGGGCTCGAGCCGATCGAAGTCATCCTCACCAGCTTCACGGAGCTCATCGCCAACCGCGCTGCCTATGACGATCCGGCCAAGCGTCATGCCATGAACCAGCTCCACACGCTCCTGCAAGGATCGCTCGAGGCTCGGGGCAAGGTTCTCGTGAAGCTCAATGTCGCCGAAAGTGATCTCGCCCGTGTCATAGAGATCTTGCCCTCGCTGAAATCGCCAACGGTCTCCAAGCTGTTCGGCAACGATGCCTACGCAGTCGAAACAGTCGTGGCCAAGTCGGAGATCAACACCCTGATTCCCGCCCTGAAAGACGCCGGCGCGACCGACATCATCGAACTGGCGCTGGCGAAGATCGTCCACTAGCTCGCCGTGGCGGTGGAACCACCTATGCAAGCCGAGCCGGCCTCGGGCGCGTCCTTCGATTGGCTGAACTGCGTGACGAATTCGTTGACGCGGGGGTCGGTCGCGGACTCGATCTGCACTTGCTTGCCCCAGGCCGACGCCACGATGGACGCCGGCAGCCCGGGCCATGGGCTGACTAAGACGTATTTCTTGGATGTGGCCAGTTTCTTGAGCGTCTCCACCTGATCCTTGGAAAGGTCGGGGCGGTATGTGATCCAGACCGCGCCGTGCTCCATTGAGTGCACGCCGTATTCGGTGACGATGGGCACCGAATAGAACCCGCAGTCCTGCCAGATCGACCCGTGACTACCGCCCACGGGTGGTGTCTGGGGATACTGCACCGGACCGGGCACATGGGTATATGGCGGCACGGTGAACTTCTGGAGCCCGACTATCTCGTTGGACTGCACCGTTGGCCGCGATGTCTCCGGCTCCTGTGATGCAACGATGACGCCGACGATTACAGCGACGACAGCGACGCCGGCGATGGCGACCAAGACTCTGGGATCGCCCCAGCGGTGCTCGTTGGAGCTCGCCTTTCGCTTCACGACGGGCCGTGAGTTTCCCTTGGCCGTCAGCTCGGTGCCCCGGCGTTGCCGGCGTCGACAGCAGCCTTCACCTGAACGAAACCTAGCTGGATGCTGGCTACTGCATCGCGCAGCGCTTGGGCATCCTCGCCGAGGCGGGAGCCGAGACCGTCGACCATCGCCGCCATGGCATCGATGGCGAGCTTGGCCTCTTCGAGATTCGGCGGACGCTGCTCGAGGTGCAATGCCGCCAGCTGGAACAGGCCGATGCAGTGGTTGGCGACGACGACCGAGGCCGGCACCGACAGCAACTCCCGCTGCACCTCGGCCATCTGGGCCTGCAGCTCTTCATCGGCCGGGTCCGCGCCAGGTTCGGCGGCGACCGGACCGGGTCTGGGTGGGGGCGTCGAGGATTGCTGTCCCCCCGGCGGCTCCTCACGGCCGACGGGGCGTTCGCCAGACGGTGTCCACAAAGTCATGGTGCTACCCTAGGCCCACAATTGAAGACGGGAAGCGGGGCTCACGCCCCCACCCGGCCACCGAAGGTCAGTACGACTGAAGCACGGTGCGTCCGGGTCGATCGACCGCCAGAGGCGGACGTTGCTTCCTACGTCCGCCTATTTCGCGTTCGAGGAGTGATGCCGGATAGCCACACCGGATGGTAGCGATGTCAGGATCAATGACCGGATACGGGCTCGTGATGTGCGACTCGTCGACCCCGATGGAAAGCAACTCGGAATACGGCCTCTGACCGAAGCGCTCCAGCTCGCCCGTGACCTCGAGCTCGATCTCGTGGAAGTTGCGCCGCTGGCTGAACCGCCGGTGTGCAAGATTCTCAATTACGGGAACTGGAAGTACGAAGCGGCCAAGCGTGACCGGGAGTCTCGGCGACGGGCAAGCAACACGTCGATCAAGGAAATGAAGTACCGCCCGAAGATCGGCACTGGCGACTTCGAGACAAAGACTCGGAAGGTAGGGGAGTTCCTCGACCAGGGCCACAAAGTCAAGGTCACGATCATGTTCCGGGGCCGGGAGGTTGCTCATCCCGATCTGGGAATGAAGATCCTGAATCGCATCGCCGAACAGCTCATGCCGGGAGCGAAGGTGGAGGCCGCACCGAAGCTCGACGGTCGCAACATGGTCATGGTGCTCGCCCCTGACAAACGAGCGAAGGCGGCAGCTGCCAAAGCCTTGAAGGCAGAGGCCGCGGCCGAAGAGTTCGAGGAACAGCAATCAAAGCTGAATACAGAGGAGCAGTAGCAATGCCCAAGATGAAAACCCACAGGGGAGCAGCAAAGCGGTTCAAGGTCACGGGTAGCGGCAAGATCGTTCGCCGCCGGGCCTTCCGTTCGCACATACTCGAGAAGAAGTCGTCGAAGCGCACCAGGCGCCTGGCCCGTGAGGCTGAGGTGATCGGCGGAGACCGTGCGCAGGTCAAGCGGCTTCTCGGCATTTAACCGCCGCGTCGTCCTCTCCCGTCCAGTCCGCATGCGCCGAAAGGAGTCCTGATGGCCAGGGTCAAGCGCGCCGTTCACGGCAGAAAGCACCACCGGGCAGTTCTCAAGGAAGCCCGTGGTTACTACGGCAACAAGAGCCGTTCGTTCCGCGCCGCCAACGAGCAGTTGATGCACTCGGGGCAGTACGCCTACCGCGACCGGCGCGCACGTAAAGGCGACTTTCGCAAGCTCTGGATTCAGCGCATCAACGCCGGCACCCGTGAGCACGGCATGAGCTACAGCCGATTCATCGCCGGCTTGCGCGAGGCAGGCGTTGACGTCGACCGCAAGATCCTCGCCGACCTCGCCGTTGCTGACCCGACCGCGTTCGCCGCCCTCGTCGAAGTGGCAGGGGGAGCAACCCCAGCGTCGTGAGCGATCGGTCGACGGGGGCAGTGCCCGTTCCGACCACAGCGCCGCGACGCGAACTCGGCTTCAAGAGCGACCGAGTACAGCGTTTACGCCGATTGCTCCGTCAGCCCAAATGGCGCGCCGAGGAAAGCGCGTTCGTCATCGAGGGCCCCAAGCTCCTCACCGCCGCGCTCGACGCCGGCTCGACTGTGGAATCGGTGTACGTCGCACCGGGTACCGCCCACGAAGCCGTAGGGCGTGCCGAGGGCGTCGGTGTTCCAATCTTCACCTTGGCTGCCGGAGTGATCGAACGGGTAGCGGACACGGTGACGCCGCAGGGAGTCCTGGCCGTGTGCACCCGTACGGCAAGCCCCATGGAGAACTTGAGGGGTACGACGATGGTCATCGTTGCCGTCGGCATCCAGGACCCCGGAAACTTGGGCACCATCTTCCGTAGCGCAGGAGCCGCCACAGAGGCCGGGGTAATCTGCTGTACAGGCACCGTCGACCCCTATAACCCGAAGTGCCTACGAGCGTCGGCCGGTGCACTGTTCCACCAGAAGTTGGTGGCTCGAAAGGATCCGGTGGAGGTGCTCGAGGAGTTGGGGTCGTGGGGAGTGCAGCGGCTGGCGACGGAGCCGAGTGGCGGCGCGGCACCGGACGCCTACGATCTGGTGCAGCCAACGGCTCTGGTGTTCGGGAACGAAGGTCGGGGATTGGATCCGGCGCTTCTCCGACTTGTCGACGGCACGGTCACTATTCCCATGTCCGGCCCGGCGGAGTCACTAAATGTCGCCATGGCCGCCACCGTCGTGTGCTTTGAAGCCGCGCGCCAGCGCCGCCAATGATCGACCTCGAACTGCTACCCGACGCCGTTCTCGTGCTCGATGCCGACCGGCGCGTGCAGGCTGTGAACAGCGCCGCAGCCGAGCTAACCGGATACGCCATCTCTGAAATGGTCGGTTGCGCGTTGACTGAGCTACTCGACCCTCGGACGCCCGAGGGCGAGCCGCTGTGGGAGTCCGGCTGGCCGACGGCCTCCCGCCTTCGTTCCGTGGTGCGCATTCCCGAGCGTGAAGCGCATCTCCGGGGAGCGAATGGCCACGAGATCCGAGCTCTCGTCACCGGGCGCTACGAGCGGAGCACCGACGGAGCAGTGCTGGGTGTCGTGCTCATCGCGCGCGACCAGGCCCGGCGCCACGACCTGTCGATCGACGGAATCGAGGTGGTGTCGACCGTCAGCCACGAGCTCCGTGCGCCCCTCACGTCAGTGCGGGGCTACACGAGTCTCCTCTTGAACCGGTGGGACCGACTCGGCGAGGAGCAAAAGCGCACGATGCTCGAGCAGGTGCACCACGACGCGGGACGAGTGACGCGTCTCGTGAGCGAGCTGTTGGACATCAGCCGGCTCGAGAGCGGACGGCTGGCCCTACGGCGCCAGCTCGTCGACATGCCTGTATTAGTAGGCGACGTGCTCGACAACGTGCGCATGATGGAGCCGATGCTGGAGGCCGACGTCGACTTCGTTCCCGAGTTCCCGCGGGTGTATGCCGACCCCGACAAGATCGAGCAGGTGTTGACAAACCTTGTGGAAAACGCAGCCAAGTACGGCGACCCCCAAGGTATGAAGGTTGCTGGCGCGGTGAGCGACGGCATGGTGTCGATCGCCGTGGCCGACAAGGGCGAGGGCATCCCAGCGCCCGATCTTGGCCGGGTGTTCAGCAAGTTCTTCCGTCGGGCCGAGACCCGGCCCACCGGCTCGGGCCTCGGGCTCTGGATCAGCCGCGGTCTTGTCGAAGCCCACGGGGGTCAGCTCGACGTCGAGTCTGAGGTCGGGCGGGGCTCGACGTTCCGCTTCACCCTTCCGACGGCGATTCCCGACGAACTGAAGAGCCCGTGACCGAGCACGCGCCGCTGGCGCCGCTCGAAGTCGTCGTCGACGGAGCGCTCGTTCAGATCGCTGGAGTCGTTGATCTGTCAGAGCTCGAAGTGATCGAGCGCGACCTCACTGGTAAGCGCGGTGCCCTGACACTTCGCCACCGTACCCTGGGAAGCCTCCAACCCGACGAGCGACGAGAGGCTGGGCGACTTCTCCAGGAGGCGAAGGCGCGAGTCGACGACGCTGTCGCGGAACGGCGCGCCCAACTCCAGTCGGCCGAGCGCGAGCTGCGGCTGGCCGCAGAGCGACTGGATCTCACTGAGGTGATCGGCCGGCGCGAGCGGGGACGCCTCCACCTCGTCACCCAGACCCGTGACGAGCTCGAAGACCTCTTCGTCGGCATGGGCTACACCGTCGCGGAGGGTCCCGAGGTCGACACCGACTGGAACAATTTCCAGGCCCTCAACATGCCGCCGGCGCACCCGGCGCGCAGCATGTGGGACACCCTCTACGTGAAGATGGGCGCGCCGGAGTCGGTGGTGCTCCGCACGCACACCTCGCCGGTCCAGATCCGGGTGATGTCGTCACAGCCACCGCCAATCCGCATCGTTGCGCCGGGCCGTTGCTACCGGCGCGACACGCCTGACGCCCGGCACCTTCCCGTGTTCCATCAGATCGAGGGGCTCGTCGTCGACCGCGGCATCACCTTTGGCGACCTCGCCGGCACCATCGAAGCGTTCACCAGCGCCTACTTCGGCAAGGCGATTCACTCCCGTCTGCGGCCGTCCTACTTCCCGTTCACCGAGCCATCGGCCGAGTTCGAGGTCACCTGCATCTTCTGCGAGGGCGCAGGATGCCGGGTCTGTTCTCAGTCCGGATGGATCGAGCTCGGCGGGTGCGGGATGGTCGACCCCAACGTCTTCGAGGCCGTCGGTATCGACCCCGAGGAGTGGTCGGGCTTCGCCTTCGGCTTCGGTATCGACCGCTGTGCCCTGGTCCGTCACGACATCGACGACCTCCGGCATTTCATCACCAACGACATCCGATTCCTGGCCCAGTTCTGAACACACCCTGACCAGAGGAGCATAATGATCGCGGACACCGGCGCGAGCCGACGGGAAGTAGCCCGCATCATTGTGATCGACGGCGCGGGCCAGATCTTGCTTCTCCGCTACCAGCATCAGCGTCAGGTCAGTCTCGACAATCCCGACCTGCGGAGCTACTGGGTGGCGCCTGGTGGCGCCGTCGACATGGGTGAGACAGCGCAGCAAGCGGCCGTAAGGGAATTGTTGGAGGAAACCGGACTCGTTGTGCACGACGTAGGCGAGGCCGTATGGGTTCGCTGGTGCTCGATCCTGCGGCATGAGAAGCCAGTGATACAGGAGGAGCACTTCTTCGTTGCTGTGCTCACAGCCGAGTCACCAGACGTAGCGAATTCGTCTCCCGAGGTGATCGACGCCCTTCGCTGGTGGTCAACCGACGAGATCCGTTCGTCGCAGGACACCTTCTTTCCTTCGGGCTTACCCGACCTCGTCGACCCACTCATCAAAGGCGACCGGCCGCCTCAGCTCATTCGGCTCGAGGGCTAGTGAATTGCTTGGCACTGGCGTCACGCCGCAATATCTGGGACGAGTGATGCGGCGCCCTCTAACTTGTAGCCGTGCGTGTCCCCCTTTCCTGGCTGTCTGACTTTGCGCCGTTCGTCGGTCATCCCGCCGATCTGGCCGGCGCGCTTTCGGGGCTCGGGCTCGCGGTCGAGAAGATCGACCGGGTGGGGGAGGGTCTCGAACACGTCGGCGTAGCGCGGGTCTTGTCGACCAAGCCCCATCCAAGTGCCGACCGGGTGCAGCTGGTCGAGGTCGACAATGGGAACGGGCAACCACTCCAGATCGTTTGTGGCGCGTTCAACTTCGGCGCCGACGACCTGGTCGCTTTGGCTCCCATCGGGGCCCGTTTGCCGAACGGGATGGAGATCGGCCGGCGCAAAGTTCGGGGCGAGTGGTCAGAAGGCATGCTCTGTTCGGCCGCCGAGTTGAAGCTGGGCGACGACCACTCCGGGATCCTGGTCCTTACGGGCTCCACCGACGCCGCGCCGGGCGCGCCGCTCTCTGAAGCGCTCGGGCTGCGGCCCGACGTCGTGTTCGACGTCGACGTGACCCCCAATCGCCCCGACGCCTTGTCGATGGCAGGCGTGGCGCGAGACCTCGCCGCCAAGCTCGGTGTTCCCTTCGTGTTGCCCGCTGCTGCAGCACTGGTTCCCGCTGGCGGAGCGGTGCCAAAGGTGGTCGTCGAGAGTCTCGACCTTTGTCCTCGGTTCACCGGCACGCTCTTAAGCGACGTCACGGTGCGACCGTCTCCGGCGTGGATGGCGAACCGGCTCACGTTGGCCGGCATGCGCCCGATCAACAACCTGGTGGACATCTCCAACTACGTCATGTTGGAGCTGGGCCAGCCCAACCATGCCTATGACGTCGCCCGGTTGCCGGCGCCTGGGCTCATCGTCCGCCGTGCCCGTTCCGGCGAGGTCGTCGTCACTCTCGACCGCGTCGAGCGGGTGCTTGGACAGGACGACTGCCTCATCTGCGATACCGACGACAATGCGATCGGGATCGCCGGGGTCATGGGCGGGGCCTCAAGTGAGATCGGCGACGACACGACCGATGTTCTGCTCGAAGCGGCGTACTTTTCCCCGGTTGCGGTCGCTCGCGCATCTAAGTCGGTCGGCCTCCGCACCGAAGCCTCGGTCCGCTTCGAGCGCGGTGTCGACCCCGAGGGCATCGATCGAGCCGTAGCCAGGTTCTGTGCTCTGGCGAGTGAGGTCGCCGGTGCTTCTCCCGCCGGCGACACGACTGATGTGCGCGGCGAGATTCCGTTGCCGCCACGAGTGACGGTTCGCACGGACCGGGTCAACGCAATCCTTGGCACTTCGCTCCGGCCAGAGCAGGTCGCCGCCTACCTCGAGCCGATCGGATTCGATTGTGAAGCCGCCGAAGCACAGTTCGAGGTCCAGATCCCGTCCTGGCGCCCCGACTGCGAGCGCGAAATCGACGTCATCGAGGAAGTGGCGCGCCACCACGGCTACCCCAACATTCCACGAACAGTCCCGGCAACGGCCTCCGTTGGCGGCCTCACCGCCCTACAGCGAGATCGGCGCCACGTTCGACAGATCCTGGCCGGCGCAGGAATCTCTGAGGCTTGGTCGACATCGTTCCTTTCGTTCGACGACCTGGCGCGCGCCGGTCTGGCGACGGATGCGCTCGAGGTCGAGAACCCGCTCACCAGTGACGAGTCCGTCCTGCGCACGTCAATTCTGCCGGGGCTCCTGCGAGCGCTCGTCACCAACCAGTCCCACCGCCATCCCGACGTCAGCCTGTTCGAGATCGGTCACGTGTTTCGTCCGCCGGAGCCCGGCGCGGAGCTACCGATCGAACCGGAGAACCTCGCTGTGGTTTTGGGCGGCCGCAGCGCGCCGGAAGCGAAGCTCACTTGGGACCTGCTCGTTGGCGCGCTTCCGGTCGAGCAGGTTGAACTCGTGGCCGATTCGCCGCCAGGGCTGCACCCGACCCGCAGTGCGCGGATCGTTGTAGGTGGCCTTGACCTCGGGGTCATGGGCGAAGTCGACCCTGCCGTGCTCGATGCCCACGATCTGGCGGGTCCGGTGGCCTGGTTCGAGGTCGACCTCGGCGCGCTCCTAAAGGCGCCGCGCCGGCCACCCGCCTACCTGGCGGTCAGCCGGTTCCCCTCCGCCGACATCGACCTGGCCTTCGCCGTCCCCGACGAGGTTCCTGCTGGCAAGGTGGAGGCGGCCTTGCGCATAGGTGGCGGAGAGGAACTCGAGGGCGTTTGGCTCTTCGATGTCTTCCGCGGCGCGCAGATCGGCGAGGGCCGCCGCAACCTCGCCTACCGCCTCCGCTTCGCTGCCCTCGACCACACCCTGGCTGAAGGCGAACTGGCGCGCCTTCGGGATCGCTCCATCGCGGCTGTTGTCGAAAGCCTCCCCGCAGAGCTCCGCGCCTGAGCGGTGGAGCACAGCGGCAACTTTTCGAACAGCGGCAACGCTGCCTTTCGGGCTGCTTTCATCGTGATCGCAAGCGTTGCCGCTACTCCAAACGCGCCACCTAGCGGCGCGGCTTCAGTTCCCGACCGCGGTTGTCGATAAAGAAGTCAAGACAATCGCCGCGCTCTCAGGCGGGGGAGCACAACCGAATGCGACTACGTGGGGCGGCGCGGGTGTGCGTGGCGGGCCTATTGGCGGCAGCTACACCCCTGGCGGGCGTTATAGCTCTGCCGACACCGGCTTCGGCCGCGCCGGGTGAGATCACGACAATCGCCGGCGCGCCGGGCGAAGGCCTAGCGACCGCCATCTCACAGCAAACCGTATCTCTCGTGCAGAGGGGCACATCGGTCTACGTAGCAAGTGGAACCGTCGTTCGGCTGATCGATACCACCACCGGGCACGAGCGACTCTTCGCCGGGACCGGCATCGGTGGATTTTCCGGCGATGGCGGCCAGGCAACCGCGGCCCGGCTCGCACAGGTTCGCGGAATCGCAATGGATCCGATGGGGAACCTCTACGTCGCTACAACCGCCCGAATTCGCAAGGTCACCCCTGCAGGCTTTATCAGCACCTTCGCCGGCAACGGTGTTCTCGATGAGCCCGTCGACGGCGCAAACGCGTCGGAGAGTCCGCTCGGATGGCCGACCTGGATCCAGACCGACGATACCGGCAACGTGTATTTTGCGGACGGCACGGGAATTCGCAGGATCGACGCTCTATCGCAATCCATCAGCACGATGGTCCGCTACGGCGACCCCGTCGAGGATGGCGGCACCGTCCAGTCCCTGTGTGGCCTCGACCTCGACAGCAGCGGCAACATTCTTTTTGGTGACGGATCGGCGATTCGCCGCTATTCAGCCGCCGACGGCACGGTCAACACCGTTCCGACTGCGGGAGCTGCGACTCCGTGCAATCCTGTTCTCGACAGTACGAGCAACACCATCTATTTCCACGAGTTCACAGTGGTAAAGAAGCTCGAGAGCACCGGCAACGTGACGACTGTGGCCGGCGGTACTACTGACGGTCCACACGGAGATGGTGGCCCGGCGACGGAGGCCCGGCTCGTCGAATTGACGACGATCGTGCTGACGCCGTCCGGCGACCTGATCCTCGTCGACGTCGGAGGAAATCGTGTCCGGGTGGTCGACACGTCCGGCATCATCACCACACTGGCTGGGAACGGCGCAATCAGCTTCAGCGGCGACAACGGCCCGGCGGTCGATGCCCAGGTCGGGGGCGAGACTAGGAGCGGGCCCTTTCGAGCGGCGCGCTTAGCTCGCGACGCGGGCGGGAATCTCTATATCGGCGACCGCCTGAATAATCGAGTGCGCAAGATAGACGCCTCCGGGACGATTACAACGATCGCCGGCAATGGAAGCTCCGTTTCCAGCGGCGACGGTGGCCCAGCGATCGCGGCGGGGCTGCAAGTGGCCGGCGTCGCTGTCGACGGCGCGGGAAACATCTTCGTCGTGGACGACACGCGGGTTCGCAAGATCAACGCCGCCGGCGTCATCTCGACTGTCGCCGCGTTGTTCGCCGGCGCGGAGGGCATTTGCGTTGACGCGGCAGGGAATCTGTACCTCCCGTACCCAAACGGGAATGTCGTTCGCAAGATCAATCCTTCGGGCGCGATGACAATTCTTGCTGGGACAGGCTCGGCTGGGTTCTCCGGTGACGGTGGTTCGGCGACTGGCCCAGCGGCTCAACTCAGCGCCCCTACAGACGTCATGGTCGACTCTCTGGGCAACTTTTTTATCGCCGACACTGGGAACAACCGCGTGCGCAAGGTCGACCCTGGCGGAATTATCAGCACAGTGGCTGGCAACGGAGCGTCGAACTGGGAAGCTGCCGGTGACGGTGGACCGGCCACAAAAGCGAGTGTGCCCGCGCCCGTTACCGTCGCCTTGGATGCCTCCGGCAATCTACTGATCGGTAGCCGGGGCCTTGTTCGAAGGGTCGTCGACGGGATTGTCTGGACCGCGGCCGGAACCGTGACCCACAAGGAGCATCTCTTTACGGGCGATGGCGCCGGCGATGGTGGTCCGGCCAACGCTGCGGTCCTCGGCAGTGTCTATGGCTTGGTGGTCGACTCGGCAGGCAACCTACTGATCTCCGGCACCGCCGACGAGGGCGGAGCGGGGAGGATTCGACGGGTCGAGGCGCCGCTGCCGGTTCGTCCGGCGCGCTTCGTGGCCGCTGACTTCAACGGTGATTTTGAGAGCAACCCGTCTGTGTATCGCCCCTCGACGGGTACCTGGTTCGCCAAGGGTGGGCTCACTACCGTGTATGGCGTCGCCACCGACATTCCGGTCCCTGCGGACTACGACGGCGACCACGTCAGCGATGCTGCGGTCTACCGCCCCGGCGGAACCGACTCCGGAGCCGGCGTCTGGTACATCCAGCGCTCGACGGGGGGTGAAACCACGTTCGCCTACGGGACAACTGGCGACGTGCCGGTTCCTGCCGACTACGACGGTGATGGACGCGCCGATGTCGCCCTGTTCCGTCCCTCAACTGGCACTTGGTTCATCCGCCAGTCGTCCAACGACACCGAGCGGGTCGTGAATTACGGCACGGGCGGTGACGTAGCCGTTCCGGCCGACTACGACGGCGACAGCAAGACCGATATAGCCGTCCTGCGTACCGGCACCCAGGCGCTCTGGTTCATCCGTAATTCGCAGAGCAACGCCGAATCGGTCGTCGCCTACGGCACCGCCGGGGACGTACCGGTGGTCGCCGACTACGACGGCGACACGCGCGCCGACGTCGGCGTGTTCCGTCAGAGCACCGGCACCTGGTTCATCGCCCAATCGACAGGCGAGGAGCGCACCGCCAACTACGGGACAGCGGGCGACGTTCCCTCACCAGGGGACTACGACGGCGACGGAAGGGCTGATCTCGGCGTCTACCGGCCCGAGAACAGCACCTGGTACGTATGGCAATCGACAAACTTCGCGCAAACCGCCACCCACTGGGGCATGTCGGGAGATGTTCCGCTGGTGCTCGCTCCGGCGATCCGCCTCGCCTACTTCGGCTGACGGTCGCAGCGCCCGTTGCATAGTCATGCGTTGAGCCGTATACACTTGAGCCATGGTCGGCGTTGGCGTTCTTGGCGCATCCGGGTACACCGGGGGTGAGCTGCTGCGCCTGTGCTCCACTCACCCTGATCTAAACGTTGCGTGGGCAGCAGGGGACGCCACCGCTGGGACGGCCGTCGCCGAGCAACATCCGAATCTTGCCGCCGCCTATCCCGACATGATTGTTCGCACCTTCGAGCCCTCGATGGCTGCCGATGTCGGCCTCCTCTTCTTGGCCCTGCCGCACGGCGCGTCCCAGAAGCTGGTTATCGGCCTGCTCGACAGCAAGGCCAAGGTTGTTGACCTCTCCGCTGACTTTCGCCTTCACGACGCGGCGGCCTACGAGCGCTGGTACAAGCAACCCCATTCCGCGCCGGAGTTGATCGACCGATTCGTCTACGGCCTGCCTGAGTTCCATCGCGATGAGATCGCCAAGGCCGACGCCGTAGCCGCGCCGGGCTGCTATCCGACCGCAACGGCTCTCGCGCTGGCGCCGCTCGTCGCGGCCGGCGTCATCGAGCCCAGCGGTATCATCGTGGATGCGGCCAGCGGCGTGTCCGGCGCGGGGCGGGGCCTCACCACAACTACGCATTTCGGCTCAGCCAATGAGGACTTCAGGGCCTACGGACTGCTTCACCACCGCCACACGCCAGAGATGGAGCAGGCGGTCGGCGCGCAACTTCTGTTCACACCGCACCTCGCGCCGATGACAAGAGGAATTCTCGCCACCTGTTACGCACGTCCCACCGGGACCACATCAACCGAAGCGCTGCTGGAACTGCTGTCCGCCTCCTACGCCGGCGAGCCCTTCGTCGTCGTCGATCGCGCCGCGCCGTCGACCAAGGCGACGTGGGGATCGAACACGGCGCAGCTCAGCGCTCGCTTCGACGAACGCACCGGATGGGTAGTCGTTCTCGCCGCCATCGACAACCTGGTCAAGGGCGCGTCGGGTCAGGCCCTGCAGTGCGCCAACCTCATGCTCGGCCTCGACGAGACCGCCGGCCTTCCGCGCGCCGGGATCGCCCCATGATCACCTCGCCCAAGGGCTTCGTGGCCAACGGAGTGCACTGCGGCATCAAGGAGGATCCAGCGGCGCTCGACCTGTCACTGGTGGCAACCGATGACCACCAACCAGTAGCGGCCGCCGGGGTCTTCACCTCCAACAAGGCAACGGCCGCGCCGGTGAATGTCTCGAAGTCCCACCTAATCGCAACCGGGGGCCACGCATCCGCTGTCATTCTCAACAGTGGCAATGCCAACGCCGCGACTGGGGCCCAGGGGGAGTCAGACGCGAAACGGATGGCCGCGCTCGTCGCTAGCGCCCTTGGCTGCGACCCGACCGCCGTCCTCGTCTGCTCAACCGGCCTCATTGGTATCCCGCTGCCAATCGATCCAGTCGAAGCGGGGATCGCGCCCCTCGCGCAAGAGCTCTCGGCTAACTCGGCAGGAGCAACGCGCGCCGCCGATGCCATCCTCACCACGGACACCGTCCGCAAAGTGACGCTCATCGAGGGTAATGGTTTCTCCGTCGGGGGCATGGCCAAAGGCGCGGCGATGCTCGCGCCCAACATGGCGACCATGCTCGCAGTCCTGACAACTGACGCAGCCGTCGACCCAGACATGCTGCAATCAGCTCTGGCCGAAGCGGTGGCTAGGTCCTTCAACGAGATGACCATCGACGGGTGTACGTCGACGAACGACACCGTGCTCGTCTTCGCCAGTGGGCGCGCCGGCGCGCCTGATCCGAGCGACTTCCGTCAAGCATTGGCGGACACCTGCGCCGATCTCTCTCGCCAGATGGTGGCCGACGCCGAGGGGGCAACGAAGCTCGCCACCGTAAGTATCACCGGGGCCGCGTCTCACGAGGATGCGCGCCGCGCCGCCCGGAAGATTGCAGAAAGCCAACTCGTCAAGTGCTCTCTCTTCGGCGCCGACCCCTACTGGGGCCGAATCGTCAGCGAGATCGGCAGCGCTGGCATTGAGTTCGACATCAACAGCCTTTCGGTCAGCTACGGCAACGTCACTGTGTGCGCCAATGGCATGGCCGCTACACATGATGAGTCCAAGCTGCGGACACACCTCCATGGCCGTGACGTCGAAATCAGTGCCGACCTGGGCTTGGGTTCCGGCACGGCGACAATTCTGACCGCCGACCTCACGCCGGATTACATCGACGAAAACATGCGGACCTCGTGATGACCGCCCCATCACCAGACGCGCTCGCCATCGCGGGCGACAAGGCCGCCGTACTCGCGGAGGCGCTCCCGTACATCCGGCGCTTCTGGGGCAAGGTCGTGGTGGTCAAGTGCGGTGGCTCGGTCATGGACGACCCCGCACTCGCGTCTCTCTTAGCCCAAGACGTCGCCCTCATGCGCTCGGTCGGCATGCGCCCGGTTGTCGTGCACGGCGGCGGACCACAGATCGGCGAGCTCATGCGGCGCCTCGGCAAGCAGCCCGAGTTCCTCGACGGTCTGCGGGTCACCGACGCAGAGACACTCGACATCGCCCGCATGGTGCTCGTAGGCAAGGTCAACCGTGACGTCGTGACGGCCATCAACGTTCACGGTCCGCTCGCAGTCGGGCTTTCCGGAGAGGACGCGGGATTGATCGCCGCGACTGCTCGCTCGCCGGAGCTTGGATTCGTGGGTGACATCGCCAGCATCAACCCCCAGATCGTGGAGCGTCTGTTGGCTGAGGAGCTGATCCCCGTTATCGCCACCATTGGGGTTGACGAGGAGGGTCAGGCCTACAACGTCAACGCCGACACTGCGGCGGCCGCAATCGCCGCGGCGCTCGGTGCGGAAAAGCTCGTCTATCTCACCGACGTTCCCGGACTGCTTCGTGACGTCGGCGACCCGACCAGTCTCTTGCAGACCGTTACTGCGACTGCGTTGGAGACGCTCCTAGAGGACGGCACACTCACCGGTGGCATGGTGCCCAAGATCCGCTCCTGCCTCCGCGCTCTCGAGTTCGGCGTGACCCGTGCCCACATCCTCGACGGACGGGTGCCGCATGTTCTCCTGCTCGAGGTGTTCACCGAAGAAGGCGTTGGCACCATGATCGAAGGACGATGACCCTGATGACTACGTACGCGCCGGCACCGGTCACGTTCGTCAGAGGCGCCGGCAGCCGCCTGTACGACCAGGACGGCAAGGCCTATCTGGACTTTGTCGGCGGACTAGCGGTGACATCGCTCGGCCACTCCCACCCGCTGATAGCCGGGGCACTTGCCGAGCAGGCGACCACACTCCTCCACGTCTCCAACCTGTACGGCACGTCCATCGCCCCCGATGTCGCCGCCACCCTCGACCGTCTCATCGATGCCGGCCCCGGCAAGGTGTTCTTTTGCAACTCGGGCGCAGAAGCGAATGAGTGCGCCATCAAGCTGGCTCGCAAATGGGCAGGCCCCGGACGTTTCACAGTCGTCAGCGCCTACGGATCGTTTCACGGGCGCACTCTGGCAACGCTGCATGCCACCGGGCAGCCGGCCAAGCATGAGGCGTTTCAGCCCCTCCCCGAAGGCTTCACCCATGTCGAGTGGGCCGACATCGGCGCCCTCGACAGGGCGGTCGATCCCGACAGCGTGGCGGCTGTGCTGCTCGAGTCGATCCAGGGCGAGGGCGGTGTCAACGTGGCGCCGGGGCAGTATCTGCGAGACGTGCGCGCCCTGTGTAACGAGCGCGGCGTCCTCCTGATGCTCGATGAGGTGCAGACCGGGCTCGGCCGCACCGGCCGCTGGTTCGGATTCCAGCACTCCGGGATTTCGCCTGACGTGGTCACGATGGCCAAGGCACTGGGGAACGGCGTTCCCATCGGCGCGTGCTGGGCGCGCGCCGACATCGCCGACGCGTTCAAACCCGGCGATCACGCCACCACATTCGGAGGACAGCCGCTGGCCACCGCGGCAGCGCGCGCCGTCCTCAGAGTGATGGAGACGGAGGATGTTCCGGCGCGCGCCCGGCGCGCCGGTGCCTACCTGCGCGCCGGCTTGGAATCGATTCCCGCAATCACGTCAACAAGAGGGATGGGCCTGCTCCTCGCCGCCGAGCTCGACGGTCGTGCCTCTGCTCCCGTCGCCCTCGCCGCTCTCGAAGCCGGGCTCCTGGTGAATCCGGTGACGCCGACGGCCTTGCGCATGGCGCCGTCGCTCCTCGTGACCGGCGACGAAGTCGATGAGGCCATCGCGGTACTCGTGAGCGTCCTCGGTGAGGCTGCAACCCAATGACACCACGACACTTCCTCGACATCGACGACCTCGATCCTGCCGAGCTGACGGTGATCCTCGACCTGGCAGAGAAAAAGGACCCGCCCAAAGTCCTCACCGACCAGAGCATCGCCCTCCTGTTCGAGAAGCCGTCTAATCGCACCCGGGTCTCAATGGAGACGGCCGCCGTTCAGCTCGGCGCGCACCCGATCGCACTCCGCAGCGACGACGTCGGGATCGACACCCGCGAACGGGCCGACGACCTCGCCCGCTCACTCTCGTGCTACACCGCCATGATCGGTGCTCGGGTCTTCCAGCACGGGACGCTCGAGCGCCTGGCCTCGGCGGCGACGGTCCCTGTCGTAAATCTACTTTCCGACGAGGCCCACCCCTGCCAGGCGCTGGCTGACCTCCTGACGCTCCGACAACGGTTCGGCAAGCTCGAGGGGCTTACCGTCGGGTGGGTCGGTGACGGCAACAACGTGTGCCGGTCACTGATGACGGCGGCTCCGCTCGCGGGGATCACGGTGCGAGTCGCATCGCCACGGGGCTATGAACCGCCTGCATTCGATCTCGAGCGCAGCGATATCGAACTCACCCACGAGCCGAGTTTCGCCGCAGACGGCGCCGACGCGATCTACACGGATGTCTGGACCTCAATGGGCCAAGAGGAGGAGTCGGGCGAGCGCCGGCGCGCCTTCGAGGGATTCACGATTGACGCCGAATTGATGGCCATGGCGAAGCCCAGCGCCGTGTTCCTTCATTGCCTGCCCGCGCACCGGGGCGAGGAAGTCACGCCCGAAGTGTTGGACGGCCCCCGCAGCGCGGTTTGGCAACAGGCGGAGAACCGGCTCCATGCCCAGCGGGGTCTCCTACTGTGGCTGACCCAGCAGAGCAGCGAACCATGAGGCTCGCACGCGCCGCCCGAGAGGCGGCGCCCAAGGGAATGTGGAGCCAGCCGTGAGGCTGGCGAAACCGCAGCGACAGCATCGCATTGAGCGAATCCTCGAACACAAGCAAGTAACGAGCCAGGCCATGGTCGTGGAGCTCCTCGCAGCCGAGGGCGTCATCGCCACCCAGGCGACTGTTTCTCGCGATCTCGAGGAACTCGGCGCGGTAAAGATCCGCACCGGAGGCGGGGAATCGATGTACGCCATTCCCGAACAACCAAAGGACCGCATCGCGCCCGAAGACCATTTGCGGCGGGTGATGGGGGAGTGGGTCGTTGAAGTTGCGCACTCAGGGAATCTTGTCGTCCTGCGTACGCCACCGGGCTCGGCTCATGTGGTCGGATCGGCGCTCGACCGGGCCGGCTTGCGCGACGTAATTGGCACTGTCGCCGGTGACGACACCGTCTTGTTGGTAGCCACCGAGCGAATCGGCGGTGCACGGGTGGCGAAGCGTATTTCCGTACTGGCTGGCCTGTGATCGTGAGGGAGAAATAATGGCAAAGAGAGTCGTGCTGGCTTACAGCGGAGGGCTTGACACCTCCGTAGCCGTGCGCTGGATGGCAGAGGAGCTGGGCGTGGAGGTCATCGCCCTTGCGGTCGACGTCGGCCAAGGGGGGGACTTCGAGTCGCTTCGGGAACGGGCCCGCGCCGCCGGCGCCGTCGACGCTGAGGTCGTGGACTGCCGTGAGGAGTACGCCCGTGACTTCGTCGCCCCGGCGCTGAAGGCCAACGCCCTCTACGAGGGAAAGTATCCGCTCGTCTCCTCATTGTCCCGACCCGTGATCGTCAAGCATCTGGTCGCGGCTGCTCGCCAGCATGGTGCTGATGCAATCGCCCACGGCTGTACTGGGAAGGGTAACGATCAGGTTCGCTTCGAGGTCTCGACTCGGGCCCTCGCGCCGGACCTCGACGTGATTGCACCGGTGCGGGGCTGGGGCCTGACCCGAGAGCAATCGATTGACTACGCCGAACGGTTCGGGATCCCGATCACGGTTACGAAGTCGAGCCCGTACTCGATTGACCAGAATCTGTGGGGCAGAACTATCGAGTGCGGCATCCTCGAAGACCCTTGGGAGCAGCCCCCGGAGGAGGTTTTCGAGCTCACGACTCCGAGTGCCGTCGACCCGATCGAATTGGTGATCAGCTTCGAGAAGGGTTTGCCGGTCGCCATAGACGGTGTGCCGATGGCGCTGCACGATCTCATCGACGAGGTGACGACCGTCGTGGGGTCCTACGGCTGGGGACGTGTCGACATGGTCGAAAACCGGCGCGTCGGCATCAAGAGTCGCGAGGTCTACGAATGCCCCGGCGCGCTCGCGTTGATCATGGCTCACTCCGACCTGGAGGACTTGACTCTCGAACGAGATCTGGCCCACGAGAAGGCGCGCCTCGAACCTCGGTGGGCCGAGCTTGTCTATGACGGCCTGTGGTACTCGCCGCTGAAGGACGCCCTCGACGCATTCATTGGGGAAAGCCAGCAGTTCGTCACTGGCGAGGTACGACTGCGGTGCGAGCTCCCGGGCCGCTGCTTTGTCGCAGGACGGCGCAGTCCTCTGGGCCTCTACGACTACGGCCTCGCCACGTACGAGGCGGCAGATACGTTTCGCCATGAGGACGCAGCCGGCTTCGTGCGTTTGTGGGGCCTGGGTGTCGAGACATGGGCGCGGCGGCAGTGCCCCCGCGACCAGTGACGTTGTGGCAGGGCCGGATGGCGTCATCTCCGGCGGATGAGCTCATGGCGTTCACCGAGAGCCTTTCCTTCGACAAGCGCCTTGCGGCCGTAGACATCGAGGCCTCCCATGCCCACGTGCGGGGCCTTGAGCGCGCCGGTCTACTGACCACAGACGAAGCTTCGACACTGCAGGCGGCACTCGACAAGGCCGGTTCAGAACTCGACGCGTCCGAATTCGTCTTCGCGCCGGGCGATGAGGACATCCACACCGCAGTTGAGCGCCGGGTCACCGAGCTGACTGGCCCAGTGGGCGCGAAGTTGCACACCGGCCGCAGCCGTAACGATCAGGTGGCCACCGATCTCCGGCTCTGGACGAAGCAGGCACTGACCGAGGTCGCCGTCCTGGTGGCCGCCCTCCAGACCGTGGTTTTCCTACGGGCGAAGGAAGCTGCAGCTGCGGACGCATATCTCCCTGGCTACACCCACCTGCAGCGAGCGCAACCGGTACCCCTGGCCCACCACCTCCTCGCCCACGGCTGGGCCCTGACGAGAGACGTCGACCGAATCCTCGACACGCAGCGGCGGCTCGACGTCTCGGCGCTCGGTGCCGGAGCGTTGGCTGGCTCGGCGCTGCCCCTCGACCCCGAGGCCACGGCGCGCGACCTCGGCTTCTCGTCTGCCTTCGAGAACTCGATGGACGCGGTTAGCGACCGTGACTTCGTCGCCGAGGCCCTCTTCGACCTCACATTGCTCTCTGTTCACCTCGGCCGCATAGGTGAAGAGATCGTGCTCTGGACGACTGCTGAGTTCGGGTTCTTGCAGCTAGACGACACCTATGCAACTGGCAGCTCGATGCTTCCGCAGAAGAAGAATCCCGACGTGGCGGAGCTGGCTCGAGCCAAGTCGGGCCGGCTGCTCGGCCATCTCACCGGGTTCCTGGCCACGCTGAAGGGCTTGCCCTTGGCCTATAACCGCGACCTCCAAGAGGACAAGGAGCCGCTCTTCGATGCCGTCGACCAGGTGTCCCGAGCCCTCACCGCACTGAGCGGGCTTCTGGCTACCGCAACGTTCGATCTCGATCGAATGGCGGACGCGGCCGACGCGCCGGAAGCGGCGGCGGTCGACCTGGCGGACTGGCTTGTTCGTGGCGGAATCCCCTTCCGTGAAGCCCATGCGCAAGTGGCTGGACTGGTTCAGGAGTCCGCCGGCGGGACCGGGTCGCTCCCCGAACTGGTCGCCGAGCGACTCGGCCCTGAGGCCGGCGCGCTGCTCCACCCGGGCAGCGGCGTGGCCCGCCGCACGACGCGCGGCGGCGCCGGCACCGGCCCGGTGAACGATCAGTTGGCGCGATTCCAAGAGCGTCTCCGCTTGGACGGTGAACGCACGGGCGCCACTGCCGATTGAGCGACGCGTGACCCCAACGCTTTCTCGGTCGTTCTACCGGCGAGATCCGATCACGGTGGCCAACGATCTACTCAACAAAGTCCTGGTACGCGGCGACCGGGCGGCGCGCATCGTTGAAGTCGAGGCGTACTGCGGCGCGGACGACCCGGGCAGTCACGCCTACCGTGGCCAGACCGCCCGCAACGCCACCATGTTCGGCCCACCGGGGCATCTCTACGTGTACTTCACCTACGGCATGCACCACTGCGCCAACGTCGTCTGCGGTGACCTCGCCGAGGGCGTCGCGGTCCTCCTTCGAGGCCTCGATCCGATCAGCGGCCTCGACGAGATGCGCGCCGCCCGGCCCGCTGGGAGGCCGGAGCGTGACCTGTGCCGGGGCCCGGCGCGCCTCTGCCAGGCATTTGAGCTCGACCGTTCCTTCGACGGCGCCGACCTGGTCACTGGTGATCGAGGCATCACCGTTGTCGATGACGGCACGCCGCCGCCGGACGCGCCGGGGGTGAGTGGACGGATCGGCCTGTCTGTAGCGGGTGACTTGCCCTGGCGGTTCTTCGTCCGGGGGGCAAAAGGACTCTCCCGCCCCGGTTGAAGCCAGTAGCTTCCGCACCGTGAACGCCGATCTCTTCGCCGACCTCCAGTGGCGGGGCCTAGTCCACCAGATGACCGACGAAGATCTCGCCAGGAGGTTGGCGGCCGACCCACTGACGCTTTACCACGGGATCGACGCCACGGCCGACAGCCTCCACGTCGGAAATCTGCTGGGCGTGGTGACGCTCCAGCGCCTCCAGCGCGCCGGGCACCGGCCCATCGTCCTCCTGGGTGGCGCCACCAGCCTTATTGGTGATCCAAGTGGCAAGGCATCGGAACGGCAGATGCTCACCCGGAACGAGGTCGACGCCAACGTCGGCGCGCTCGGGTCCCAGCTCGAGCGCTTTCTCGACTTCGGCGCCGGCGAGGCTCAGGCGGCACTCGTGAACAATGCCGACTGGCTTGCCTCCGTCAACCTGCTCGAGTTCCTCCGCGATGTCGGCAAGCACTTCCCGATCAACGTGATGACCGCCAAGGAGTCGGTGAAGACCCGTCTGGCCGGCGGGATCTCGTTCACCGAGTTCAGCTACATGCTCCTGCAGGCGTCCGACTTCTTGCACCTGTACGACTCCGCTGCCTGTCGTCTCCAGGTGGGTGGAAGCGACCAGTGGGGAAACATCACGGCCGGTGTCGAGCTCGTCCGCCGAGTGCGCGCCGCTGAGGTATGGGGGCTGACCTGGCCGTTGGTCACGAAAGCTGACGGCACCAAGTTCGGCAAGAGCGAGGCGGACAACGTCTGGCTCGACCCCGGAAGGACGAGCCCCTATGAGTTCTTCCAGTTCTGGATCCGCACCGACGACGGCGATGTCGGTCGCTACCTCCGGATGTTCACAATGCTCGAGGGCGAGGCGATCGCGGAACTCGAGGCGGCCACGCGTGAACGTCCTCAGGAACGGGAGGCACAGCGCGCATTGGCCTTTGAAGTGACCTCAGCCGTCCATGGTCTGGACGCAGCCAACGAGGCCGCTCAAACGGCGAATCTCCTCTTTACGGATGCCCTTCTAGGTACCGACAAAGCCGATCTCACGTGGGCTCCGTCCACCACTGTCGCCTGGACGGAGCTCGACGACGGCTTGTCGGTCGTTGACGTTCTCACTCGATCCGGCCTCACGAAGTCGCGATCCGCCGCTCGTACGGCCGCCCAGCAGGGGGGCGTATACGTGAACAACGAGCGAGCGACCGACCCCGACCGCAAACTGACGAGGGCCGACCTGCGGGACGGGAACATCATCCTCCTCCGCCGAGGCAAGCGGAGCTATCATGTCGTCCGGTTCCGGTAACGGACGCGACGACCTTCGGTCGGCTCGGAAACTTTCTTCCGCAGTTGAGGAATGCAGCCGACTCTGATAGCGTTCACCTTCGCGTCGGTTACGGCTCGGGTTCTCCCGAGGGTCACCGAGGCCCTGAGGCTCCGGCGTGCGCCGGCGGCACCAGGAAGCAGGAGGAAGTGCGCGGCTCAGCCTCGCAACCCTCCACCAGAGCACGGGTTTGCACCGCCGTCCGCAAGGACGTGTGCCCCGAGTCGGGCGCTCCTTGAAAACGGAATAGAGAGCCATAAGCCAGTGCGGGCGATCGCATTAAACGCGATCGTCAATGTTGAATGCACTGAAACGGACAATGTTTTACCAACGTCTGTTATGTGCCAGTTGGCGACTGCGGTTCAGTTATTGCAGTTGCCGACTCTCCGATTTCCGGCTGCCTTTCACGGTGGCCTGAGATCTCGATGGAGAGTTTGATCCTGGCTCAGGACGAACGCTGGCGGCGTGCTTAACACATGCAAGTCGAGCGAGGTCCATCCGATGGCAACATCGGTGAAGACCTAGCGGCGAACGGGTGAGTAACACGTGAGCAACCTGCCCCGAAGACCGGGATAACAGCGGGAAACCGCTGCTAATACCGGATGCCCTCATCAGGCCGCATGACCAGATGAGGAAATGAATTTCGCTTCGGGAGGGGCTCG
>DATLEI010000044.1:0-12644 GCA_035525375.1 Acidimicrobiales bacterium
GCGTGAGACGGCGGACCTTCGGAGGGATCAGGGTAGCCTGCTGCCAGCACGCGGAGGGATGCGGGAGCGGCCGAACCGGCACGCCTGGAGAGCGTGTAGGGGGCAACCCCTCGTGGGTTCAAATCCCACTCCCTCCGCCACCCTGGCCGCGACGATGGCCATCGCCGGTTTCATGCACTCGGAGGGCCGTGATCGGAGCCAAAATCGCCGTGTCAACGTCCCTACGGGCGCAGCAAATATCGTGACCGACGAGGAGGCGATGGACGTCGCCCTCGACGAAGCTCGGCGCGCCGCCGAGCATGGTGACGTGCCGGTCGGCGCGGTCGCCCTGGTCGATGGAGACGTCGTCGCCCGGCGCCACAACGAGCGGGAGCTCGCTGCCGACCCGACCGCTCATGCCGAGCTCCTGACCCTTCGTGATGCCACCAGTGCGGGCACGGACGGCTGGCGCTTAGGCGCCGTGACGCTCGTCGTCACCCTGGAGCCATGCGCCATGTGTGCCGGCGCGCTCGTCGCCGGGAGGGTGGGCCGGTTGGTCTTCGGTGCGCCCGACCCGCGCGCCGGCGCGTGTGGCTCGCTCTACAACCTGTGCGCCGATCCCCGCCTCAACCATGAGCTGCCCGTCACCGGGGGGGTGCGGGCAGCCGAGTCTGCTGCCCTGCTGGAGTCGTTCTTCGCGGCGCGCCGCGGCCGCTAACGTTTCCGCTCGGAGGGATGCGAGAGCGGCCGAATCGGACGGTCTCGAAAACCGTTGTGCCTCCGGGTACCGTGGGTTCGAATCCCACTCCCTCCGCTGTTGAGGGCGAGCGCGCCGGCGACCGCGAGCGCGCCGGCAGTCGCCATGATCGCCAGGACCACGATCCACGAGATGTTGTCGACGTGGGCCGCGCCGTAGGAATCGCTGAGCGCGACGCGCGCCGGTGCGACATGCACTGCTGCGACCCCTACGACAGTGGTGACTCCGAGAAGGATCGCTGCGTAGTTGGCCAGCGGGTGGCGGCCGAGCACGAGGACGAGGGTCGCAACTGTGACCACGACGGCAAGCGCACCGACCACGTACAACTGAACGTCGAGGGGCCGGCCCTGACGGGCATGGTCAAGATCATGAACGAAGGTCAAGGCGAGCAAGAACACGGTGATCCGTGCGACCATGACCATCTGTTCGGCACCGCAGCCCAAACCGGACGGTCTAGACGCTTAGGCGCTGGGGGTGCCGCTAGAGGTTGACGAGCTGTGGTTGCTCGAACCGGAGGAGTTCTGCGTGTTCGAAACCGACGATGTCGAGCCGCTGGAACTGCCGCTGGTCGGGGCTGGTGCCGGCGCCGGCGCGCCGCCGCCCGAGCCGGACGGCACCGAGCCCGACCCGCCCTGAGTGCCCGTGACCGTTCCACGGCTGCTGGACTTCGCGGTGCCCGCGCCGCCCTGGGACGCGCCGGACGGCGAGGACCCGGCCGGTGTCGAGTCGCCGCCACCTCCCGTGCCGCCAGAACCAACTCCAGGGCCTGCGCCGTCGGTGCCCGTGGACGAAGACGTCCCAGACTCTCCGTTGGCTGACGATCCTGGCGACGTCGAGCTACCGGCGGTGCCATCACCCGGCGCGCCGCTGATGCCAAGGTCACCGCCAGTCAGCCCACTACCGGCCGGCACGCCGGGAACATTGCTTCCCGTGTTGAACGACGATCCTGCCGGTGTCTTCGATCCGGACTCATTCACCGTTCTCGTCGTATTCCGCGGCGAGGAGCCGCCCGAGCGGGACGCAATCAGAATGACGAGCCCGATGAGGCAGAACCCGCCCAGTGTCGCCAACAACAGCACGAGGATGCGCCGCCGACGCTCCTCGGCGTCGGGCTCCAGGGTGCGAATGGTTCCCGGCGGTGGCGCCTCTTCGCTGTAGATGTCGTCCGCGCGGTACGTGGCGGACCTCGTCGACAGCAGACCAGTGCCGTATCCCGGCTCGACCGTGCCGTATCCCGGCTCGACGGTGCCGTATCCCGGCTCGACTGTGCGGTACCCCGGCTCGGCGTAGGTGGTCACGGTGTCGTAGGTCGCCTCGGACGGCGCGTCGGCGTGGGCGGTCACCGTGTCGTAGGCCACCTCGGGCGGCGCGTCGGCATAGGTCGTCGCTGTCGCGTAGGTGGCTGAAGTCCCATAGGTGGTAGCCGCCTCGTAGCCGGCCGCCGCCGGTGGCCGCGGGTTTGCGTAGGGGGTGGCGGTTTCGTAGCTCGACGGGGACGCGGCCACATAGAACTCCGAGTCGTATCCAGGGGCGTCGTAGCCGAGAGCGTCGTAGCCGGGGGGCTCATATCGAGCCGCCTCGTACTGCGGCTTGGACTCGTACTTGGTCGGGTTGTACCTCGGTTCGTAGAGCGGAGCCGCCGATGGCGAGCCGTCATCCAGAACGCTCGTCTGCTCAGCTCCTCGGAATTCCGCGTCAGACATCGCGGGCCCCCTTTTCGAAACGTCGCCGGTAGCGGAAGCACTCAGCCGAACTAACCGCCGAAAGAAGGTTAGCGCCCTACCATCCGCGATGGTAGGCCCGACGTGTAGTAACGCCCTCCGGGCCCGGGGAAGGCGCTACTGGACGCCGGTGGCGAGGTACCTGACGCGCGCCGCGATGTTCACGGCGTGATCGCCCAACCGCTCATAGAACCGGCCCACGAGGGCCATCTCTATGGCGAACGGCAACCGCAGTCCCCCGCCGGCCAGCTCGGCCGTCAAGCTGACATGAAGATCGTCGAGCTCGTCATCGCGTTCACGAAGATGGGCCTCGGCCGCGCCGTCACGGTTGGTATAGGCGTCGGCCGCGCCGCGCCAAAGCTCGACCCCGACGCGGCCCATCTCCTCTATGAGGCCTCGGATGGGCGGCGTCAGTTCCGAGGTGAGCCCACGCGCGGCCCGCTGGGCGATGTGTTCAGCGAGGTCGCCGCTGCGCTCGAGTTCGGGGACGATTCGCAGCACCGACAGTAGGAACCGAAGGTCGACCGCCATTGGTGACTGCAGTGCGAGCTGGCGCTCTACAAGGTCTTCGACATCAGCGAACAGCGTGTCGATCTTTGCGTCGCGCGCCATCAGCCGCTTGGCCGCTTCCCGATCACCCGCCAACAGGGCGTCGGTTGCCCCAGCTAACCCCTCGCTGACCAAGGCGAAGAGCTGGCGCACTTGCCGGTCGATCTCCTCCAGCTCACGGTGGAAGGCGAACCGGAGCTCGTCAGGCATTTCGACAACGTAGTCCCGTCGCGAGAAGTCACCTCTCGTTCACCTGGCGTTCACCTTCGCTATCCCTGCCGGCCACACCTCATTTCTAGGGTTGGCCAATCAAACGTCCAGCCCTTGGGAGGATCATCTTGCGAGCGACGAAACGCCGTCTGCTGAGGCTCGCCGGGGCGCTCACGGTTCTGTCGCTGACGGCCACCGCGTGTGGCCGAGATCCCGTGTCGAGTGGGGGGTCTGGCATCTCCGGCACGATCAACATCTCCGGATCGTCAACCGTGGCACCCATCACGACCCGGGTCGCGGAACAGTTCGCCGAACTCGAACCCGGCGTGGCGGTCAACGTCGACGGGCCCGGCACCGGCGATGGGTTCAAGCTCTTCTGCGAGGGTGAGACCGACATCTCCGATGCCTCCCGAGCCATCAAGAAGGAAGAGGCCGCGGCGTGCGCAGCGAAGGGCATCGAATACGTCGAGCTGAAGGTCGGGATCGACGGGCTGACGGTCATGACCAGCCCTGACAACAAAGCCGTCACCTGCTTGAACTTCGCCGACCTCTATGCGCTGGCCGGTCCCGAATCGCAGGGCAAGGACAACTGGAAGGACGCTCAGGCACTCGCCACCGAGCTTGGGTCGAAGACCCAACTCCCCAGTGCCGAGTTCGACATGTCCGCCCCCGGCGAGGAGTCCGGCACCTACGACAGCTTCGTCGAGCTCGCCCTCCAGAAGATCGCCGACAAACGCGCCGCCGAGGGCAAGATCACCAAGGATCAGGCGAAGACGACCCGCCCCGACTACCAGTCCTCCGGTGACGACAACATCATCATCCAGGGCATCGAGGGCTCGAAGAGTTCCTTCGGGTGGGTCGGGTTCTCGTACGCGGAAGAGACGAGCGGGCAAGTGAAGGAGATAGCCATCGCCAAGGAGACCGGCACGGACTGCATCAAGCCGACGGTCGAGACGATCGCCTCGGGCAAGTACCCGCTCGCCCGCAATCTCTACATCTACGTGAACGCCGCCAAGGCCAAGAACAACCCCGCCATCGTCCCGTTCGTGGACTTCTACCTCGGAGATGGCATCGGCTCGGTGACCGAGGTGAAGTACGTGGCGTTGGCACCGGCCGACTTGGCGACGACCAAGCGAGTGTGGACGGCCCGAACTCTCGGTACCCGAGACGGTGGAAAGTAACGACGGCGCGCATGTCAACGATCACGCTCGCCGACCTCCGCGGGAATCCCCGCCGGCTCCGCAAGGAAGCGGCCATCCGGTGGATCCTCTTCGGCGCCGCCGCCTTCTCCGTCGTCGTCAGTGGCCTTATCGTCCTCTCCCTGGTCCGGGAGACTTGGACCTTCGTGTCACAGGTCGAGTGGAGCACGGTCTGGAGTGACGGGTGGTTCCCGCGCCGGGGCCTCTACGACATCAAGACGCTCATCGTCGGAAGCCTCATCGTCACGGTTATCGCCATGGGCGTGGCCGTACCCACCGGGCTCGGCACCGCGATTTACCTGTCGGAGTATGCCAAGCCACGCACCCGGCGCATCCTCAAGCCAGCCCTGGAAACGCTGGCCGCAGTGCCGAGCGTCGTGATCGGATTCTTCGCACTCACGTTCATCGCACCGGAAGTTGTCCAGCGGATGTTCTCGGGCGCCCCTCAACAGACACTGCTCGCGGCTGGGATCGGCGTCGGCATCCTCTTGATCCCGGTCATCGCCTCGGTCACCGAGGACGCCATGCGCGCCGTACCGAGCTCGCTGCGGGAAGCGTCCTACGGCATCGGCGCCAAGAAGGTCACCACCGTCGTGCGAGTCGTGTTCCCTGCAGCATTGTCGGGAGTAGTCGCCTCTCTCATCATCGCCGTCTCCCGGGCACTGGGCGAGACCATGGTCGTCTTCATCGCCGCCGGCAAGAGCGGAGGTTCACTCTTCGAGACGAACCCGCTCGAACCAGGGCTGACCATGACCGCGGGTATGGCGTCCATCGCTGCCGGCACCGACAACGTCGTCGGCGCGGCGCTGACCTTCCAGAGCCTGTTCTTCGTCGGGATGGTGCTGTTCGTCATCACCCTGGCCCTCAACTTGCTTGCCGGCCGGTTCGTCCGTCGCTTCCGTCAGAGGTATTGACATGGCCCTCTCGACACCGGCCCGCACCGCAACAACCATCACCCCGGAGGTGGTCAGGGCGCGCCTGCAGGGCCGGCGCGTCGACGTCGGCGGCCGGATCTTCCGCGGCGCACTTCTCTGTGCCCTCCTGTTCAGCCTCGGGATCCTGGCGATCTTGATCTTCAACATCGCATCCGACGGGATCGGCGTCCTGACCTCTCGCACCTCGACGTTCGTGAACGGCACCTTGCGATCCCTACCCAGCCAGGCCGGCGTCGCCCAAGGGCTGCGTGGCACCTTCTGGATCGGTGTGTTCGTAGTGCTATTCGGATTCCCTCTCGGAATCGCGGCGGCGATCTACCTCGAGGAGTACGCGCCGTCGAGTCGCTTCACCCGGTTCGTCGACATCAACATCCGGAACCTTGCCGGCGTGCCTTCGATCGTTTACGGCATCCTTGGCTTTGCAATCCTGGTCGACACCCTTGGCGGTGTCACCGGGGGGCGTTCGGTCGTTTCCGGCGGTCTGACGCTCGCTGTGCTGGTGCTTCCCATCGTGATCATCACGTCGGCCGAGGCCATACGGGCGGTCCCGAGCGGTCTACGAGAAGCGGCTTACGGCGTCGGCGCGACCCGGTGGGAAGTCGTCCGCCACCACGTGCTCCCCTACGCAGCGCCCGGAATCCTCACCGGTACCGTCCTCTCATTGGCCCGAGCGTTGGGTGAAGCCGCTCCCCTGATCCTCATCGGCGCGGTGACCGATCGGCTCGGGTCCAACCCGAGCGTGATCGACGTCGGCTCGCTGACCGATCGCTTCACCGCCATGCCCAACGTCATCACGACGTGGGCCGGTCAGGCGCAGTCGGGATTCCGGGCCAACACCGCCGCCGCGATCATCGTGTTGATGCTCATCGTGCTGGTCGCCAACACTGCGGCAATACTCCTCCGCAACCACTATGAGTCCAAGAGGTTGGGACATTGACAGACTCGATCAACGAAACTCTCTCGGGACCTGCCGTCGTGCCTGACGTCACCAACACCGCTCCTGAGCCCGAGGAGCACGCGGTCGTATTCGAAGCCCGCGACCTGAACGTCTACTACGGCGACTTCAGGGCCGTGCGTGATGTCAATCTGACGGTACGCCAGCACGAGGTGACCGCGCTGATCGGGCCTTCGGGATGTGGCAAGACAACAGTGCTGCGGTGTTTCAACCGGATGAACGACCTAATCGAAACCGCTCGGGTCGAGGGCAGTCTCACCTATCACGGCATTGATCTCTACGACCGCGCCGTTAATCCGGTTGAGGTGCGACGCCACATCGGAATGGTCTTTCAGAAGCCGAACCCGTTCCCGAAGTCGATCTACGACAATGTCGCCTACGGGCCGCGTATCGCCGGCGCGAAGAAGGACGGTCTCGACGAGACCGTGGAGCGAGCGCTTCGAAGCGCCGCGCTCTGGGACGAGGTCAAGGACCGGTTGAAAGCGTCGGCTCTGGGGCTCTCCGGTGGTCAGCAGCAGCGGCTCTGTATCGCCCGGGCAATCGCGATCGAGCCCGAGGTGATCCTGATGGACGAACCGTGCTCCGCTCTCGACCCCATCGCTACCGGCCGCATCGAAGACCTCATGACCGAGCTGAAGAGCCGATACACGATTGTGATCGTGACCCACAACATGCAGCAGGCGGCGCGTGTATCCGACCGCACCGCGTTCTTCACCGCCGAGGTGAACGAGATAAGTGACACCCGCACCGGGATCCTTATTGAGTTCGACCGCACCGAGAGGATTTTTTCCACCCCGAGCGACGAACGTACAGAGGCCTACATCACCGGCAGGTTCGGGTGAGCGACGCCCCCATGCGGGTCTCGTTCACGACCGAGCTGGAACAGCTTCGCCTCCAGGTCGAGCTGATGGCAATACGTGTCGACCAGAACCTCGAGCGCATGCGGCTGCTCCTCGTCGAAGGGGATCTGTCCATTGCCGAGGATGCCTACCGGGCCGACGACGAGATCGACGCGATGAACGTCTCGCTTACGGAGCGTTGTTACGACCTGCTCCGTCGAGAGGCGCCGGTCGCCTCCGACCTACGCTTCATCGTGTCGGTGTTGCGGATCTTGAGTGAACTCGAGCGGATCGGTGATCTCGCCCTCCGCGTGATCAAGCTGGGGCCCGAGCGCCACTTCATCGTGTCGAACCCGCCGACCTACGACATCCTCGTCGCCATGGCGAGCCAGGTCATCGAGGACTTCCGCGACGCAGTACGCGCCTGGGCGACACTGAGCCTCGACCTGGCCGCTTCTCTAGCTCTTCGGGTAAGGCCGATGGACCTGTACTACGAGCGGCTCATGGCCGAGGTCCTCCGACTGGAGAGTCCTGACGCGGTTCCCGTAGCCGTCAGCACCTTCGCTGCCGGAAGGGCACTCGAACGCATCAGTGACCACGCCGCCATCATCGGTGCCCGCCTCCGCTACCTGATCACGGGCGACCGTGATCACCTCACGTCGGAAGTCCGTTAATTCCGGGCGCGCCGGGCGCGCCGGATGAGACCAAATAGGGTGGCCTCACGATGCTGATCACTCGCCGAGCCTTATCGCGCCGGCTGGCAACCCTCGCCGCCCGCCTGGGCGACAGCAGTGACGCCCTGACCGCCAAGGGCGGGGCCGAGGCGAGCCTGTCGCGCCTGGAGCGCGCCGCCGATGTTGTGACGACCGAACTGGCGGACGCGCGAGTGGGGCGGAGCCGTCTGGAGCAGGCCTTCGGCACAGTCTCCCAAGGCGTCGTCGTCTGCGACGAGCAGGGCGATGTCGTCTTCCACAACGACCAGGCACTACGGATCCTCGGCGAGGCGCCGACGGAGGCGCTGGCGCGGGAGGCCGTCGTTCAGCACCTCCAGGCTGCTGCCCAGGGGCGGACGGAGAGCCAGACGCTCGAACTCTACGGACCACCCCGGCGCGTCCTCACCATCTCGGCCGAGCCCCTCGACGATGGCTCCCGCAACGTTGGGGCCGTCGCCGTCATCGAAGATGTGTCCGAACGCCGGCGCCTTGAGGCTGTACGTCGCGACTTCGTGGCCAACATCAGCCACGAGCTCAAGACACCCGTGGGCGCGCTCGCACTGTTGGCCGAAACGGTTGCCGGCGAGGCTGATGCTGACGTCGTGAACCGCTTGGCCCGGCGACTGCACGTCGAGTCCCAACGGGTAGCCCGCGTGGTCGATGACCTACTCGACCTGAGCCGCATCGAGTCGGAGGAAGCGCCGGCGCGCGATCCGGTGAAGATCGACCTGATCGTCGCCCAGGCGGCCGAGCGCATCCGGCCAGCAGCGGAGCACAGATCCATCTCAGTGACCGTCGGCGAGGTACCGCGCCAAGTTGCCGTTCTCGGTGATCGCCGCCAGCTGGTGTCGGCGCTGTTCAATCTGTTGGAGAACGCGGTCAAGTACTCCGACGACGGCTCGGAAATCGACCTCGGCGCGACGGCTGAAGAAGCGTGGGTCGAGGTGCAGGTGATCGATCGCGGCATCGGGATCCCGGCGCGCGATCTCGAGCGCATCTTCGAACGGTTCTACCGGGTCGACCGGGCGCGCGCCCGCGATACCGGTGGCACCGGCCTCGGGCTCGCCATCGTCCGCCATGTCATCGCCAACCACGGCGGCGAGGTGACCGTCGACTCCCGCGAGGGCGAGGGATCGCGGTTCGCTTTGCGGCTCCCGCTGGCGCCGGGAAGCCCCCGTCCGCAAGCCGCCAAGGCCAAGACGAAGACGAAGGCCAAGACGACGGTCTCAGTGCCCTACGACGACGCGCCGGCGGAAGGGGTGAGCTAGATGACCCAGCCCTCGCCCATGGTGCTGGTTGTCGAGGACGAGGAGTCGTTCGTCGAGGCGCTCACCATCGGCCTCAAGAAGGAAGGGTTTCGGGTCAACGTGGCGCGTGACGGGGCTGAGGCGCTGACTCTTTTCGACGCCTCCCAACCCGACGTCGTCCTGCTCGACGTCATGCTGCCTCGCATCTCGGGCATCGATGTGTGCCGCGACATCCGTGCTCGGTCGCGGGTGCCGATCGTGATGGTGTCGGCGAAGACCTCGGAGATTGACACCGTCGTCGGTCTGGAAGTCGGCGCTGACGACTACATCTCGAAACCGTACCGACTGCGGGAGCTGGTCGCCCGGTTGCGGGCTGCCCTGCGGCGCGCGCCGGGTCCGTCGGTGCCCGTCAGCGTCGACGTACTCGAGGTCGGCGACGTGCGACTCGACCCCGAGCGCCACGAGGTATTCGTGCGCGGGGCGCGTACCGAGTTGCCCCTCAAAGAGTTCGAGCTCCTTCACCTTCTGCTCGAGAACGCGGGCCGGGTCCTGACCCGTGATGCGCTGATCGACCGGGTCTGGGGACTCGACTACGTGGGCGACACGAAGACTCTCGACGTGCACGTCAAGCGGCTCCGGGCAAAGGTCGAGGACAACCCGGCGCGCCCGTCACGGATCATCACCATCCGCGGCCTCGGCTACAAGTACGAAGCCCCCCGCTAAGCGAGGACGCTGCGGAGTTCGGCGAGGCGCGCCGGCACGGCGCGGTACCAGACCCAGCGGCCTCGCTTCTCGCCGGTGATCATCCCGGCTTCGGCGAGGATCTTCAGGTGGTGCGACACCGTCGGCTGAGAACGCCCGACCGGCTCGACCAACTCGCACACGCAGACCTCTCCGGCTTCGGCGGAGGCCAGGAGGCTGAGGAGCCGTAGTCGAACGGGGTCGGCCAGCACTCCGAACGCGCCGGCCAGCTCGTCTGCCCGCTTCTCGTTGAGCGGTACGGCCAAGACCGCCGGACAGCAGTCCTCCAGGATCGTCATCGGTTGTCGCTCTGGCGTTCGCTTCGTACCCATAGACCTCACCTTACCCATTGACACTTGTCTATATGTGTTCTAGATTCATCGATGACAGTCAATCTATGACTTGGAGGACACCATGCCTTTGAAGACACCGTCACGTGTGCAACTGGCCCTGAACGTCGAGGACATCGAAACCGCGGTCGCCTTCTATTCGAAGCTGTTCGACACTGAGCCGGCGAAGGTGAGGCCGGGCTACGCCAACTTCGCCATCGATCACCCGCCGCTGAAGCTCGTGCTCATCGAGCAGGCCGGCGTTGGCGGCACGCTCAACCACCTCGGCGTCGAGGTGGGGAGCACGAAAGAAGTGCAGAGCGCGCAGGCCCGGTTGTCCGGCGAGGGCATGGCCACGGCGGTCGAAGATGACGTCGCCTGTTGCTACGCCCGCCAGGACAAGGTGTGGGTCGACGGCCCCTCGGGTGAGCCCTGGGAGATCTATACGGTGCTCGACGACATCGAGATGCCGGGTGGTCAGCTCCGCACAGGCGACCCCGAGACCGGCGCGCAGTGCTGCGCCGTTGTCGAGGGTGACGAGGTCGTCGCCAGCTCTTCCGCCTGCTGTTGAACCTGTGGGCGTGATGGCTGTCCTCAAGTAGCCTGAGGGCCAGTGACCGACGTCGAAGCCCGCGCCGGCGCCGACGAGGCCATGGTTTCAGAGGAAGCGGTTTCGTCGGACCCGGCCCCTGAGTCTCATTACATCAACCGGTATGTGTCCTGGCTCGACTTTGCCGATCGGGTGCTGTCGCTAGCGGCCGACGACGGTCAGCCCCTACTCGAGCGCGCGAAGTTCTTGGCCATCTTCAGCGAGGGCCTCGATGAGTTCTTCCAGGTGCACGTCGCCGGCTTGAAGGAGCAGGTGTCGGCTGGCCTCGCGGCAAGGAGCCCGGAAGGCCTCACCCCAAGCGAGCAGCTGCGCCTGGCGAGGGAACGCGTGCGCGACGTGATCGGGCGCCAGACCGACGTCTTCCTCCGTGGCGTCGTTCCCGCTCTCGCCGACGCTGGCATCGTCCTGTCCGACTTGGAGTCTCTTGACGACGACGACCGCGCCTACCTCGTCGACGTCTTCGATGAGCGCATCTTCCCGGTGCTCACCCCCCTCGCAGTCGACCCGGGCCACCCCTTCCCCTACATCTCCAACATGTCGCTCAACCTGGCCGTCACCGTGCGCGACCCCAAGGGCGGCGAGCACCGGTTCGCTCGGGTAAAGGTGCCGCCGCTCCTGCCGCGGTTCGTAGTGATGCCTGACGGCGAGCGGTTCGTGGCCACCGAGCAAGTGATTGCCTCACATCTCGACGCTCTGTTCCCCGGCATGGAGATCGAGAGCCACCATCCGTTCCGCGTCACCCGGAACGCCGACCTCGCGCTGGAGGAGGAGGAGACCGACGATCTCCTCGCCGCCGTCGAGCTCGAACTTCGCCGGCGCCGCTTCGGGCGCGCCGTGCGACTCGAAGTCGACAGCCGTATGCCGAACGAAAGCCGTGACCTTCTCCGGCGCGAGCTCGAGCTGGAGCCGGGCGACGTCTACGAGGTCGAAGGCCCGCTGGAACTCGGCGGCCTTTGGGCGGTGTACGACCTGGACCGACCCGAGCTGAAGGACGACGTTTGGGTCGGGGTCACCCAACCCCGGCTGGTCGACCCCGATGGCGACCCCGTCGATCTCTTCGCCGTGTTGCGCGAGAAGGAAGTTCTCGTCCATCACCCGTACGAGTCATTCGCAACTTCGGTCGAGGCGTTCATCGAGCAAGCTGCTGCCGACCCGCACGTCCTCGCCATCAAGCAGACGCTCTACCGCACGTCGGGCGACAGCGCCATCGTCAAGGCCCTCATCCGCGCGGCCGAGGCCGGCAAGCAGGTCGCCGCTCTCGTCGAGCTCAAAGCGCGGTTCGACGAGAAGGCCAACATCGCTTGGGCCCGTGCCCTGGAAGAGGCTGGCGTCCACGTCGTCTACGGGCTCATGGGCCTAAAGACCCACACCAAGACCGCGCTCGTGGTGCGGGAGGAGCCGGATGGCATCCGGCGCTACTGCCACGTTGGAACCGGCAACTACAACGCCAAGACCGCTCGCATCTACGAGGACATTGGCTTGCTCTCAGCTGATCCGGAGCTGGGTGCCGACCTCACCGACCTCTTCAACTACCTCACCGGCTACAGCCGTCAATCGCACTACCGCAAGATGTTGGTCGCGCCGGTGTCACTGCGACCCGGCATCGTCGAGCTCATCCGAGCCGAACGCGATGCCGGCGAGAACGGCCGCATCGTCATGAAGATGAACAGCCTGGTGGACGCCGCGATCATCGACGAGCTGTACGAGGCGTCACAGGCCGGAGCGCGTATCGACCTGATCGTTCGCGGGATCTGCTGCCTCCGTCCCCAGGTGCCGGGGCTGTCCGACCGGATCAACGTGCGTTCCATCGTCGGTCGTTTTCTCGAGCACTCCCGGATCTTTGCGTTCGGGGTCGGCGAG
>DATLEI010000048.1:0-12360 GCA_035525375.1 Acidimicrobiales bacterium
CGCGACGCGCACGAGCGTCACCGGGATGGCCCGGTTCTGCTCGTCCCAGATCTGGGTCATGCCGACTTTCTCGCCGACGATCGCCTTCTGTGCCATGTCCTCTTATCTTCCTGGTTCATACGCGCACGCTCCGCACGGAGAGCAATCCCCGGCGGAGCGAGTGTCGGTTGTGCCTCGGGGTACCGGCAATAGCGGCCGCCAAGGACGTCGATTGAGTGGTGACGGAGCGAGAAGCCCCTAGAACAAGAAGCGAGTATAGCGGCCCGGCGCGTGGCCTTCGCCGGCGCCGCCCAACCGCCGCGAGGATTGCGGCTTGACCGTCGCTGAGCGACGCCTTGGTCGCACTTCGTTGGTGAAGGCCGCCTCGGCTAGCTCAAAGCAGTGTAGAAGGATCGCCGGATGGCATCGGGAAATGGTGCGGGGACATCGCCACTGGTACCCCATGCGCTGCTTCCGCCACCGAGCACGAACCAAACGCCATTGGAGGGCCGGAACACGGCCACGTCGGTCGTGCCGTTGGCGTCATAGTCGCCGGGAACCGGAATGTCACCGGAGGTGCCCCAGCTCGCGGTATTGCCGCCCTGAACGAACCACGCCCCGTTGGAGGGGCGGAACACGGCCACGTCGGTCGTGCCGTTGCCGTCATAGTCGCCGGGAACAGGGATATCGCCCGATGTTCCCCAAGTGGTCGTGATGCCGCCTTGGACGAACCACGCCCCATTGGAGGGGCGGAACACGGCCACGTCGGTCGTGCCGTTGCCGTCATAGTCGCCGGGAACAGGGATATCGCCCGATGTCCCCCACGCCGTCGTGATGCCGCCGTTGACGAACCAGACGTCGTTCGACGGCCGGAACACCGCCACGTCGGTGGTGCCGTTGCCGTCGTAGTCGCCGGGAACCGGGATATCGCCCGATGTTCCCCAGCTCGTCGTAATGCCGCCTTGGACGAACCAGACGCCATTTGAGGGCCGGAATACGGACAGGTCGGTGGTGCCATTGCCGCCGAAATCAGCGTTGACTCGAGCCAGTGGAGGACCGACCACGCTCAATCGTGCGGGATTGCTGACATTTCCGTACTGGTCGACCGTGAATGCCGTGACCGTATAGGTCGCGCCGGGATCCAGCCCATGCACCAAAGCATCGGTATCAGTACCAGCGTAAACAGCCTTGCCGACAAAGGGCGCGACCGCCGCCGGCGATCCCCGCTGAATCCTGATGACGGTGTAGCGATAGTCGGTCGCACCCGGGTTGTCCCAATTGAGGGAGAGTCCCTTGGCCGAGCGCTGTGCTGAAAGGTTTACGACATTCGGTGGAGGGGTTACCACCGGCGCGCTGTTGTATTTGACCTCGCCCGTCAGCGCAGGCACCGCCCCCTCGCAGTGCTGTTCGAACGTGGCGCTGAAGTGCTGGAGCGAGTTGTCGTTCGCCGAAAAGACCGCTTGACTGACGTTGAACGAGCCGGTGAGGTTGTTACATCCCCGTCCGTTTCCGTAGACCGATAAACCGTTCCCTGTCCCGTTGAACGGGTAACGGGTGGCGTTCGGGTAGTTCCCGACGCCGAGAACCTGACCCTGGCGGGGATCCATGTTCAGATACCACCATTGGCCATCGTCGCCGTCGAGCGACATTCCGATACCCGTCGGCCCCCCGGAGAACCTCATGAGTGCATTCGATGAGTTGAAGTTGTAGGACCGACCGGCGCCGATGTAATCGCCGGGGTCACTGTGCATGACCAGACTGGTGACGCCTGATGGAACCTGGCCGTCAAGCTGAATGCTGTGCTCTTCGTTGGCGATTGACATGCGTATACGCGACTGGCGCGGCCCCTGGGCCGTGGGGGCGAAGCTGACATAGAACGCGCAGGATGTCGACTGGGAGAGTGTCTGACCGCTGCAGCTGTCGAGCTGGATATCGAATTCACCGGCTGCATAGCCGTCGAGCGATACCGAGCCAACGTCCACGGGCGCCACCCCCGGATTCCGGACATACACCGGTACGGCGGTGCCAAGACCACCGGGTCCGGTCGTGGGCCACGTGATTGAGCTTGAGGAAACGACAAGGCCCTTCACAAGCGGCCGGCCTATCTGGATCTCGCCGAAGAGAGCAGGTCCACCGCCTTCGCAGTGCTGCTCGTAGAGCAGATCCAGCGCAATAATTGTCGAGCCTGAGAAGGAAATGTCCCGGATCTCGAACGCTCCCGCAACTTCATTACATCCCCGCCCGTCACCGGAGATGTCGATTCCAGGGCGGCCAGCGCTACGGAACGGCGTTCGTTGGGCACCCGGGTAGTAACCGACCATGAACGTAGAACCCTGCGCAGGAGCAATGTTGAACGTGAAGGAACTGCCCGACGTACCGCCGCTGGCCATCAGGTTAATCCCGGCACTGGTCGCCGACCCGGACACGGTGGCGTTGACCTGGTCATATTCACGGGAAGACCCGCCTCCGATGTAGTCGCCTGGGTCGGAGAACATCGTGATGGTGGCCGAAGAAATGGTCTCCGCTCCAGCCGACGGAACCATAAGCCCCATCATCAGCGCGGCTACAACGGGTAGGGCATACAAATGACACTGGCGCTTGTGGTGATTTGAGTACAACGGCCTTGAGCATCCCCCCCGCCGACAGCGCGCCAGCATGGCAACGGTACCGGGGGGGTTGGTTGGACACAAGGCCCCGACCGCTCTTCCGAGCGGCGAGGCAACCTACGCTTGCTGGATCTTGATTTCGATGTCGACGCCTGCCGGCAGGTCTAGCCGCTGCAATGAGTCCACCGTCTTGGGCGACGGCTCGAGGATGTCGAGGAGGCGCTTGTGCACCCTCATCTCGAAGTGCTCCCGCGAGTCCTTGTCCTTGTGAGGTGAGCGGATGACAGTCCAGCGCCGCTTCTCGGTCGGCAACGGCACCGGGCCGCGCACCTTGGCCTGGGTGCGGACGACCGTCTCCACGATCTTCTTCGTCGACTGGTCGACAATCTCGTGGTCGTACGCCTTGAGCCGGATCCTGATCTTCTGTGCCATGGGAGGGGTCCGGCTACCGATCTACTTGAGGATCTTGACGACGCGGCCGGCACCGACGGTGCGGCCGCCCTCGCGGATGGCGAAGCGAAGGCCTTCGTCCATGGCGATGGGCTGGATGAGTTCGACGTTGATGGCGATGTTGTCGCCGGGCATGACCATCTCGGTGCCTTCGGGCAATGTGATCTGACCGGTGACGTCGGTGGTGCGGAAGTAGAACTGCGGGCGGTAGTTGTTGAAGAACGGGCTGTGACGGCCACCCTCCTCCTTGGTCAGCACGTAGACCTGACCCTCGAAGTTGGTGTGGGGCGTGATCGACCCGGGCTTGCAGAGCACCTGGCCCCGCTGCACGTCTTCCTTCTTGGTGCCTCGCAGCAGCACACCGACATTGTCGCCGGCGCGCCCTTCGTCGAGGATCTTGCGGAACATCTCGACGCCGGTGCAGACGGTCTGCTGGGTGTCCTTGAGGCCGACGATCTCCACCGTCTCACCCGTCTTGACGACGCCCTGCTCGACGCGACCGGTGACGACGGTGCCACGACCGGTGATCGAGAAGACGTCTTCGATGGGCATCAGGAAGGGCTTGTCGATGTCGCGAGTCGGCTCGGGGATGTAGTCGTCGACAGCTGCCGTCAACTCGGTGATGGCCTTGACGTACTCCTCGTCGCCCTCGAGGGCCTTGAGTGCGGAGACCCGCACGACCGGCGTGTCATCGCCGGGGAACTCGTACTCACTCAGCAGCTCACGCACCTCGAGCTCGACCAGGTCGAGGAGCTCGGGGTCGTCGACCGCATCGGCCTTGTTCAGCGCGACCACGATGTAGGGCACGCCGACCTGACGGGCGAGCAGCACGTGCTCCCGGGTCTGGGGCATGGGGCCGTCAGCGGCGGACACGACCAGAATTGCGCCGTCGACCTGAGCCGCGCCGGTGATCATGTTCTTGATGTAGTCAGCGTGGCCGGGCATGTCGACGTGGGCGTAGTGGCGCTTGGGCGTCTCGTACTCCACGTGGGCGATGGAGATGGTGATACCGCGCGCCTTCTCCTCTGGCGCCTTGTCGATCTGCTCGAACGGCGTGTAGGCCACGTTGGGATTATCCGCGTTGAGGACCTTGGTGATGGCGGCCGTCAGCGTGGTTTTTCCATGGTCAATGTGGCCCATCGTGCCCACGTTGACGTGCGGCTTGGAACGCTCGAATTTCTGCTTGGCCATAGTCGTCCTTGCTCCTCGTTATCCGGCCCTGATTCCCGGCTAATCGGCCCCGCCTACTCGCCCCGCACCCGAGAGACAATCTCTTTCGCGATTGACTCGGGAACTTCCTGGTACGAGTGAAACTGCATGGTGTACGTCGCTCGGCCCTGCGTGCGCGACCGTAGGTCGGTAGCGTAGCCGAACATGTCGCCTAGCGGCACCTGAGCCCGGATGACCTGGGCGTTGCCACGCTGCTCCATTCCCTCGACCCGGCCGCGCCGGCTCGACAGGTCGCCGATCACGTCGCCCATGCTCTCGTCGGGCGTCACCACCTCGACCGCCATGATCGGCTCCAGCAGCACCGGACTCGCCAGGCGCGCCGCCTTCTTCACGGCCAAGGAGCCGGCGATGCGGAACGCCATCTCCGAGGAGTCGACGTCGTGGTAGGAGCCGTCGATGAGACAGATCCGCACGTCGACCATCGGATAGCCGGCGAGCACGCCGTTCAGGAGTGCCTCCTGGATTCCGGCGTCAATCGACGGGATGTACTCCTTGGGGATGTCGCCACCACGGATCTTGTCGGTGAACTCGTAGCCACCACCGGGGCCCGTGGGCTCCAGGTCGATGACGACGTGGCCGTACTGACCCCGACCACCGGTCTGGCGGATGTAGCGCTCCTCGATCTTGTGCACCGGCTTGCGAATCGTCTCGCGGTAGGCGACCTGGGGCTTGCCCACATGGGCGTCGACCTTGAACTCGCGCAGCATCCGGTCGATCAGCACCTCGAGGTGCAGCTCGCCCATACCGGCGATGATCGTCTGCCCGGTCTCTTCGTCGGTGTGCTTCTGGAACGTGGGGTCTTCGTCGGACAGGCGCTGGAGGGCGTCACCCAACTTGTCCTGGTCGGCCTTGGTGCGGGGCTCGACGGCAACGTGGATGACCGGCGCGGGGAACTCCAGCGACTCCAGCACGATCGGCGAGTTGGGGTCGCACAAGGTGTCGCCCGTCGTTGTGTTCTTCAGCCCGACCGTCGCGACGATGTCGCCGGCGAAGACGGCCTGCTTGTCCTCGCGATGGTTGGCGTGCATCTGCAGGATGCGACCGATGCGCTCCTTGCGGTCCTTGGTCGAGTTGAGGACGGCCGCGCCCTTTTCGACCTTGCCCGAGTAGACCCGGAAGTAGGTGAGCTTGCCGACGTGGGGGTCGCTCATGATCTTGAAGGCAAGTGCGGAGAACGGCGCGTTGTCGTCGGCCGAACGCTCGAGCTCCTCGATGCCCTTGAGGTCGAGCCCCGTCACCGGCCGTAGCTCGATCGGGCTAGGGAGGAAGTCGACGATGGCGTCGAGAAGGGGCTGCACGCCCTTGTTCTTGAACGCTGAACCCGCGAGCACGGGCACGACCTCGTTGTCGATCGTCGCCTTGCGCAGGGCGCGCCGAAGATCCTCAGACGTGATCTCCTCGTCGCCGACGTACTTCTCCATGATGATGTCGTCGTGCTGGGAGAGCACGTCGACCAGCTGGTGGCGCCACTCGGTGGCGAGGTCGGCGAGATCGGCGGGGATGTCGTCGACGCGCCATTCTTCGCCCATGCCCTCGTCCCAGACGAGCGCCTTCATGCCGATCAGATCGATGACGCCCCGGAACCCACCCTCGGCACCGATCGGCACGTGGATGACCGCGGGATTGGCGTCGAGACGATCCTTGATCTGCTCGACGGCCTTGAAGAAGTCGGCGCCGACGCGGTCCATCTTGTTGATGAAGCAGATGCGGGGAACGAGGTACTTGTTGGCCTGGCGCCACACCGTCTCGGTCTGGGGCTCCACACCGGCGACGGCATCGAAGACGGCAACGGCGCCGTCGAGCACGCGCAACGACCGCTCGACCTCGACGGTGAAGTCGACGTGGCCAGGCGTGTCGATGATGTTGATCCAGGAGTCCTTCCACTTACAGGTGGTCGCCGCGGAGGTAATGGTGATCCCCCGCTCCTGCTCCTGAACCATCCAGTCCATGACCGCGCCGCCCTCGTGGACCTCGCCCATCTTGTAGGTCTTGCCCGTGTAATAGAGGATGCGCTCAGTCGTCGTGGTCTTGCCCGCGTCGATGTGGGCCATGATCCCGATATTCCGGGTCCGGGCCAGCGGAAACTCTCGAATAGTGGGTGCTTCAGCCATCGTGATCTCTCATGTCCGTGAACGTCGCCAGGGCCCGCCTGAGGCGGGGCACTACCAGCGGTAATGCGCGAATGCCTTGTTTGATTCGGCCATCTTGTGGACGTCTTCCCGGCGCTTGACCGAGGAGCCGGTGCTGTTGGCGGCGTCCATGAGCTCGTTGGCCAGGCGCTCGCCCATCGTCTTCTCCCGCCGCTGGCGCGAGTAGCCGACCAGCCACCTGATCGCGAGTGTCGTGGCGCGCCGGGGGCGCACCTCGACAGGAACCTGGTACGTCGCCCCGCCGACTCGCCGGCTCTTGACCTCGAGTTGGGGCTTGACGTTCTCCATGGCCCGCTTGAGGGTGGCAATTGGCTCCGCGCCGGTCTTCTCCCGCACGGCGTCGAGCGCGGTGTAGACGGTGCGCTCGGCCAGCGATCGCTTGCCCCGCTGCATGATCTTGTTGACGAACTGGGTGACGAGCACCGACCGGTAGATGGGGTCGGGCATGAGCTCTCGGCGCGGCGGGGGTCCTTTACGGGGCATTACGAGTCCTTCTTGGCGCCATAACGGCTCCGAGCTTGTTTGCGGTCGCGGACGCCAGAGGCATCCAACACACCCCGGATGATCTTGTAGCGGACGCCAGGCAGATCCTTCACCCGGCCGCCACGAACGAGCACGATGGAGTGCTCCTGAAGGTTGTGGCCCACGCCCGGGATGTAGGCGGTGACCTCCTGGCCCGTTGTGAGCCGCACCCGGGCGACCTTGCGCAGTGCCGAGTTGGGCTTCTTCGGCGTGTGCGTGTAGACGCGGGTGCACACGCCGCGGCGCTGCGGCGCGCCCTTCAGGGCCGGCGTCTTGGTCTTCTCCGATTTGGTTTCGCGGCCCTTGCGGACCAGTTGGGCAATGGTGGGCAAAGCTCAGACCTCTTTCACGGAAGACACGAGCTTAACCCGCAGCCCCTTCAGGATCGGCACCGATAAGTCCATCTCCACCCGCGGACTGTTCGTCTTGTACGGCCACCGGATCGGGGACCGCGTACGCGACCGGCTGGGGCTTGCCCGTGCTGGCACCACCGAGGTTGGCGAGCCATGCGGCCAGATCGGTGTCGGTGTCAGACGAGTAGAACGGCAGCTGCTCGTACTCGGGGGCGTCGATGTCAATGTCGCGGTAGCGCGCCATCCCCGAGCCGGCAGGGATGAGCTTGCCGATGATGATGTTCTCCTTGAGTCCGATCAGCTGGTCGCACTTGCCCTCGATGGCCGCCTCGGTGAGCACCCGGGTCGTCTCCTGGAACGAGGCCGCCGACAACCATGATTCGGTGGCCAGCGACGCCTTGGTGATTCCCATGAGCTCGGGACGCCCTTCGGCCGGCGTCTTGCCCTCCTGCACGAGCTTGCGGTTGACCTCCGCGTAGTCACGGCTGTCGACCCGCTCGCCGGGCAGGAACTCTGATTCGCCGGGCTCGGCGACGAGCACGCGCCGCAGCATCTGGCGCACGATCAACTCAATGTGCTTGTCGTGAATCGACACGCCCTGCGGCCGGTACACCGCCTGGACCTGATCGGAGAGGTACTGCTGGGTCTCGCGGATGCCCTTGATCTCGAGCAGTTCCTTGGGATCCTTGGGTCCTTCGACGAGAGCGTCGCCGGCGGCCACCTCGTCGCCGTCCTGCACGAGAAGGCGGGCAACGTCACGGGTCGAGACCGGGTAGGACTCCTCGGTGCCGTCGTCGCCGACGATCGTCACCGTACGTCCCTTGACCTCGTCGTCGGCCAGACGGACGACACCCGATGTGCGGGCGAGGACCGCCTTGCCCTTCGGCGTACGGGCTTCGAACAGCTCGACGACTCGAGGCAGACCGTGGGTGATGTCCTCACCGGCAATGCCACCTGTGTGGAAGGTACGCATGGTGAGCTGGGTGCCGGGCTCGCCGATCGACTGAGCCGCGATGACGCCGACCGCCTCACCGAGCTCGATGGGCCGGCCCGTGGCAAGGGAGCGTCCGTAGCACGCGCCGCAGACGCCCTGGGCGGCCTCGCAGGTCAGCACTGAGCGGACCCTGACCCGGTCGATCGAGGGATCGTTGCGAATTGAGTCGATGTTCTTGTCGTCGATCTCGGTGCCGGCCGCGACCTCGGTGCCGTCGGCGAGGGTGACGGAGTCGACGAGAATCCGGCTGTCGAGCCTCGTCTCCAGGTTGGACCGACGGCCCGGACGGTCGGCGACCACCTCTTCGATCCAGATGCCGCGGGTGGTGCCGCAGTCGGGTTCGCGGACGATGAGCTCCTGGGCAACGTCGACGAGGCGCCGGGTGAGGTAGCCGGAGTCGGCGGTGCGCAGGGCGGTGTCGGCGAGGCCCTTCCTGGCGCCGTGCGTCGAGATGAAGTACTCGAGAACCGACATGCCTTCGCGGAAGTTGCTCTTGATCGGGCGAGGGATGATCTCACCGCGCGGGTTGGCCACCAGCCCTCGCATGCCGGCGATCTGGCTCACCTGCATGATGTTTCCTCGGGCTCCCGAGGTGACCATCATGTCGATCGAGTTGAAGGTGAGCGAGCCGAGCGTCTCTTCCAGGGCGCGCCGCACCTTCTCGGTGGCGTCGATCCACAGCTCGACTTCCTTCTGGCGGCGCTCATCGTCGGTGATGATGCCCCGCTTGAACTGCGACTCGATCTTGTCGGCGTCCTTCTCGGCGGCCTCGAGGATCGCGGCCTTGCCGGGGGGCGTCTTGACGTCGTCCATGGAGATGGTGAGCCCCGACTTGCTCGCGAACTTGAAGCCGAGGTCTTTCATGGCGTCGAGGCTCTCGGCGACGGTGGCCTTGGAGTAGTTCTCGACCAGCTTCTCGACGATCTCGGTGACGTCACGCTTCTTGATGGCCCTGTCGACGTAACCGAACCGCGACGAGAAGTCGACCGGCAGGGCAGCCTCGAACAAGAGGCGGCCGGGCGTCGTGAGACGGTGGCCGATCCCGCCCTCAGCACTGTCAGCACCCTTCGCACCCTTCGTGCTCTTCGCGCCGTTGGTACTGCCATTGCCGTTGCCGTTGGCTGCATCGCTGAACTGAATCTCGGCGTGGTAGTCGAGGTCGCCGCTGTCGCACGCCTGCTCGATCTCCCAGAGGTGGCGGTAGCGACGGCCTTCGCCCTTGCTGCCCGGCAACTGCTCGGTTAGGTAGTAGACGCCGATGACCATGTCCTGGCTGGGAACGGTCAGCGGGCGGCCGTTGGCCGGCGACAACACGTTGTTCGCCGACAACATCAGCACCCGGGCCTCGGCCTGGGCCTCAGCCGACAGGGGCAGGTGGACGGCCATCTGGTCGCCGTCGAAGTCGGCGTTGAACGCGGTGCAGACGAGCGGGTGGATCTGGATGGCTTTACCCTCGACGAGCAGCGGCTCGAAGGCCTGGATGCCGAGGCGGTGCAGCGTTGGCGCCCGGTTCAGGAACACCGGGTGCTCCTTGATGACCTCCTCCAGCACGTCCCACACCTGGGGGCGTCGGCGCTCGACCATGCGCTTGGCGGACTTGATGTTCTGGGCCAGCTCGGTGTCGACGAGGCGCTTCATCACGAAGGGCTTGAACAGCTCGAGGGCCATGAGCTTTGGCAGACCGCACTGGTGCAGGTTGAGGGTCGGACCACAGACGATGACCGAACGGCCGGAATAGTCGACGCGCTTGCCCAGCAGGTTCTGGCGGAAACGGCCCTGCTTGCCCTTCAACATGTCGGAGAGCGACTTGAGGGGACGGTTGCCCGGGCCGGTGACCGGACGGCCGCGGCGGCCGTTGTCGAACAAGGCGTCGACGGCCTCCTGCAGCATCCGCTTTTCGTTGTTGACGATGATCTCCGGCGCGCCCAGGTCGAGCAGTCGCTTCAGGCGGTTGTTCCGGTTGATCACGCGCCGGTACAGGTCGTTGAGGTCAGAGGTGGCGAAGCGGCCACCGTCGAGCTGCACCATCGGGCGCAGGTCGGGCGGGATGACCGGGACGGCGTCGAGGATCATGGCCGAAGGCTCGTTGACCCGCTTGCCGTTGTCGTCGCGCCGGTTGAAGGCGGTGACGATCTTGAGGCGCTTGATCGCCTTCTGCTTGCGCTGGGCCGACAGGGGACGGCGACCGTCGTTGGCGTCGATGGCCTCGCGGAGCTTGATCTCCTCGGAGTCGAAATCGATCTCACCGATCAGCTGGGCGATGGCGTCGGCACCCATGCCGCCGCGGAAGTACTCGCCGTAGCGGTCGGCAACCTGCCGCCAGACGATCTCGTCCTCGATGATCTTGCGGGGATAGAGGTCGCGGAACTCGTCGAAGCCCTTCTTGGCCAGGTCGAGCTCGGCCTGGGCCCGCTCGCGCACCTGGGTGATCTCCTTGTCGGACAGCTTCTGGCGGGCCTTGATCTCGGAGTCCTTGGCGCCCGACTTCTCCAGCTCGGCGATCTCGACTTCGAGGTCTTTGAACCGGGCGTCGATGTCGAGGGTGAGCTGGCGCTCGATCTCGGCCAGCTCCTCCTGCAACTCACCTTCGAGCTCAGGCAGGTCGTTGTGGCGACGCTCCTCGTCGACCCAGGTGACCAGGTTGGCGGCGAAGTAGATGACCTTCTCGAGCTGCTTGGCCTTCAGCTCCTCACGCGCCTCGGTGCCCATGAGCAGGTACGCCAGCCACGATCGGGTGCCGCGGAGATACCAGATGTGCACGACGGGAGCCGCGAGCTCGATGTGGCCCATGCGCTCGCGTCGGACCTTGGACCGGGTGACCTCGACGCCGCAGCGCTCGCAGATGATGCCCTTGAACCGGACGCGCTTGTACTTGCCGCAGTAGCACTCCCAGTCCTTGGTGGGGCCGAAGATCTTCTCGCAGAACAGGCCGTCCTTCTCGGGCTTGAGCGTGCGGTAGTTGATCGTCTCCGGCTTCTTGACCTCACCGTTCGACCACGTGCGGATTGAGTCCGCCGTGGCCAGGGCGATGCGTAGTTGATCGAAGTTGTTGACGTCGAGCATCTCTAGAACCCTCCCCCGCGCTCAGCGGCGCGGCGCGCATCTTCTTCGTCTGATCCGCGTTCGGGCCGGCTCAAGTCGATGCCAAGCTCCTCGGCGGTGCGGAACACGTCTTCGTCGAGCTCCCGCATCTCGATCTCTTCACCCGTCGTCGAGAGCACCTCGACGTTGAGGCACAGCGACTGCATCTCCTTGATGAGCACCTTGAACGACTCGGGGATGCCCGGCTCGGGGATGTTCTCGCCCTTGACGATGGCCTCGTAGACCTTCACCCGTCCGAGCACGTCGTCGGACTTGATGGTCAGCAGCTCCTGGAGGGCGTAGGCCGCCCCGTATGCCTCGAGTGCCCACACCTCCATCTCCCCGAAGCGCTGGCCACCGAACTGGGCCTTCCCGCCGAGAGGCTGCTGGGTGATCATCGAGTAGGGGCCGGTCGACCGGGCGTGGATCTTGTCGTCGACGAGGTGGAGCAGCTTCAGGATGTAGACGTAGCCCACGGTGATGGGCTTGTCGTACGGCTCGCCGGTGCGCCCGTTGTAGAGCGTGGTCTTGCCGTCGGGCTGGATGAGCCGGTCGCCGTCAGGCGACTCCGGGTTGAGGGTCTCGAGCAGGTGTCGGATGGTCGGGTGGCGGCCGGAGTCATCCTCCTCGTCCCAGTGCGCGCCGTCGAACACCGGCGAGGAGACCCAGACCGCGGGCTCGGTGACCGGCTTCGTCTTGGTGACTGTGCCATTGCCGTTGTTACTCGTCTTGTCCTTGTCCCAACCCCAGCGAGCGGCGTAACCCAGGTGGGCTTCCAGCACCTGGCCCACGTTCATGCGGCTCGGCACGCCGAGAGGGTTGAGGATGATGTCGACGGGCGTGCCGTCGGCCATGTGGGGCATGTCCTCGAGCGGGAGGATCTTGGAGATGACGCCCTTGTTGCCGTGGCGTCCGGCGAGCTTGTCGCCCTCGGAGATCTTGCGCTTCTGGGCCACGTAGACCCGCACCAGTTGGTTGACGCCCGGCGCGAGCTC
>DATLEI010000049.1:0-3408 GCA_035525375.1 Acidimicrobiales bacterium
CTGGATGTCCATCGTGTAAGGCGCGCTGTCGGCGGTCCCCAGCTCCCTCATCTGCACGGTCGCAGCCAAGCTCGCTGCGTCGAGACGGTCCAAGTCGAGCGCGTCACCCAGATCTTCGCGGAACCCGAGAGAAAACCCGAGCGGCTGCTGGGTGCAGATGTCGACGCTGGTGACGGCCACGAAGGCCGACGACTCGGCGTCGGGGCGCCCCGGCAGCTCTTCAGTCTGCATCTCGTGCTCCATGTCCGTTTGACGTCGATCGGTTCGCAGTTCTTCGGGCATGCCTACGCCGCGTCCTCTGTCGCCTCGCGGAGGTGCCGGCGGGCCCGATGCAGGCGAGAGGCCACCGTGCCCCGGGCCACGTCGAGCAGCCGCGAGGCGTCGGCGTAATCGAGGCCGTACCCGTCGACCAGCACGACGGTGGCCCGCAGGTCCGGAGACAGCCGGCCCAGCATGTGGGCGACCTCTGAGGCGGTCGCGTAGCGCTCGGCCGGGCCGGGCTCGATGCTCGGAAGGTCGAAGGCGTCGTCGACGAGGACGAATTGGCGCCGGCGCAGCTCGTCCACGCATGTGTTGTAGGTGATGCGGTAGAGCCACGTGCCCACGTTGGCATCGCCGCGGAAGCGTCCAATGGTCCGGACCGCCTTGATGTAGACCTCCTGGAGCGCATCGTCGACCCTCTCCGGGTTCCGGAGCAGCCGACCGGCCAGCGTCCGGAGCCGCCGGTCGTGACGCCCCACGAGCTCGGTGAAGGCACCGTGGTCACCGCACTGGACCCGTTCCACGATCGCCCTCTCGCTCAGTTCGCCATATATCGCGAACGCCATGTCATCCCACTCCTTCATCACGCCGTCGTCCGCCGAGAGCCGACCGACCTCCAGCCCCATATGCCCACGACCTGCTCCGGCACGGAAGAGGGAGGGGTCCCCCTTCCCGCCGCCGCCAGAATGTGGTGGTCTGTCCACATGCGACGGCGGACTGGCGGCGAGGACGGCTCGGGGACCGAGATGCGGGCCTCGGTGACGATCGCGGGCGAGTACTTCGTCGCCTCTCCCGACCGGCCCCTCGTCTTTGGGCGGGCCGACAGCGATGGTGTGGTGGGCCTCCACGCCGACGACATGGGGATCTCGGCGATTGCCGGGTCGCTGGAGCTGGCCTGGGGGGTGTGGTGGGTCATCAACCAGTCGACGAAGCGACCGCTGCTCCTCGAGCAGGCGGCGGATGCCGCCGCTGGCCAAGTCGATGCAAACGAGGCCACTGGACAACCAGGACGAGGTGGACGGGCTCCTCGGCCCAGTGCTCGGGTCCGTGTCACCAGGGGCAAGGTAGGCAGCGCATTCGGGTATTCCGGAACCGAGTGCCCGAGTTGGGACTCGGTGGGGGTGTGACCACAAGAGAGGTGACCATGAGAGAGGTGACCGAGCGCCATGCGCCAGCACCTTCTGCGCCGCAGCCGACTCGCGCGGCCGAGTCCTTCGAGGACGTCTATCAGCGCGAGTCGCTGGGGATGGTCCGCCTTGCATTCCTGATGGTCGGCTCGAAGCCGCAAGCCGAGGAGATCGCGCAGGACGCATTCGCGAAGCTCCTCGAACGATGGTCGAGCACGAGACAGCCCGGAGCATATCTTCGGACGTGCGTCGTGAATGGGTGCCGACGAGCGCGCCGCAGACGAGCGCTCGAGCGGCGTGTCGCTGCGAGAGAGCCTGCTCCCGGGCCGGTGGGCCTAGGCGAGGACGATCTGATCGAGGCGCTGACGGCGCTGCCACCGAAGCGACGAGCGGCCATCGTGCTGCGCTACTACGACGATCTCTCCGAAGCGGAGATCTCTGATGTGCTCCGAGTCCGCCCTGGAACGGTCAAGTCCCTGGTATCCCGAGGATTGGCGCAAATGCGAGAGGTGATTGAGCGATGAGTGACCTTACCGAACTGGAACAGAGACTTTCTGCCGAGCTGGAGCGGCTCACTGGCCAGGTTGGGCTCGGCAAGTTGAGCCGGGCCGAAGTCGATCGACGCGTGGCCGAACGCGCTCACACCCAGAGGATACGCCGAGCCGTTGTTTCTGGAACGTTCGCCGTTGCCCTCGTCGCCTTGGTGGGAGTCGTGGCGTTTCCGAAAGCCGGGAATGACGACACGCGGCTGGTGACGGGCGACAGAAGGATCGCGCCCGCCTCTGTCAGTCCTGATCCTCCGGCCGTATCCGCCTCCGAACGGCCGACGACAACCCCGGAACCAACGACCCCGTCCACGCCGCCGACAACGATGGCCGGACCTCCAGCGACAGGAGGGCCGAAGACGATCACGTTTGGCCCGATCACCTTCCATGCACCGTCCAACTGGTCCATCCTCACCCTGCAAGGACCAGCTGAACGGACAGCCGCGTTCATAGGTCCTTTGGCAGGGGGCCCGAGCAACCTCAACCTGCGAGTGATGATCGACTACACGGGGACCGTCGATGCCCTTCAGCCGACGGAATGCCTCGAGTACCCCATTGAGAAGCCGACCTCCGTCGAGTTGCTCGAGTCGGGCTTCGCTCCAGTGGGCAGCCTCACGGCCGAATACCGGAGGTGGCGTTTCACCTGCCTCATCCACGGAGTCGAGGAACACCGCGTCTGGCTTCTGCCTGCCTCGCACATCGCCATCGTCGAGCAGCGTCACGCCCCAGAAGTCGCTGACGTTGTTGCCACCGCGGACGTGGAGACGACTCCGCCTTCGACACGTTCGCCGGTCAATACATCGATTCCTCCGCTCCCGCCGAAGCCGACCGGCCCGAGTGTGCGGTTCTCGATGCCGTCGGGGAACATCGGTTGCACGATGCAGTCGGGTGGTGGTGTGGTGCGGTGCGACATACGTCAGCGCGATTGGGCGCCTCCTGTGAAACCAGCGGACTGCGAATACGAATTCGGGCGGATATTGATCCTGGGCAGGACGTCTGGCTTCGGGTGTGCGAGCGACACCGCTCTCGGCGCAGGCCCAGTGCTCCCGTACGGATCGACCGCTCGACAGGGCGAGTACGAGTGTCGAAGCGATGAAGTCGGTGTGACCTGCACCAATCTGGAGTCCGGACACGGGTTCCTGCTGTCCGCAGCCGAGTACCGGCTGTTCTGACCCTCCCCCACAGCCGGGCCCTGGCAGGGTGGCCTGGCCACCCCGACATCGCCTCGAAGGGCGGTGGCGGTGAACACGAGGTCAAGGGGCGCGGCCTGCCGATCAACGTCGCCTACGTGGCCGATGACTCCCGGCTGGTGGACGCCGCTGCGGCCGCCGCTGCCGTCGCTCGGACCGCGGCATCATGCTTCTCAGCCCGGGAGCCGGGACCGCCGCCGCCGACAAGCAGATCGACGAGCTTGGCCTCACGGCGCCGTCGACAAGGTCTTCGTCGTTAGGAGCACCAGCTTCCACCCAGCTCCC
>DATLEI010000081.1:0-2136 GCA_035525375.1 Acidimicrobiales bacterium
GGCATCTTCGACCTCCTGACGCTCGACGAGGCCGCGCCCGCCCCGGGCGGCGGCCTGCGCAAGTTCACCGGTCGATGAGCGCCCGCTGCGGCAGGGACGTGCGCGCATTTCGACATGTCCCGGCGGACAGGTCAAGGCAGAGCGGCGCCGCGGTCCGACGAGACCGGCCGGGCCGACCTTTCGGCGAGCCGGCGCCGTCGAGGCCGTCCCGGGTTCTCCGTGTTTTGGCTCAGCTGGAATGGGACACGCCCCGGCCTGGTAGAAGGAGCCGGGGCAAGGAGAGCCCATGAGCAGCAAGAAGACCCGTCGTCACCACACCCCCGACCAGAAAATCGCCATCCTGCGCCAGCACCACCTCGACAAGCGGCCCGTGTCCGAGGTCTGCGAGGGCGCCGAACTGCAGCCGAGCGTGTTCTACGGCTGGCAGCGGCATCTGTTCGAGCACGGCGCCGTCGCCTTCGGCGAATCCCGCAAGCGTGCCGAGTCCAGCCGCGAGCAGCAGCTCGTCGAGGAGAACGAGCGCCTGAAGGCCCGGCTGGGCCGCAAGGACGAGGTGATCGCGGAGGTCACCGAGGAGCTGGTCAAGGTAAAAAAATCTGTTGGGGAGCCCTGAACGACCGCTGGGTTCCCCACGACGAGCGCGACCAGGTCGTCGACTTCGTGAATCGGTGGCACGAGACCACCGAGGTGCCGCTCATCAAGTTCGTGGAGTGGCTGGGCGTCGCCCGGTCCAAGTTCTACGAGTGGCGGCGGCGCTACGGCAAGGCCAACGAGCACAACGGCAAGATCCCGCGCGACCACTGGATCGACCTGTGGGAGCGCGAGGCGATCATCGCCTACTTCGACCAGCACCCGCTCGAGGGCTACCGGCGGCTGACGTTCATGATGCTCGACGACGACATCGTCGCCGTCAGCCCCGCGACCACCTACAGGGTCCTGCGGCTCGCCGGACGCCTGGATCGCCACCGGTTCAAGCCCAGCAAGAAGGGCACCGGCTTCGTCCAGCCCTTCGGCCCCCACATGCACTGGCACACCGACATCGCCGTCGTCACCGTCGACGGCGTCTACTACTACTTGTGCTCCGTGCTCGACGGCTACAGCCGCTTCATCGTGCACTGGGAGTTCCTGGACCGCATGACCGAGCCTGACATCGAGCTCATCGTGCAGCGAGCCCTCGAGGCCCACCCTGGCGTCCTCCCGCGGATCATCTCCGACAACGGCCCGCAGTTCATCGCCGGCGACTTCCGCCGCTTCATCGCCCTCGCCGGCCTCACCCACGTCCGCACCTCGGTGAATTATCCCCAATCGAATGGGAAGATCGAGCGTTACCATCGCACCCTCGACAAGGGCACCATCCGCGCTGCCACGCCCGACGGCGCCCGCGCCACCATCGCCGCCCGCATCGACCACTACAACAACCACCGCCTTCACAGCGCCATCGGCTACGTCACCCCGCGCGACAAGCTCCTCGGTCATGAGACCGTCATCTGGGCCGAGCGCGACCGCAAGCTCGAGGCGGCCCGCGAGCTCCGGCGCCAGCGCCGGGAACTGGACCACCTCGGCTCCGCCGCGTAGCCTCCCGTCAACCCCTCACCTCACACCCTCACCCCTCCGTTCGTCAACCCACCACCTGTCCCGATCCCGCTGAGCCAATACAGGCGGATGGTACGCAACGAGCGCTGGGGATCGCGGCGCTCGAGGACAAGATCGTGCAGGCAGCCGTGGCTGCGGTGCTGAGCGCGATCTATGAGGAGGAGTTCCTCGGGTTCTCGTACGGGTTTCGGCCCGGACGAGGGCAGCATGACGCGCTGGACGCCCTGAGCGTGGCGCTCCAGACGAAGAAGGTGAACTACATCCTGGACGCGGACATCCGTGGATACTTCGACACCATCGACCACGCGATGCTCCTTCAGCTCGTCCAGGATCGGGTGAGCGACCCGCGGGTCTTGCGGCTCATCGAGAGATGGCTGGAGGCCGGGGTCGTGGATGAGGGACGATGGCAGGCGAGTGAAACAGGGACGCCCCAGGGCGCGACGATCTCTCCGCTGCTGGGTAAGCCCCCGAGCCCACCCATCTTGAAGACGCGGGCCCCGGGCGGCTGACTTCGGGCCATGGCCCAGTACAACGACGAGAATC
>DATLEI010000083.1:0-2615 GCA_035525375.1 Acidimicrobiales bacterium
ATGATGAAGTTCTACAAGGAGAACCACGTCAACCCGTTCGGGTCGTGTCTCCCCTTGCTGATCCAGGCGCCGATCTTGATCGTGCTCTACCGCCTCATCATCGGACTCACCGGGTCGGTCATCGTTGGTTTCACGATTGCCGTCGTCGTCACGACTGGACCTCTGGCTGGCGTGTCCATCCATGGTGGGCACATCAAGGGAGGCACCGTCTCTGACCAGGGCATTGTCACCAAGGGAACGCTGGAGGGCGCTACAGCGACGGTCGCAGACCGGCCCGTCGGCAGCGTGACCGGCGCTGAAATCGTGAATGGCAAGATCCCGACCGCCCAGGTAGTCAATGCCACTGGTTCGGCCGAAAAGTTGACTGATCTGACCGTGCAGGGCGGAGAGGTCAGGGGGGATCCCAAGCATGTGCCCAAGGACAGCAAACTCGAGCGCGCCTTGGTCAAATCCGGTGGCGAGATGGACTCGTTCGGCATGGACCTGTCGAAGGCTGCGTCCAAGGTCACCGACAGCAGCGCCATCCCCTACTTCATCCTCATCCTGGGAGTGGTGGCGACGGGTTACTACCAGCAGCGTCAGCTGACGGCGCGTACGCCGAAAACCGGCGCAGCCAATACCCAGATGCAGATGATCGGGAAGATATTTCCTGTGATGTTCGGTGTCATTTCGTACACCATCCCTGCCGGCGTGGTCGTGTACTTCCTGGTCTCGAACATCTGGCAGATCGGTCAGCAGGCCTTCATCTTCAGGAACCAGGAGCTTCCGCCACCGACTACCAATGGCAAGAGCTCGACGTCGGCGAAGTCAAGCGGCGCCGGCGCCGGCGGAGCCAAGGCCAAGGACAAAACGAAGCCCGGCGCCAAAGCCACACCGAAAGGGCGCGCCGGCGCGCCGGCCGCCCGCACCGACGGCAAGGGTGCCCGACGGTCGAACCGGCCAAACCGTGGCTCGACGGCGAAGAACCAGCAACGGAGCGCGGCGGATCGCCGGCGCGCCTCGCAAAAGAGCATTCCCCCCAAGAAGACGCCCCGGAAGGATGATACGTAGTGGAATGGGTCGAAGTCACCGCTCGCACCGTGGAAGAAGCGAAGGAAGCAGCCTTGGACCAGCTTGGTGTCGACGAGGTCGATGCTGAGTTCGAGGTGGTCGAGGCTCCCAAAGGCGGCCTGTTCGGACGGCTGCGCTCCGAAGCCCGAGTGCGGGCGCGTGTGTCGCCGACCACACCACGTCCGAAGGTGGAGCGACGAGGCCGGCGCGGATCACGCGACCGCGGCGGCGACGGTTCTGGTGGTTCTCCCCGTACGCCTCGCACCGAGGCTCGAGGTGAGGGCCGCTCCGAAGGAAGCTCGGGTTCGCCTCGGCCCCGGCGCGCGCCGGAGCGCGGGGCAAAGTCCGCAAGGGCAAGTTCAGTCTCGACAAAGCAGACGGGAGACAGCGTGACGACCACCGAGGGACCACCAGTCGACGAAGGGGCGCTCGCAGAGTCCTTCCTGCGGGGACTACTTGATGCCACCGGCTCGACCTACACACTTGACCGCCGCCAGGTCGACGACGACACAACCGAGCTGGATGTCAAGGGCGACGATCTCGGGCTCTTCATCGGCCATCGCGGCCAGACCCTTTCCGCCATCCAAGAACTCACTCGCACCGTGGTGCAACGGCACGGACCAGGGCCCCACCAGCGGGTGCACGTCGACGTCGGCGAGTATCGAAAGGCCCGGCGCGAGGCACTCGAGAGTTTCACCAAAGAAGTCGCCGAACAGGTAGTGGCGTCTGGCAAGGCTCGAGTGCTGGAGCCCATGCGCCCACCGGACCGCAAGGTCGTGCATGACACTGCGAACAGCATTGACGGCGTGTCCACGCTCTCCGAGGGCGAAGAACCTCGGCGCAGGGTGGTTATCACGCCCGATGCAACCGACTGAACCCAGATCAAGCCCTCCTCGTTGCCGTCCTGGAGCGGGCCCAAGAACACGGCTTGCTGGGGCCGGGGCCAGTAGCGGCCCACCTGGAGCATGCGCTGGGCTTCGCTGAGGCCATCGGGGCCATCGGGGCCATCGGGCGTCGTGGCGACGGGCTCTATCTGGATCTCGGTTCGGGCGGCGGCGTACCGGGACTCGTACTAGCTACTCGTTGGCCGGCCAGTCGATGGCTGTTCGTCGATGCTCACGGCCGAAGTGCCGACTTCCTACGGGGCGCGTCGCTCGAATTGGATGTCGGTGACCGAGTATCCGTAATCCAGGCCCGAGCCGAGGAGCTTGGGCGAGATCCCGAGTACCGAGGCGCCGCCCGCCTTGTCACGGCGCGAAGCTTCGGCGCGCCGGCCGTGACGGCTGAGTGCGCAGCGCCGTTCCTTGTCGAGGGCGGCCACCTTGTGGTCAGTGAGCCGCCAGCCCAAGGCGAAGAGCGTTGGCCCGAGGACGGCCTAGCTCTGCTGAAACAGCGACTCGAGCGGTCGCTCCGTAGCACCTCCGGCCACAACTTCGTGATCATCGAGCAGGTGCAGGGCGCGCCGGAGCGTTTCCCCCGACGCACGGGTCAGCCCAAGCATCGCCCGCTGTTCTGACGTTTCACGTGAAACAACGGCGAAGAAGCTTGACCTGTGGGTGAGGTCT
>DATLEI010000090.1:0-17527 GCA_035525375.1 Acidimicrobiales bacterium
GACACAGTCGACGCTGAGTGGTGCGATTGGCCTCGTGGGCTGGTTTCTGCCCCAAAATCACCACCATCAGTGACGTGTCGGACGTGGGGGCGATTCTCCCCCCTCCAAAGTTCTGACTCCTATTCGTGCTGGTCACGGCCCGGTTTTTGCAGTAGGTGTGTCGTTTGCAAACGATTTGCAAACGCGATGAGGCCTCGGGGCCTTGCAGAGTGGCAAAAAAGGTCTCGATCGCGGCATCATCCTGCTCTTCTCACTTCGGCGACACTGCCCGCGTCAACACAACAGGCGCCGACTTCGACAGCTGGAAGTCGGTGTTCGACGAGCACGCCGCCAGCCGCAAGGCACATGGCGCCGTCGGCCATCGCGTGCTTCGGCGCAGCGACGAGTTCAACACCGTGATGGTGCTCACCGAGTTCGGCGACCGGTCCCAGGCGGAGGCGTTCCTCGCCGATCCTTCGCTTCGTGCCGCCATGGGCCGGGCCGGCGTCGAGGGCGTACCGGAGATCACCTTCTGGGAGGTCGCAGAAAAGCTTGCCTACTCGTCGATCGGCGTCTAGCCCGCCTCGCTCGGGGCCGACCATGCCTTGAAACGGGCCCCTGTTGCCAACGCACCTGCAGCGTTCCGAGCCGAGTTTCCGGGCGGCAACCCGTGGGCGAACCAGGCGATGCGCAACCTGGTCCGCCTCAGCGACGTGCTGGTCGACGCGGTCAACCGTCGTCTTCGGGTCCATGGCTTGCATCTGGCGACGGCCCAAGCCCTGTGGGTGCTCGAGAGGGCAGATCACCCTTTGACCCCAAACGAGATCGGCGGGCATCTCCACCTGACGAGTGGGACGGTAACCACGGTGATCGACAGCCTTGAGAAGCGCGGTCTGGTGGAGCGCCAGCCCACCCCCAAGACCGACGCAAGGTCCTCGTGTCGATCACCGATGCAGGCCTAGCGGTGCTCAACCGCTACTTGCCGGAGGCGGTGGCCATCCAGACCGCCATGCTGGGCGGCCTCAACGACGATGAGCTTCAGACACTGAGCGAGTTGTTGACCCGCGCTCTGAGCTCCACCGACGGCACCGACCCCTACGCCGTTGCCGAGGCGGCCGCGCCACGCCAGCGCCGCCGATCCCGATGAGCCAGCGCGGAGTCGTCGATCCCGATTGGCTCAGACCCGAGTCGAGCAACCCGATCGGAACTTGACGAACCAGGTTCAGACCTCCCCCACGGTTACGCTGCCATCGGTGTTCGTTTCCGACCTGCGGCACTTCCTTGACATGCCCGACGATGCGCCAGCGCCCGCCAGACGGATGGCGGCGCACCTCGCCCGCATCGTTGAGGCGGGAACGGATAGCCCCTCCGGCGAGCCGACGCAGAGTTCAAACCGATGCACCCGCCGGCCGGGACGCCGGCGTTGCGTGGGACTAATCGAGGTCGTGCGTTTCGATGTTCCGCCGTCGATCAAGTGGTGGTGCCCGGTCTGCGGAGACGAGGGTGTCGTGAGCGGCTGGGAGGGTTCGCCGTTCGACCAGCGCGGGGCCTCGCCAGATGTCGACGGCAACGTCGACGCGCTCCGCGGCCTTCTCGACTCGTCGTCGGGCGGCCCGCTTGTCGAGGGCGTCCCGAGGATTTCGGGACGATGGCGGATCACCGAGACGGAGCTGTGGGACCAGGACGCCATGGAACTCGCTGGCCCGGCGATCATCGAGTTCGGCTCCGACGACACGGGCTCGTTTAGGTTCGTCGCCATCGAGGCTTGGATGGATGTTCGCCACTCGGACCGGAGCGGGCCTCCGGGTGTGGAGTTCACCTGGCAGGGCCACGACGAGGGGGATCCGACCAGCGGGCGTGGGTGGGCCAGCCTCGCCCCAAACGGGAGTCTCTCGGGTCGAATCTTCATCCATCTCGGTGACGACTCCAGCTTCGTGGCCGTCCCCGAGGCAAGCACCAGCCATGGCGGTAACGATGTCGTACACCCGCGTCGTCACCGATAGAAAGCCACCCGGGGCCCGTTGGTCGCCCGGTACAATCGACACGTGGCGACGACCAAGCACCGCGACCCCGAACTCGAGGCGATTGTCGGGCGAGCCCGAGCACGACTGGCTGCTGATGGCGATTTCCGACCGCCCCGAGCCGGGGGATTCACGTCAGCTCTGCCAATCGAAGCTCAAGAGATCGTTCATGACTGGCTTGACGATGGTGGCTACGAGCGTGCCCTCGAGCTGATCACCTCGCAGGATCCGGATCTCGCCAACCAGTAGCCCAGTGTCGTGATCATCATCGACGACCAGCTGCTGTTGGATGCCCTGAGCGGTCGCGCCGTCAACGCCGTCGCAGACCCGTTCGAGCGGGGTGAGGTGTTCACCACTGGTTGTTGGTACTACCGGCTGGGTCGCGCCGTCAACGCTGGAGCGGGAACGGGATCGCTTTCCCGCCGCTTCGAGGCACTCGACCCGCCGACAAGAGCTCGTGCGCTCAGAGCGCTCGATGAGCTTCCTGACCAGATCGGGCTGCTCAGCCTTCGGGGTCTGGTTCCAGTGATGCGGGCGCTTCGCGTCCGGCGTCCACTGAATATGCTCAACGCCGAAGCCTTGGCCGCTGCACTGGTACTCGATGCGTCGGTCGTCGTCACCACCGATTCCCCGCTACTGCGGTCCGGCGCCGCCGATCTGGAGGTGCACTACCAGCTTGCGGATTAGATGAAAACTCAGGTGCGAAAGTGGTAACGACGGACCTTGCTCACCACCGAGAGCCACGCGTCCGCCATTGTCATCCGACACTTCATGCCGCGTCGCCTCGACTTGTTCGATGCTCTTCCCAATACGTGGGTGTGTCGCCGTGCAAACGTTTTGCAAACGACCGGGTTCTGGCAGGGAGCGGCAACGAGCGGCAAGGAGCAACATGAACGCCCTGCTCAGCTGCCGCTTGCTGCCGCTTGCTGCCGTTGGCTGCCGCTCCCTGCATGACAGGGGCGGTTAGTTCAAGTCCCCCCTCCGACACAGCGACCCCCACGTCCGACACACCCACCCCCACGTCCGACACACCCACCCCCACGTCCGACACAGTTGACGCTGAGTGGTGCGATTGGCCTCGTGGGCTGGTTTTGCCCAGAAATCACCACCATCAGTGATGTGTCGGACGTGGGGGCAAGTCTCCCCCCTCCAAAGTTTCTGACTCTTATTCGTGCTGGTCACGGCCCGGTTTTGCAGTAGGTGTGTCGTTTGCAAACGATTTGCAAACGCGAGGCTTGAGAAGGAGATCTTGACCAGCATGACCAGCATCCGGTCGTCGTTGTGGTCTCGATCGTGATCATGGCTGTTCCTCCTCTTGATGGGGGAACCAGCCAACTCCGCCCGCTCAGCCGGCGATTGGTGGCACCCCACGCGGGCGGCCGGGCTGAGCGTTATGGGGCGCATCACAATCGGTACGGTCGACGCCCAGCTGTCCGCCCGAGTATCCGTCTGATCTGGCGCGGCGGTTGGCGGTCGGCGGTCGGCGATCGTGACGCGAGGCGCGCAGGTCACTGGGCGATCTGGCTGCCTGCGGAAGCGAGATCAGCAGAGCAGCGCGTCCGACGCCACGTACTTGGCTTAGCGTCGGCACCCTCACGCCGGGCCCGCCGAACCGCCTCGCCGCGCGACTCGCCCCCCGATCCCGGCTTCTGCTGCGTTTTCATCAAGGCCGCCTCGGTTAACGCAACCCCGGCTCTCGCATGCGCAGCTCGCTCTCCACCGTGTGGAGCCGGTCGTCGTAGCCGATCTTGGCGGAACAGGTCGACCAGGCTGTCGTGGGCGCGAAGTCCGCCGTGAACGCAGCGTCTACGGGGTGGTCTCCTACCCGGGATGGTTTGTCAACGAGGTGCGGGTCCGTGCTCAGCTTCAAGACCGCGACGGGATCCAGTTTGAGGTGTTCTACCGGGAGAACGATCAGAAATGATCCGCCGGCGTTCGCCGCATATGCGCTTGTGCGTTTCAGCCGCCAGCCGCAGCGGTGACCGGCGCCGATGTCTGGTCCCTCCTGCCGCGCTGGGCGTTGATCGCGAGCGGGAGCAGCGCCAGGAAGAACGGGAACGGTGGGATGAACGTGATCGACAGGGGGTCGCTGCGGACGAGCAGTCCTGTCGTCACGCCACCGAGACCGATCAGAAGGATCGTTGGCCAACCGAAGCGCTGAGATCGACGCCAGTCGACGGCGAGCCACACCAGTGCCGCCGCTGCGAGCAGTGACAGGAGGATGAAGACCCCATCTCCTTCGAGGACAGCGTCCGCGAAAGAGTTGTGGTTGGCATCGCCGGTTGCAACATCGCTGGCCCGCCCGGCGACGAACGCGACGCGAAGCAGGCACAGCACGACCCACCCGCCGGCGGCGAACGACCACACCATAGCGGCCCGCCGGCCGGTGTTGGGGTCGCGACGCGAGGTATGTGTAAACCGGAGAAGGCCGACGGCGGCGAGGACGGCGGCGGCGGCGGCTGCGATGTTCGCCCACCGGTAGGCGGCTATCTCGGCTGCGACGGCGGCGTACTTCTCGCTGATCGTGTCCAGCTCGTACAGGTCTTGTAGACGTGCAGGAGCGGTGAGCGGCCCGGCGAGGTAGGCGGCGACGGCCGCAAAAAGAAGCGTTGATGTCGTCCAGTGGGTCCGCTGATTGTGTGTGTTCATTGATGCCTCCATGTTGTGTCGCTTCATTGGACGGTGAACTCGTCGACCATGCCGGCGGTGGCGTGGATTCGTTCGCTGCTGCTGTCGTCGATGGCGGCGGTGCTGCTGGGGCCGACCGGCAGGTCGCAGACGAGCGCTCATTTCCTTCCTTTCTGTTTGGTCGTTGGACAAAAGACGCGGAGCGGGCCGGGGCGGCGCTCAGAAGAGCACGGTTGTCTGCAGAAGGCCTTCGGCGGGCAGGCGACGGAGACGGTGCGGGCAAACTCGACAGCGTCGAGTTCGAGCCTTGAACCAGCGTTTCCGGATCTGTAGCTGCCGCAGCTGGCCCCGTGAGCTGGAGGCGGAAGGGCTGGCGATGGCTGTCGGCCCATTCACCCACGACGTCGGCAATGAGCCGACCGTCGTGCTCGGCAGTTAGGACGAGTTCGCGACCGGTCGCCGTTGCGATGTCGACGCGGTGCCTCCAAAGATCCCGTGTGTAGACGACGTCCATCAGCCAGCCGAGCCGGATACGGCGGCCGCCAGGAGCGCTCAGCGGGATTCGCCGCATCGGGCCGCGGACCCGGGCGCGCCCGCGCCGGAACCGAGGCTCCGCGTCCACCATCCGCGCCATGAGCTCCTGATTGGGAAATCCGCGCCGCTCGATGACCTGAAATCGTTGATGCCGTCGAGCGGGTCAGCCAGCCCCAGCTCCTTGGCGACACGCGGACCGTTGCGGAACTGGCGCACCATCTCCCGCATGGACGCCACGCCCTCGGCGGCGCCCAGCGTGTGCGCAACGATGTCTCGCACTGTCCAGCGATCGCAGTCGGTGGCCCGGTCCCAATCATCGGCGCCGAGCGACCGCACCACGTCCAGGTATCGCCGACCCTCGGCGGCCGCGAGGATTCGGCCCTCGCTGCGGCCGATGGGCGGGATGGTCAAGACGTCCACCAAGGTTTCCAGCATTTGCTCAGGCCGCCGTGTCCAGCGCCTTGTGCAGCCGCTCATCGAAGCCGTCGGCCAGCGCACGGAGCGCCGCCGGGCAGTCGCCGGTGTAGGTGGCGCCGTGCATGAGCGCGAGGCACTCGGGGGCGACATCGGCCAGACCGCGGATCGTCGAGCCTGCGTGCGGCGTGAGAGGCATCCCGCCGAGGGAATCCTGGTGCTCGAAGGCGGGCGAGACGATGTCGCCAGTGGTCGTGGCCGGCGTGGCGCCTTCGTAGGCGAAGAGGTCCCCGCACAGCAGCGTGGCGGTGGTCTCCTCGAAGAGCATGCCGGCCTCCCAGGGACCCTGCACGAAAGGCGTGCTCGTGTAACGCACCCGTCGCGTTCCGAGGTCCAGCACCTCGGTCTCCGCCAGGACACGCGGTCGGTGGTCCACCATGTCGGAGAGCTGCACCATCACCGCGCCCTGGCCGTGCACGACCCGGGCCTCCGGCGCGACCGCGAGCCACTGGGCCAAGGCCCCGAACTCATCGGCCCGCGAGGCATGACCGGAGCTGATCCAATGGAGTCGGTGCGCGGGCAGGATGCGCTCGACGGCGGCGCGCACCTCGGGGAACATCCAACGCATGCCGGTGGAGAACAGCAGGGGCTCCTCGGCATCGATGAGGAACTGGTTGAACGTAAACCCCTTGGAGAGCGCCTCGGGGACGAACACCGAGATGCGGTAGATGTCGGGGGCCACTTCGTCGACTGTTGAGTTCATGGGACCACGATGAACCATCACAAACGAGACGGCATCGGTTGTTCCACCCCATTTGCGGGAGCCGCTCTACCCAGATAAGCGACGAGCTCGGCGCGTCGTCGGGTGTCGGTCTTGGCGAGCAGGCTCGACACGTGCTTCTCGACTGTGCGGGCCGACAGATGTAGCCGCTCGCCGATTTCTGCGTTGGTGAGGCCTTCGGCCAGGAGCAGCAGCACGTCCATCTCCCTGCTGGTGACACCATGGGCCCGCAGGCCGCGAGGGACGACCGCTTCGCCTCGACCCCTTCGTGGCACCGCGACGCCAGCCCGGCGTAGGACACCTCGCGCCGAGCTGGCGAGGCGCTCTTGCCCGGACGCGTCGCCGAAGAAGGCGAGCGCTTCCTGTGCCCAGCGCGCCGGCTCGCCCCATCCGCTGCGAGCAGCGTGATCAGCCACCACCAGGCGAGCGACGGCGACGAACCACAGGCCAGCCCCCGGCTTGGCGAGCGCAGGTTCGACCGCGGCGGCGGCGCGATCTCGGACCGCCTGCGCCGTCTCGAGCATGGCGCGGTTGAGCGGCGACGACAGGCCTGGCCCGCTCAACACCTCCGCGATGGCGACATGGCCCGCGCCATCGCCGGCGCGCGCCGTCGTCAGCAAGGCCCACAGGCCGCGCACCGGGAGTGCGACCGCGGCCGAACGCCGGGCCACGGCCATGGCCGCATCGAGGTGACGGAGTCCGCCGTCAAGATCGCCCCTGACAACAGCGGCAAGCGCACGCATTCGCCCCTCGACGCCGGCGAGGACGTCGAGGTCGTCAGGAGCGACGGCCACCGCGTGGCGTGCCGCCTCCTCTGCTTCGCGATGTCGTCCGGCGAGGGCGAGGGCGGTGCCGCCCATTACCAGTGCCATGCCATGGGTAGGAAGGTGGAAACGCTTGCTTGTGGTGATGGACTCCTCCGCCGCCTCGAGCGCCTCGCCGAGCTCCCACCGGCCCATGCGGACCCCCGCCAGGTGGAGGTCGACCAGCGCCAGCGTTCTCATCGCCCCCGTCGCCGTCGCGGCGAGGCGCGCCTCGGCCAGCCGATCGACTCGTTGGGTGCTGAACAAGTCGATCGTCCCGAGCTCCTGCAGGGCGCGCAGACGCCACGGTTCGAGGCCGTGTTCGACAGCCGTGCCGTATGCGCGCTCGAACGCTGACTCGGCGGCGGCCAGGTCGAATGGTCGCGCCGCGCGGCCGGCCAACTCGAGGGCCTCGCACACCGACGCAGCGTCACCGTCGCGCACCGCTGCCTCGTGGGCCCGCTCGGCATGCGCTGTCGCGTCCGAGAAGTCCCCGCCCTGGAGGGCGAGCTCGGCGGCCACGAGGTGGACGCCAGCCGAGCGGTCGCCCTCTGGCACGGTTCGAAGGGTCTCGAGATGCGCGGCGGCCGAGACCGAGTCGCCGGCCGTCAGCGCCGCCTTCGCCAGTCGCAGCGCCACAGCTGGATGGCGGGCGCGGGGGCCCAACGCCCGTCCGAGGCGGATCGCCTCGTCCGCTCGTCCCTGGAGCGTAAACGTCTCCAGCAGCGAGTCGGCCGCCTCATCGGACGCGTGCAGGTCCCAGGCGCGCCACAGGGTCTCCTCGGCAGCGGTGAGGGCGCCGACGGTGAGGGCGCGCCGCGCCGCGCTGACCAGATGCATCGAGGCGGCCAGTCGGTCGCCGGCGAGCTCCGCCAACGAACCCGCCAACGCGGGGTTAGTGGTTGCGTCGATGGCGGCGACACCGCGTCGGGCGAGATCCTGGCGGTCGGACGGGAGGAGCTGGCGAAGCACGGCGTCACGGCCGAGGGCGTGACGGAAAGCGAACGCTGCGTTCTTGTCCGCGACGATTAAGCCGGCGTCGGCCAGTTCTCGCAGGGCGGCGCGTGTGGTGCCGGCGTCCAGCCCAGAGATCGCCGTCACGTCCCCCCATCCGAAGTAGCGCCCGACCAGCGCGGCCGCCTCGACCGTCAGCCGAGCGTCCGGACCGAGGCGGTCGAGACGCCGTTGCACCGAAGAGGCGAATGTCATCGGCATGACGTCCGAAAGGGAGTCGTCGACCTGCCAGCGTCCACCGGTGCGCCGCAGGACCGACGCCGCCACCGCCCCCTCCACGAGCGCCTCCACCAGCAGCGGCAGACCGTCGGCGCGATCGGCCACGAACCACGCGAACGCGGACGGAGGCGGTTGACCCAGACACTCGCCGAGAAGCTCGACGATCTCCTCCCGTCCGAGCGGGACCAGCCCGAGATCGACGACCCCCGGATGCAGGCGCAACCGCTCCGCGACCGACGCGCCGGGCTCGCCCGGCCCGGTACGGATCGTCACGATGACCACGACACCGGTCGCCCCAGCACGAGCGACCATGTGCTCGATGGCGGCCGCGGTGTCTGGGTCCGCCCACTGCCCGTCCTCCACCACCAGCACCGGCGGCGTCGCGTCCGCCCCCCGGGCGAGAGCGAGGACCGCCTCGGCCGCGACAATCGGGGAGAGCGACTCAGCCGGACCGTCCGCTTGCAGGCCAGCGAGAAGCCGCGCTGGCGAAGCGAGCGGCCCGAGCGCCGCGGTGTCGACGCCGACGGACACGACCGCCGCCACGGCGAGCTCATGCAGCGCCCGGTACGGGACCGAACCGGCCTCCTCGGTCGCCCGCCCGACGAGAACCTTCGACCCCAGCGGGGCACCCTCGAGGGCCTGCCGTACGAGGCGAGACTTGCCCACACCCGCCTCACCGCGGAGGACGACAGCCGCGCCGGTACCGGGTGGCCGGTGCGTCAGAACGCCGCGCAGCACGGCAAGCTCAGCCTCGCGCCCGACCAGGCGTCCTGACACTGACACTGGCACCGTCACCTACATAGTGTCGCAGACTGATCCTGAGATCGCCGGTTACATGCGTGTCCTCCGGGATCAGCGGGAGGTCCTTTCGTCCCGAGCCACGGTGGATGCTTCGGACCACAACTCCTGAGTACGGGACGGCCTTCTCGCGCTTCCGAGGAGTCGGGCGTGCGACCGCGCCATATCGACGGTTCCGGGGTGCGCTCCCCAGTGCGGGGTGTCCCAGAACAGGTGCCCCAGAACATGCGGGCGCAGACGCCCTCGCGCATGGCATAGGTGCCGGTCAGGGACACCACATATCAGTTGGTGATATCGCGGTGGCTGATAGCACGAAGCGGGACCGATCGGCGCTTCTGCCGGTGATCCCAAGCCACGCTCCGGTCCATCCGCGTGGTGGCACGGGCGCCGCTATAGCGTCCCGCAGATGTCGCGTAGACGGAAGTCAGACGCGCAACGGGCCCTGGAACGCTGTCCCGACGCGTGGGCTGCGACCACGCCTGCCGTGCTGGGCTGGAGATCGTTGCTGGTGACGGCGTCTTGAGGGGATCGCCGGCCTTGATCTTCGTCGGATCCGTCCTTCCTGAGGTGGACCATGCTCGCCACGGGGAGCGGTCAGGCAGAACAAGAAGGAGTACAGGTGTGTCGCCGTGCAAACGTTTTGCAAACGACGAGGTTCCGGCAGGGGTGGTTAGTTCAAGTCCCCCCTCCGACACAACGAAGTGCCGCGCCAATGCTCTGGTCGGCGCCGTTCTCCAGGCGAGAAACCTCTGCAAAGTCTCTTGGCCTCATGTATCGTGGGATCAAGAGAGTCTACCAAGGAGGCATCATGATCCTGTCCATTGCCCACAGAGTCGCCGACTTCGACAGCTGGAAGGCGGTGTTCGACGAGCACGGCGCCATCCGCAAGGCACATGGCGCCGTCGGCCATCGCGTGCTTCGGCGCAGCGACGAGTCCAACACCGTGATGGTGCTCACCGAGTTCGGCGACCGGTCCCAGGCGGAGGCGTTCCTCGCCGATCCTTCGCTTCGGGACGCCATGGGCCGGGCCGGCGTCGACGGCGTACCGGAGATCACGTTCTGGGAGGTCGCAGAGGAGCTTGACTACTCGTCGATCGGCGTCTAGCCCGCCTCGCTCGGGAGTCACCCGCGCCTTGAAACGGGCCCCTGTCGCCAACGCACCTGAAGCCTTCCGAGCCGAGTTCCCGGGGGGGAACCCGTGGGCGAACCAGGCGATGCGCAACCTGGTCCGACTAAGCGACGTGCTGGTCGACGCGGTCAACCGACGCCTTCGCGTCCATGGCCTGCATCTGGCCACGGCCCAAGCCCTGTCCGTGCTCGAGGGGGCGGATAACGCGTTGACCCCGAACGAGATCGGCGAGCACCTCCACCTGACGAGCGGGACGGTAACCACGGTGATCGACAGCCTTGAGAAGCGCGCTCTGGTGGAGCGCCGGCCCCACCCCCAAGACCGACGCAAGGTCCTGGTGTCGATCACCGATGCAGGCCGAGTAGTGCTCGACCGCTACTTACCGGAGGCGGTGGCTATCCAGACCGCCATGCTGGGCGGCCTCAACGACGATGAGCTTCAGGTACTGAGCGAGTTGTTGACCCGCGCTCTGCGCTCCACCGACGGCATCGATCCCCACGCCGTCGCCGAGGCGGCCGCGCCACGCCGGCGGGGTCGTCCATCCCGATGAGCCAGGCAACCCTCATTCGCGTGAGCTCGATGTGCTGGCCGGCCTGGCCGCTGTGGCGTTCGTGGCTTCGCTGTTCTTCACGCTGAAACTCGGCGCTGACCGGGCTGAGGAGCGCTGGTACCCGAGGGCGAGCGATCGCCGAGTCGATCAAGACGCTCGCTTGGCGCTACGCCGTTGGCGGCGACCCCTTTGCATTGTCGCTCGGAGCGCATGATGCTGACCGTCTGTTTCTCGAACGGGTCGAGGAGGTGGTGAAGAAGGCCGACCAGGTGCAGCTGGCCCCAGTGGTCGGCGACCAGATCACCGGTGCGATGCGCGAGCTTCGACGTCAGCCTCTTGACCGTCGGAGGGAGAGCTATTGCATCGGTCGAGTCGAGGACCAGATGCGTTGGTACGCGGGCAAAGCACAGGCAAATGGCGATAGTGCGCGGCGTTGGGGTGCAACGGCTGCGGCATCGAACGTCATCGGCATTGTGGGTTCCGTCGCCCGCTTCTTCGGATGGGTCGACTTCGACATACTCGGAATCGCCGCGGCTGCCGCCGGGAGTGCGACGGCATGGGTCCAGCTCAAGCAGCACCGGATCCTCGCGACGTCATACGCGCTCGCGTCGCAAGAACTCTCGCTCGTGCGCGAGAGGCTGTCGGCCATTACCGACGAGAATTCGTGGTCGCTCGAGATGAGTGACGCCGAGGATGCGATCTCACGAGAGCACACGATGTGGCTAGCGCGTCATGGGCATGCAGCTTGACCTCCGCTGGCGGTCGTGGTGTTGCCTACCTGCGCTCATGCCGCGACGAACTCGCCTTCCCAGACTGGTCGTGTAGTCGACATCGAAGTCCCCCTTCCGACACCGATATGAACCCCCACGCCTTCGCGAATCACCTGGTCACGAAGGGCGGCGAAGCGTGGAGGTCAAGGCCCGTAGTCGAGCGTTCCCGGCGCGCCGGCTGGAGTGTCGATCAGACGTGGCTTGCCCGCCGGCGGCTGGACCTGGTCCTGAGGATCGAAAGGAGGGAAGCGATGTCCCCGCCTCTGCTGCCCGCCCCGGGCCCGCCCCAGGCCCCGGCGTGGTGTCCGGGGTGGTGGAGGTGGGCGCCGGCGTTTCGGGGCGCGGAGTGGGCCCGGGGCGGCGTTTGCCGGGAACGGTCGGGACGACCTCGGCCGGCGGCCGGGCCGAAGTGGGGGGAACCCGGCCATCGAGCTGCCCGGGCCTCACGAAGATCCCGCCAGGATTGCCGCTCGAGACGACTTCCGCGGCCGGAGCACGGTCGGCGCCCGGAGCAGGCGCAGTGCGGTCGGAGGGCGTGGGCGGCGCAGGAGCCGGGCGGCGGTCGGGGAACTCGACCGGGGTCACCGCCTCGACGATGTCGCGGGCCACAGGCACGCCGGCGGCGGCAGCACCGGTGACGCTGGCCGCCGCTACGCCCACGCCGAGGCCGATCTTGGCCAACGCGCCGGCACCGGCCAGCCTGGCTCCCCAGCCCCACAGCAGGCGTCGCGAGCTGCTCCGGTCCGACTCCCGAGGTGCCTGGACGGGCGGGGAAAGGGCTGCCACGCCAGGCGCTGGGGCTCCTGCTCGCTCCGGCGCGAGCTGCCCGGCAGGGAGGCCGGAGGCCAGAATCGAGGCCAGGGCGGCCGAAGGTGCCGGGGCGGGACCATTGGCCTCGGCCCGCATCTCGTCCAGGAAGGAGGCCAGCGGGGCCAGGTCGGCTTCAGCGGCCACCCGTCCGGTCACCAGCTTCTCGGCCATCGCGTCATCCAGGGGGAAAGGCATCTCGGAAGGGCAATCGTCCGGACGGCTCACAGGGGTACGCCCTCCTCGGTCAGCTTCTTGCGCAGGGCCTGCAGCGCCCGCCGCTGGAGCGCCTTCACCGCCCCTGGGGCCTTGCCCAGCGTCTCGCCCACCTGCTCAACGGTCAGGTCGGCCAGGACCCGCAGGGCCAGGACCTCCCGCTGGTCGGGGCTCAGCTCCTCGAGCAGGCGCTGCACCCCCTGGGTGCCGAGACTGGCCAGGGCCACCTCGTCGGCGCCGGCCGAAAGTCCACCTTCACAACCTCGCTCCTCGAGTGACTCCGGCTGCGGCCGGCGGGCGCGGCTTCGCCGGTGGTCCACCAGCCGCCGGTGGGCGATGGTGAAAACCCACGAGCGGAACTGGGTCTCGCCCCCGGAGAACGAGCCGAGGCCGTTGAACACCCCGAGGAAGACCTCGCTGGTGAGGTCGTCGGCGTCGGTGGCTCCCTGGGACCGGAGATAGCCAACCACCGCCGGTGCCAGCGACTCGTACAGACGGGTGAAGGCCCACCCGGCGTTGGCCTGAGCGGCGGTGAGAATCTGGTCGAAGGCGGGTCCGAGAGTCACGGGCGGGTCCAAAGAAACGATCGGGCGCCGTGGACGCGGTATCGGCCACGGCAGGGGGGGGAGTTGAGAGGTCCGTCTCGTTCATCCCCTGGATCACCGCCGAATATTGCCCCGCGAAGCCCGTACCCCTTTGCCGAGGCTCGGCGATTACGAGGGTGAGACGCGACAGCGGGTCTCGACAACCGAAAAGGCGACCTGCCGGCGAAGGCAGCCAGCAACGTCGCCGGGCCCGATCGCCAGGTGGCCGGACTACCAACGTGAGGAGAACTGCAAATGATCGTGACCGAGCTTCTGAGTGGGATCGCCGCCAAGCTGGCCGGAGTCAGCCTGGCCAAGGCCGGAGCGGGCCTTACCGTGGCCGCCCTGAGCGTCACCGGCGCAGGCGCCGCCGGCGTGCTGCCCGAGCCGGCGCAGAACGGCGTGGCCCACGTGATCGACGCCGTGACTCCGCTGGACATCCCCGGCGGCAAGGATGAGGCCAAGAAGAACGACGTCGCCGAGTCCGAAGAGACCGAGGAGACCGAGAAGGCCGCTGAGATCGAGGAGACCGAGGACGCCGAGCACGCCGAGGAGAACGAGAACAACGACTTCGGCAAGCGGGCCAGCGCCGACGCCCAGGATGGGGGCGTCGACGGCAAGGTGATCAGCGAGGAGGCCCGCGAGCGGGCCGAGCAGCGCCGGTCCGAGAACACCGACGCCCACAAGCCCTCCACCACGGGCTCGGCGGACACCGCCGACGAGGTTCGGCCCGAGCGGGGCGAGGACTCTTACGACGACGAGGCCGACGAGACCCCGGCCGGCTCCCGTGACACCGACGACGACGACGACGACAGGCCCGAGGTTCCCGCCGCCGGCCGCCGGTAGCTCCTGACCGAGCGCACACTTGAACGAGCCCCGGGCCTCCCCCGCCGGGGGCTCGTTCGCGTCCCGAGTCCCGGGATGGGGTTCAGCGTGGAGTGCGGTGCATTCGATCTCCACGTCCGAGGGCGGCTGCAGGCTCCGGCGTGTGGCTGGTGTGGGGTGCTGATGCTCGAAGGCCAGACGCGAGTGCCCGACCCCGACAGGTTGCACAACCCGGTCCTCCAGACCCGGGAGGGATTCCGGTAGGCGCAGGCGTCACAGCTCATGCGCACGTCGCTGGCGAGGGCCTCGCGGTGGCAGGCGGCCAGGATCTCGGCGATGACGTCGCCCACGCCGAAGCGCCGCCGTCGACCACGTCGACGCCTGTGCGGGCGGAGAAGGCCAGGATCTGGCCCTGGATGCGCTCGACCAGCACTCCTGTGGCCATGAACCAGGAGAAGGCGGCCACCCGGGCTGCGCAGGCGCTGGAGGTGGACTAGCGCCTCCGGCACCGTCGGCCAGGTCACGCCCGAGAATCCGGCGGTGACAAGTGGGGCACCGGTGAACTCGGCCAGCAGGCTGGCGATCTTGCAGCCCTCGGCGTTGGCCTCGGGGTGGGAGGTGCCGCAGCCGAACACCGCCAGCGGGAGGCCGCCGGCGCCGGCGGCCTGCAGTTTGCGGTGGGCCAGGCTCAGCAGGCTGTGCTCGGTACCGAGAGGCCTGCCGTACAGGAAGGACACGCCCGGGTGGCGGAGCCGTGCCTCGACGACCAGAGCGATGTTCCTATGTCTTGTCAAGGGGCTTCCGGCGGTGCTGGGCAGACCAAACGGCTTCGTGAACGGACGCACAAAGCGTGGACCTCGTGTATGTGTCGCCCCTCCGACACGAACAAAAGTTCGGCGTTACAACAAAAATCGGCGTCCTTCACGAATCGACGAGATCATCTCTCGCCGAGGTGCCCTTCGGGCCCGAAGGCTTCGGCACCTCCCTGGCGCCCGGTAACGACGACAGGTGACGGGCACTGGAGCGTTGGCACATCGTGCGTTGATGGTGAGACAGGACTCACGCGTTTGGTCGCGCATGACCCCAGGCGTTACCGGCCAGTCGACTGCAGAGCCGGCGCCGCTCCCGACTCCGCCGGCCCGTAACCTGGTCGGAGGAGGTTCGGGCGTGGCTGAGTGGGGCGATCTCGAGCGGGGGCGCGATGCCTACATCAGGTGGGCTTGGCTCCGCGCCTACGAGGCGCTCTCGGTCGCTGATGCGATGGCGCCGCTCGCACCCGCCGATCTCGAGCGCCTCGGTCGATCGGCCTACATGATCGGACGCGACGACGATTACATCGGCGCCTTCGAGCGTGCCCATCAGGGCTACCTCGATGTCGACGACACGCGTGCGGCTGTGCGCTGCAGCTTCTGGATCGGTCACAACCTGCTGTTCCGGGGCGAGGCGGGTCGAGCCGGAGGATGGTTCGCCCGAGGGCAGCGCCTGCTGGAGCGGGAGCCCGCTGACTGTGTCGAGCGGGGATACGTCCTTCAGGCCCGCATGCTGGAGCACGAGTTCACTGGCGATTTCGACGGCTCAGGTGCCGTCGCGGCGGAGATTGCTGAGATCGGCGAGCGATTCGGAGACTGCGATCTTGTCGCTATCGGCCTCATGGTGCGCGGCCACGCCCTGATCCGTCTCGGCCGGAGAGCCGACGGCGTGCGCCTGGTGGACGAGACGATGGTGGCGGCGACGACGGGCGAGCTTTCTCCGATCGTCGCCGGGATCATCTTCTGCTACACGATCTCGTTTTGCCGGGACGTCTATGAGCTGCGCCGCGCCCGGGAGTGGACCGAGGCGCTTACCCGGTGGTGTGACCAGCAACCCGAGATGGTGGCCCACAAGGGGTTGTGTCTGGTCCACCGCGGAGAGCTCATGACCCTGAAGGGAGCCTGGGACGAGGCCACGGTCGAGGTGGGCCGTGTTGGTCAGCTGTTCACCGAGGGCGCCCTCAACCGGCTCGCGCAGGGAGGGGCCGCGTACTGCGAGGGTGAGCTTCACCGCCTCTGTGGCGATGTCAAGGCTGCTGAGGCCGCTTATCGCAGAGCGAGCGGCCTCGGGCGGGAGCCTCAGCCCGGGCTCGCCCTCCTTCGGCTGGCGCAGGGCGACGAAGCGGCAGCTGGCGCCGGCATTCGACGCGCCGTCACCGAAACGGAACTCATCGCCACCGCCAGCCTGTAGCTCGGCGTGACCGATCGGTACGCCTGTCGGTGTGCCGCGCGTGGCCGGAAGCACCGGTTCGATCCATCGAACTGCGCCTCGCCGACCACGGTGGGAGCGTTCACGCTGCGGGCAGGAGTAGGTGCGTCTCCGCCAGACCAAACGCCCTCGTGAATGACGCACAAAGCGTGGACCTCGTGTGTGTGTGTCGCCCCTCCGACACGAACCGAACAAGCGTTCGCCTCTGCAGAGACAAGCGGCAACGGCTCGACGGACGGTGCACTGTCATACAGGCTTACAAGCGCGGCTGCCCAGCCGACAGACGAGTGAGAGGTACGTGTCGCGTGACGCCGTGCTTCGACCTCCGGTGCTAGAGCATCTTCTCGAGGACCGCGCACACGTCATCCGGTGAGGGCATCGCAGCTATCGAGCCGCTCAGCCGGTCAGCCGCCTCGCTGTACGAAGCGTCGTCGAGCAGGCGCACGACGGCGTCAGGCACGGCGCTGGGGGTGGCCTCAGCCGGCACCAGCGAGATGGCGGCGCCGGCCGACGAGATCGCCGCCGCGTTCACGAACTGGTCAGCGCCCTGCGGCAGGCACAGCTGGGGGAGCCCGAGCTCAAGCGCCGCCATGGCCGTACCCGAACCGGCGTGCGACACCACGACGTGGCAGTGCGGCAGCAGCGCGCTCTGTGACACGTAACGCTCCACGCGCACGTGCGCCGGTTGCTCGCCGAGCAGCGCCGGGTCGCCCTGCGGACCTACCGTCACCAGAAGGCGTACATCGAGCTGCCCCAACGCCGCAACCACGTCCTGCAGTACGGCTGCCTCGCTGAATACCGTGCCCATCGTCACGTAGACCAGCGGCCGGTCCCGGCGGACGGCCGGCAGCGGAAGCGCGACCCTGGTGTCTACCGGTCCGGTGTAGGTGACCGGCCGCATTAGCTGACGACGCGGAACATGGGGCGCCGCCTGCGGCTGCAGCTCCGGCGGGTACGGGTCGATGTACAGGTGGTCGTACGACCCGCCGTACGGACGTGGCTCAAGGCCGCGAGAGCGCCACAGCGCAGCGACCTCCGCCTCCACGCGCGCCACCTGCGGCTCACGCAGAAGCGCGCCGAAGCCCTTGGCGACCCCCGGCACGCCCAGCTCGGCGGCAACGATCGGACCGGCGAAGTCAGCGGCATCCGAGACGACGAGATCCGGCTGCCAGTCGTGCGCGACCGGGGTCAGACCGGCGAGCATCGGTGGCGCGACC